>NZ_JARVSV010000032.1:0-48819 GCF_030209025.1 Pseudomonas sp. MEJ086
CAGGCCGCGCCGGAAGTGGTGCGCATTATAGGCCCCCACGAAATCAGGTCAAGGGGTTATTTGCGCTTTTCTACGCTTTTGTCCAAGGCGCGATAATCGAACGCTTTGTCCTGGTCCTTTTCGCCGCACGATTGACCAAATTAACTGGTTGGTACATTTTGAATGCAGCTTTATTCAGCTATCCGACAATAACAACAGGAAGCAGCATGGCTCCCATCGTCCTTATCCTCAACGGCCCGAACCTGAACATGCTCGGCACCCGTGAACCCGAAACCTATGGGCACGAAACTCTGGCCGACATATCCCGCCTTTGCGCCGAGACAGCCGAACCCCTCGGCCTGGCCACAGAGTTCCGCCAAACCAACCACGAAGCCGAACTCATCGACTGGATTCACAAGGCGCGCGGACGCTGCGCAGGTATCGTGATCAATCCTGCAGCCTGGACCCACACGTCGGTTGCCATCCGCGATGCATTGGTCGCCAGCGAGCTGCCGGTAATAGAGGTGCATCTCTCCAACGTGCACAAACGTGAAGCCTTCCGCCATCACTCCTTCGTATCACCGATCGCGCTCGGTGTGATCTGCGGACTGGGTAGCGGCGGCTATCGCGCAGCGCTGCAACACTTCAGCCAACTCATTAAAGGATGATGCACCCATGACCACCCATACACCGAGCATCCTCGCCGGCCTCATCGGTGCAGGCATCCAGGCATCCCGTACACCCGCCATGCATGAACACGAAGGTGATGCGCAGGGCATTCGCTACTTATATAGGCTGATCGATCTGGATCAATTGCGCCTCGACAGCAGCGCCCTCCCCGATCTGCTGAGCGCAGCCGAGCACATGAGTTTTACCGGGCTCAACATCACCTTCCCGTGCAAGCAGGCGATCATTCCCCTGCTCGACGAACTGTCCGACGAGGCCCGGGGAATTGGCGCGGTGAATACCGTTGTCTTCAAAGATGGCAAACGAATCGGCCACAACACTGACTGCCTTGGTTTTTCGGAAGGTTTCCGACGCGGCCTCGGAGACGTGGAACGCGCCCAGGTCGTACAGATGGGCGCTGGCGGCGCTGGCGCGGCAGTGGCTCACGCTCTATTGAGCGAAGGCGTCGGGCAACTGACCATTTTCGACGTGGAGCTCGAACGGGCGCAGGCGCTGGCCGACAATCTCAACAAGCACTTCGGCTCATCACGCGCTCAGGCTGGCAGCGATCTGGCCGCGGCAGTGGCAAACGCCGACGGCCTGGTCAACACCACCCCCATGGGCATGGCCAAGCTACCGGGCATGCCGATTCCCAAGGCGCTGTTGCGCCCGGCGCTGTGGGTCGCGGAGATCGTCTACTTCCCGTTGGAAACGGAGCTGCTCCGTGAAGCCAGGGCCATTGGCTGCAGGACGCTGGACGGCGGCAACATGGCAGTATTCCAGGCGGTGAAAGCATTCGAGCTGTTCAGTGGCGTTGAGGCGGACGCGCAACGCATGCTCGATCACTTCCACAGCATGAACAGTTGATGGTTGCAGGCCGGCCATCGGTGGTGGTCGGCCTGAGCTCAGCGAGTGACGTAGCGCAGCACCGCTTCGCAAATCATGCGCTTGTGGCGAAGCTTGACCTGCTCGTCCGGCAGATCGATCTGGAAGATTTCCCCGAACGTATGCCGGTTGGATACCCGATAGAAGCAGAACGAGCTGATCAGCATGTGCACGTCCAGGGTATCCAGCCCTTCGCGAAACACGCCCTCCTTCTCTCCACGCTTGAGCGTTTCGCCCAGCGTCAACAGCACCACGTTGCTCATCCGGCGGATTTCCGGTGACTGCTTGACGTACTCGCCGTAGTGGATGTTCTCGATGCTGACGATGCGTACGAAGTCCGAATTGCGATCATGGTGATCGAAGGTGAACTCGACCAACCGGCGAATCGCATCCGGTGGCGACAGCTCATCGAGATGCAGGCGTCGTTCCGTGCTGCGGATATCGCCATACAGCTTGCAGAGCACTTCGACGTATAGCTGCTCCTTGCTGCCAAAGTAGTAGTAGATCATGCGTTTGGACGTTGCGGTGCGTTCGGCGATGGCGTCGACGCGCGCACCTGACAGGCCCTGCTGTACGAACTCGGTGATGGCGGCCTGCAGGATGTTCTCCCGGGTCTTTTCCGGGTTGTTCTTGCGCGGCTTGCGGGTCGCCGTGGCCAGTTCTTCGGCCGCAGGCTCAAGGGTAACGGTCATAGAGGTACTCATCATGGCCTTTCTTATTGTTCATCCTGCACCCTGAGGGCGGGTATGGCTATAGCCGATACCCGCTGGAACATGCAGGTCAGAGCTTCGCCTGACGCACGGCACCGCTGCGCGATTTGGCCATCGCCGCTAGGCGGACGGCGACGTTGGCGGCTCCATAGCCGACATAGCCATTCTTGCGCTGAATGATTTCGAAGAAGAAGCGCTCCTCGAATGCCTCGGTGTACACGTGGAACAACTCACCACCCTGAGCGTCACGATCGTAGAGCACGTTGTAGTAGGCCAGTTCACTGAGGAACTCGTCGTCGAAATCGAAACGTGCGGCCAGATCGTCGTAGTAATTGAGCGGTATGTCCAGCAGGGGAACGCCGGCCTCCTTGGCCCGCGCCACCTCCTTGAAGATGTCTTCGCAGGAGAACGCGATGTGATGCACGCCCGAACCGCGATAGCTGGAAAGTGCATGAGCGATGGCCGTGTTGCGGTTCTCGGAAATGTTCAGCGGCAGGCGCACCGAGCTGCAACGGCTACGCAGTGCACGACTTTTCACCAGGCCGTAAGGATCGGGCAAGACCACTTCGTCATCGGCTTCGAAGTCCAGCAGACTCTTGTAGAACAGCACCCAGCTGTCCAGGTTGTCGGCTGGCAGTGCCAGTGCCATATGGTCGATGCGCTGCAGGCTACCGGTTTGCACCGCACTCGGGTCGAGCTTGAAATCGGTGTCGTAGATGCTCTGCCCCGCCTCGGCTTCGTCGACCAGATAGATCAGACTGCCATCGGGAGCACGCATCGCCGGAATTTCCCGCTCGTTCGGCCCGACCAACCCGCGATAAGGATGCCCGCGGTAATCCCGAGCGCGCTGCAGCGCCGAAGCACCATCCTTGACCTTCAGGGCCGTGGCACACAGCGATGGGCCATGAGCTTCGAAGAACCCGTGGGCGAAGGAATACGGTTCGGCATTGAGGACGATGTTGATGTCGCCCTGGCGCAGCAGACTGACGTCCTTGGAACGGTGTTCACCGGCCCTGGCGAAGCCCAGTCGCTCGAGCCACCCCGACAGCTTGGCACCCGCCGCTTCGTCGACCGCGAACTCCAGGAACTCGACGCCGTGATAGCGACTGGCTGGCGGCGTGGAGAACAGCATGTCGAGATTCGGTGCCTGTGCGTCGGCTGCCAGAAGCTGACGGGTTTTCTCCTCCAGATACAGCAGCGAGCGCAGCCCATCCACCGCGTTGGCACGCGGCGGCGCCGCGCGGAAACCGTCGTTGAAGATTTCCAGAGACAGCGGCCCGTTGTAGCCGGTGCGAATGATCGGCGCGAGAAAGCCCGGCAGGTCGAATTCACCCTGGCCGGGGAAGCAACGGAAATGGCGACTCCACTCCAGCACGTCCATCGCCAGGATCGGCGCATCGGCCATCTGCACGAAGAAGATCTTGTCGCCGGGGATATCGGCGATCGCCGCAGGGTCACCTTTCAGCGACAGGGTGTGGAAGCTGTCGAGAATGACGCCGACCGCAGGGTGGTCCGCCTGGCGCACCAGATTCCACACCTGCTGGTAGGTATTGACGTGGCGCCCCCAGGCCAGTGCCTCGTAACCGATACGCAGGCCCCGTGCACCAGCACGCTCGCCCAGCAGACGCAGATCGTCGACCAGAATGTCTTCATCGCCGAGCGAGTCGGCCGCAACGTTGCTGCAGACCAGCACCAGATCGGTACCGAGCTCCTGCATCAGATCGAACTTGCGCTCGGCGCGGTCGAGGTTGCGCTGCAGGCGATCCCGACGGCAGCCTTCGAAATCGCGAAATGGCTGGAACAGCGTAATGGCGATGCCCAGATCGGCGCACATCTTGCGAATGTCGCGCGGGCTACCCGCGTAGTACAGCAGGTCGTTCTCGAATATCTCCACACCATCGAAACCCGCGGCCGCCACGGCTTCGAGTTTTTCCGGCAGGGTTCCGCTCAGGGAGACGGTGGCAATCGAGCGATGCATACTTCAGCTCCTTGTAGATAACGATCTCTGCGGATCGCATGATGACCTCGGCCAAGCTCCAGCAAGCGTAGTCGACAAGGTCTTCGGACCATTGCCTGACAGCCGTTCAATCAGCCAGCAGCTCGATTTCTCGGGGGCTGCGGCGATTATTCGCGCGCACGCGGGAGGCGGCAATTCAAAGTGTACGAACCGGTTAGTATTCTGTGCGTTTATCGAACATAAGGCCGTTTATCGAATTGACCAAGCTCTCATTTCTCCCTGACCATGGTCCCCACTGCGGACAACTGATGCCTCGAAGGTCAGACCCACAGACGGCCTAGCACGGTCCATAACAATTTCAAGAAAACGAGTACATACCATGCTCACTTCCCAGTCCCCGAATACCCGCATACCATTCGCACGCTTTCTGACCCCAACCCGGTCAGTTGCGACTCCGCGCGCCCTACCCTGACTCGCGAAGCTCCGCTCGATCAAACCCGACAGTGATTGACCTGACGCCCCAAAAGGGCCGGTCCGCGCATGCCGGCGCTCGACTCGAACACATGCTGCTGACTCGTTCAGGGCTCTAAAAATAACGGAGACAATGATGGCTAACCCCTCACGTTCACAAGCCAAGAAAGCTACTGCCAGCGGCTGGGTCGGCTCCGCTCTGGAGTATTACGACTTTTTCATCTACGCCCAGGCAGCGGCACTGATCTTCCCGCAGATCTTCTTCCCCAACACCGACCCGAAAATGGCCATCGTCGCCTCACTGGCCACTTATGGCGTGGGTTACCTGGCGCGCCCGGTCGGTGCCTTCGTCCTGGGTCACTGGGGTGATACCCGTGGCCGCAAGAACGTGCTGCTGCTGTGCATGTTCCTGATGGGCATTTCGACCATGGCCGTAGGCCTGCTGCCGACCTACCACGACATCGGCTTCCTGGCTCCGGCCATGCTGGTGGTACTGCGTCTGATCCAGGGGTTTGCCGTTGCCGGTGAAATCTCGGGGGCCAGTTCGATGATCCTCGAACATGCGCCTTTCGGGCGACGAGGTTTCTATGCCAGCTTCACCCTGCAGGGTGTACAGGCTGGCCAGGTACTTGCCGCTGCCGTCTTCCTGCCGCTGGCTTACTTCATGCCGACCGAGGCCTTCAACGACTGGGGCTGGCGTATCCCGTTCCTGCTCAGCGCCTTTGTACTGCTGGCAGGCTTCATCATCCGCCGCGAAGTCCATGAAACCCCGGCCTTCGTCAACGAAGAGAACAAGCAGAAGATTGCCAAGTCGCCGATCTCCGAAGCGTTCAGCACCAGCTGGAGAACCATGTTCCTGGTCATGGTCATGTCGCTGATGAACGTCATCCCTGTAGTGGCTACCATTTTTGGCGCGGCTTACGCAGTGCAACCTGCCTATGGGATCGGCTTCGACAAGAGCGTGTATCTGTGGATCCCGGTGGTAGGCAACATCGTCGCGGTGCTGGTCATCCCCTTCGTCGGCAACCTCTCCGACAAGATCGGCCGCCGTCCGACCATCATGACTGGCGCACTGGGCTCGGGTCTGCTGGCCTTCGGCTACCTGTACGCCATCAGCATCAGCAACGTGCCGCTGGCATTCGTCATGTCGCTGCTCATGTGGGGCGTGGTGTATCAGGGCTACAACGCGGTATTCCCAAGCTTCTACCCGGAGCTGTTCCAGACTCGCTACCGCGTGTCGGCCATGGCCATCGCCCAGAACATCGGCACCATGCTGACCGCCATGCTGCCAGCGGTGTTCGCCCTGCTCGCACCGCCCGGTTCGGACAACATTCCGCTGCTGATCGGTAGCCTGGCATTCGGCATCACCTGCCTGTGCGCCATCGCCGCCTTCATCGCCCCGGAAACCCATCGGATCCCGATGGCCGATCTGGGCAAGCCGGGTGCCAAGCCGATGGACAAGGACGAGTACGAAGCTGCACGCAAGAACAGCTTCAACGACAACAACCACTGAGTCGACTGACCCGTGCAAAACAAGAAGGCCCGTAAGGGCCTTCTTTCATTTCATGGGTACCCGAATACCAGCGGCACCGTCCGATCAGCGCTTGCGGCGCTGTTGGTAGGCGGCGGCCAGGCCGCTCAGGCAAATGATGGCGATCCCGACCTTGGCGCTGGTCTCCGGATCATGACCAAAAATCACCAGGCCCAGCAGACCCGCGAAGACGATCTGACAGTAGCCGAACGGCGCGAGCAGTGCCGGGGCTGCGTGACGAAAGGCCTTGGTCAGCATGAGATGAGCGAACATGCCACAGGCCCCGAGCGCCAGCATCAGTGGTAAATGCCGCCATTCCGGCAATTGCCAGAAGAACGGCACCAGGCAGCTCATTATCAGGGTGTTGAGCAGACCGGTGAAAAAGTTGCTGGTGGTCGGTGTGTCGTACTGGCTGACCATGCGCGTCAGCAACTGATAGGCCGCGAAACAGGTCGCCGAACAGAGCGGCAGCAAAATCGCCGGCGTGAACAGTTCGCCCCCCGGGTGGACGATGATCAGCACGCCACAGAAGCCGACCAGCACCGCAGCCCACTGTCCACGAGTGACCCGTTCATTGAGCAGCGGCACCGAAAGCGCGGTGACCAACAGCGGAGCGAGAAAGTTGACCGCCGTCGCCTCGGCCAACGGGATGTACAGCAACCCGGTGGTGAAGAACAGGCTGCAGCCCAATAGACAGATTGCCCGCAGCGCCTGCAGGCCAGGACGCTTGCTGCGCAGCACACGCAGGCCGGATTGCGGCAGGAAGATGCCGGCCATCAGCAGTGTGTGCACGACATAGCGCGCCCAGACCACCATGATCACCGGATAGATGCCGGACATGTATTTCGACAGCGCGTCATGGCTGGCGAACAGAAAGGTCGCCAACACCACCAGGCCGATGCCCTTGAGCGGATGGTTGACGCCTGACAGCGAACTCGGGGTACTCATGCGAACTCTCGTGATTCAGCAGACATCATCATATTCGGTAGCTGACTAACTATTAGCTCAGCCTGATCTCGATCAACAGCCTGTAGCGGCGCCGCTCCAGTATGGACTACGGGTTGCCGTGCAGCCGTGCCAGCAACGCCCGCGTCTTGTCGATAGCAGCCCTGGCCCGCTGCTCGGCACTGACACCCTGCTCCAGCAAATGCCGGGTAGGAATTTCCAGACTCAAGGGAACAGTGGCCGGTAGACAGCGCAACAGCCCTGCCAAGTCACAATCACCTTCACCGGGAAAGCGTCGCTCATGGCGTGCCTGGCGCAGAATTTCCGCCATGTCATCGGGCCGCGGGCCGGCTACATCGCACAGTTGGGCATAACGCAGGCGCGATGGTTCCACTCGCTGCAGATCGTCCAGGCGCGAGGCCGAACGGTCGAAATGAAAGGCGTCTACCAGCACGCAGCCATTGGCACGCCCGGCGTGCTGCATGATGCGCACTGCCTGCTGCAGATTGGCGACGTCCGTCCAGGGCATGAACTCCAGATGGGGGTGCAGGCCGTAGGGCGCTGCACGGTCGCACAGCTCGGCGAAGTTGTCGGTCAACCGTGCTTCGTCTGGGTCGTTGCCCGCCACCAGAACCTCGCTCGCGCCGAACTCGCCACCAGCTTCGAGCACCGCCTCGAAATCGCTGCAACGAGTTTGCGGCTTCAAGCGCAGAATCTCGATATCCAGCACCCGCATATCGGTATCACGCAGGCGCTTGAGGGTCTGCCTGCGCAGCTCGAGGTCGGCGATCAGCGGGAAGTGATGTTCCTCCTCGGTCGCCGGGATCAAGCGCAGCCCGACATGGCTGTATCCGGTGCGCGCGGCCACCTCGACCATCTTCGGCGGAGACAGCTCCAGGACGGTTAGGCTGGCCAGGGAAAGGATGCGTTCGTTGCTGTTCATGGACGTTCTCTCGGCGGCGCACCGCATGATCTGAAAAGCGCTCAGAAGCGTTCGGGCGTGCAAGCACTGGCATCGCAAGCGGCCCGGCAGATGGCTTCGTAAAGCGCCAGGGTGCGACCGGCATCGGCAGCGCTCACCAACGGTGGCTCCTCACGGCGGGCAACGGCAATGAAATGCGCCAGTTGTCGACGTAGCGCCTCGTCGACGTCGAAAAGCTGATTCCGAACCTCCAACGGTTCGTGCCAGCCCGCGCCGGGAGTGGCATATGACCAATGCTTGAGCTGCGGGATGCTCAGTGCTCCAGCAGTCCCTGCGAGCAGAT
This sequence comes from Pseudomonas sp. MEJ086, assembly GCF_030209025.1. NCBI lineage: Bacteria > Pseudomonadati > Pseudomonadota > Gammaproteobacteria > Pseudomonadales > Pseudomonadaceae > Pseudomonas > Pseudomonas sp. MEJ086. The sequence continues at coordinate 8,410 of NZ_JARVSV010000032.1, forward strand.
AGCACGGCTGATCAGGCTGCCGCGGGTAAACCGGATTTTCGCCTGCGGTGAGCTCCCAGCTCCACGGCGCAGCCACTGCATCGGAGCCGGTCAGGCTACCCAGCGCGCCATTGGCGAAGCGCAGGATCACCGCCGCGCTGTCTTCATTGGCGAAACCACGCACCGCGCTGCTGGTAATGGCCTGCACCTGCTCCACCTCACCACAGAGATGGCGCAACAGATCGAGGTCGTGGATCAGGTTGGTCAGCAGCATTCCCGCACCGGGCTCGCGGCGCCAGGCGACCTCGTAGTAGCTGTCCGGTTTCTGCAACTGCCACAGTGCCGTCACCGTGGTCAGACGCCCCAGCGCACCGTCCTGCAACAACTGGCGGGCTTTGCTGATCAACGGATTGTGGCGGCGATGATGGCCGACCAGAACCGGTACGCCGCTACGCTCGACGGCCGCCACCAACTCACGCACCTCGTCCAGATGGACGCCGACCGGTTTTTCCAGCAGCACTGGCAAACCGGCGTCAATGCAGCGCAAGGCGGTCGGCACGTGGGCCGCGTTGGGATTGGCGACGATCACCGCCTGGGCCAGACGCCTGTCGAACAGGGTTTGCAGGTCGCTGAAACAAGGTACCTCGAATTCCTCCGCCAACTGCGCCGCCTGGGGCCCAGGGTCGACGATCGCGCAGAGAACCGCCTCGGGCAGTTGGCGCAGATGATGGAGATGTTGCCGGCCCATGATACCGGCGCCGATCAGAGCAATGCGCAATGGCGGTTTCAATACGCGAGTCCTTTTCTGATTATTTTGGGCAAGCCTGACGCCCACCGAAATAATTTAGAACTCGGTTCCACAATTAATCAATCACGGTCTCATTCACCGGGCGTTAATCGAACGCTATCGCTGAATGCTCAAACGAACAGGCCTGACGCCTGGCTGGCGGCGGAAAGCTCCGCAGCGGATTCGATCAGGCAAGGGGCCAGTTCCTCCATACGCTCGGCCGGCATGCGCGCGCTCGGTCCGGCAATGCTCAGCACACCGATGACACCGCCGTGGCGAGGATGGGTGATCACCGCGGCCAAGGCACAGGTGCCGACCGAGGATGTCTCTACCACAGCGGCATAACCCCTGGCCCTGGCCTGGCGAAGGTAGGCGCGCAACTGCTGATCATCGTGGGGGGCATTGGGCCCGAACTCATCGCTCTCGGCTATCTGCTGGCTTGCCACCAGCGCCAGCGCCTCCTGGTCGCTCAAGCTCGCCAGCCAGGCGTGGCCAGAGGCCGTATAGCGCAGCGGTGCATCACGCCCCATGTCCGGGTCATAGCGCAGACCGGAGCGAGCGCCCTGAGATTTGGCGATCCAGGTCTGCCGTTCGCCCTCGATCACGCCCAGGCGCACCAGCTCGCCACTTTCCCGAGCCAGGCGGTCGAGAACCGGCTGCACGATGTCCGCGCCGTTGCTGGCCAGGTAGCGGAAACCCACGGCAACCAGCTTGGTCGACAACCGATAGCGGCTGCTGTGCGCGTCCTGGCGCACGTAGCCCAGACGGACCAGTTCGCTGAGCATGCGGTGAGTGGCGCTCTTGGGAATCTGCAACTGCTCGGCCAGCGTCTGCATCGGCACGTCACCGGCGCCCGCCAGGCTCTCCAGCAGGTTCAACGCCCTTTCTATCTGGCTACCGGCCATGGTCCTGCCTCTCGATAATTGTTGCGCGATTCTAAAAGACAATCTCGTGCATGCGGAACCACCGCAAATTCGCCTCGGGGGCTGGTAATGCCCTCATACAGGTTCAGGGGTTGGCCGAGCCGCGCAACACGGGCCATAATCGAAGCGCCGAATTTGTACTAACTGGTTCGTTCTTGTTCGGTTACCGAACGAGAACACGTCTGACGAATTGAATTACTCGGGATCACCGCACAGTATTCGATCCATGTTCATCGAGGTTCCGCACTTCAAGCCTGCGAACTTCGGAAAAAGCTCTGCAGCTGAACCTATAAATATAAAAAGGTCGCCATCCATGCCACAGCTCTACATTGCCTTTGCCCGCGCAAAGCAGATGACCCTCCGGGCCATCCGCGCCCTCGCCACTTCCGCCAACGAAGACTGGTCATCGCTCTCTCCCGCCGCTATCTGCCTGCTCGCGCCCGCCATGCCTTCACGGGCAGACGCCGTGCGGCACCGTCATGACGACGCGCGTACCTGATCGAGGTACGTCCCCAACGTGGGCAGCATGGACTGCTTCTGGAGTGACCTATGACTACATCGAAAAAAATACCGGTGGGTGAGCGCACATTCTGCGTGCTGCTGGTGATTTTCAGTATCGCCGTGCTCTATCAGGCCTACCTGATTTCCGGCTTCTCCTCGATCAGCTCGCCAGGCGCATTTCCCCTTGGCGCCAGCACGGTACTGCTGATCGCCGCCTTGCGCGTGCTCTACGAAATGCGCGGCAAACCCACCCACGGAGAAGGCTGGGTAGCGTCGGCGAAACGTTTCAGTCACGCGCATTTCCCCCGCCACATCGTCGTTTTCACCCTGCTTTGCGTGGCTTATCTGGCAGTGATCCAGTGGGCAAGCTTCTACGTCAGCACCTTCGTGTTCCTGATGCTCTCCATCGTCTACCTGCGGCGCGGCAAGGTGCTCTCGGCACTGCTCGCCAGCGGCATCTCGGTGCTGGCCATCTATCTTCTGTTCACCCTGGCGTTCAGCGTCTACCTGCCCTGAGACGAGACTTCCATGAGCGATACCTTTTCTTACCTGCTGATGGCCTGGATGGATCCCAACCTCCTGATGCTCACGGCGCTCGGCACCTTCGCCGGCATCTACATCGGCGCCATTCCCGGTCTTTCGGTGACCATGGCGGTATCCATCCTGGTGTCCTTCACCTTCTCCTGGGATGTGAACGACGCCCTGGCGCTGATCGTCGGCATCTTCATCGGTGGCGTTTACGGCGGCGCACGCAGCGCGATCCTGCTGAACATTCCCGGTGGGCCATCCTCCGTGGCCACCTCGTTCGACGGCTACCCGCTGGCGAAGCTGGGCGAGGCGGGCCGGGCGATTGGCCTGAGCACGGTGATGTCGGTAATCGGTGGGCTGGTCGGCACCGTGGTCCTGGCCTGCGCCGCGCCGATTCTGGGTGACCTGGCGCTGAAATTCGCCCCACGCGATTACTTCCTGATCGCCGCCATCGGCCTGATGCTGGTCGGCAGCCTGGCCGACGGCAGCCTCGCCAAGGGCATCTTCGCGGTCGCGCTGGGTGCGGTCATCGGCATGGTCGGCATGGACCCGGTCACCGCCGAAGGACGCTTCACCATGGGCCAGATGGAGTTGATGGGCGGCATCCACTACGTGGTGGTGATGATCGGCCTGTTCGGCGTGGCGGAGGCCCTCTTCCAGCTTCACAACCTCAGCACCCAGGCGGTGAAACAGAAGGTCGACAAGATCATCCCGTCGCTGGCGATGGTGATCAAGTTCCTGCCGCTGTCGCTGCGCACCTCGGTGATCGGCGTACTGGTTGGCGTGCTGCCGGGGGTCGGCGGCGAGATCGCTGCCCTGCTCGCCTACGACCATGCCAAGCGTACGGTCAAGAACCCGACCCGACCCTTCGGCGAGGGCGCCTACGAGGGCCTGGTGGCACCGGAAACCGCCAACAGCGCCGCGGTGGGTAGCGCCTACGTGCCGATGCTGACACTGGGCATGCCAGGCGACGCGGTCACTGCGGTGATCATCGGCGCGCTGGTCATCCACGGTCTCAACCCCGGCCCGATGCTGATGGTGGAGAACCCGCACATCTTCTGGTTCACCGTCGGCAACCTGGCACTGGCCAACATCTTCCTGCTGATCTTCGGTCTGATGGGCATCAAGTTGTTCGCCAAGGTCGTGGAACTGCCCAAGGCCGTGCTGATCCCCCTGATCCTCGTGCTTTGCACCGTCGGTTCCTACTCGCTGAACAGCAGCATGACCGAGGTGTACTGGATGCTTGGCTTCGGCCTGCTCGGCTATTTCCTCAAGGCCTTCGGTTTCCAGATGGGGCCGATCATTCTCGGCGTCATTCTCGGCCCGCTGATGGACAGCTCCTACCGCCAGGCCATGGCGTCGGTCGGCGACAACCCCGTCGAGCTGCTGGGCGAAATGGTCAGCAGTCCGCTGTCGCTGATTCTTTCCAGCGCCCTGGTGCTGGTACTACTGAGCAACACCCCACTGTTCGGCTGGCTCAAGCGCAAGCGCAAGGCCGCATCGGTTCAACCTTGATACACCGCGTCACGCATGCCCGGAAACGGATATATAAAAACAACCAATGGAGAGTCTCCCACATGCTCAAGCAACTACTTACCGGCGTCGCATTTTCCCTTAGTGCCCTGACGCTCGCCCTGCCCGCCCACGCCGATTATCCGGAACGCAGCATTCAGGCGGTGATTCCCTGGGGTGCCGGCGGCGCCACCGACAACGTGATGCGCAGCCTGGCGCCCTATGTCGAGAAGGAACTGGGCACCAAGCTGATCCTCAACAACCGTCCCGGTGGCACAGCGGTGATCGGCAGCAGCTACGTGCTGCAGCAGAAACCCACCGGCTACACCCTGCTGCTGGGCGCCGAAAACCCGCAGCTGTACCCGGTACTGGGCCTGGCCAAGTTCGACTACAGCGACTTCTACCCAGTCAACATCATTGGCCAGAACGTCGTGGTGATCGCCACCAACGCCGACAGCCCGTTCAACTCCATGGCCGACCTGCTGGCTGCGGCCAAGGAAAAACCGGACACCCTGCGCATGGGTTCCACCGGCGCCGGCGGCCTGCCAAGCACCGTACATGCCATGGTCAACGCCGTTGGTGAATTGAAGGTCCGTGAAGTGACCTTCGGTGGCGACGGCCCCGGCATCACCGCGCTGATGGGCAAGCACATCGACTTCATGCCACTGAGCCTGGCCGCCGCCCAGGAACTGGTGCGCTCCGGCAAACTCAAGGCGCTGGCCGTACTGGCTGCCGAAGAGGTGCCCGAACTGCCCGGCGTTGAACCGATCACCAAAGCCCTGCCGGACATTGGCGAGTACCTGCCGTGGGGCCCGTTCTGGGGCGCCTTCGTGCACAAGGACACGCCGGACGACATCAAGCAGAAACTGGTCGAAGCCTATGCCAAGGCCGTTGCCAATGAAGAGTTCCAGGGCTTCCTGAAGAACTACGGTGCGCAGAGCCTGAACCTCAACGGCGCCGAGGCCGAGCAGTTCCTCAAGCGCTGGCAGTCGGTTACCGCCTGGTCGATGTACAAGGCCAAGGCCATCGAAATCTCGCCTGACAGCGTCGGTATTGCGCAACCTTGATGGATTGGCTGGGCAGGCAACCTGCCCAGCCTTGCAGCACCGGAGCGCCTGCACAGGCGATCTCCAAACAATCGATGACAGAAAACAATTCCGCCCAGGCGGCAGGACAAGTGCGTCCTGATAACAGGAAAAACAGTCATGACTCTGATCGCAACCGCTGTGCGCAGCCCCTTGTTGCTGGCCCCCTCGCTGCTGGCGCTGGGTGTTTCCCTGGCCCTGCCAATGAGCGCCCACGCCGAAGGCTTCGTTGAAGATGCCAAGGTCAGCCTCGGCCTGCGCAACTACTACTTCAACCGCAACTACCTCAACGGCACCGACCCGGTAATCCGCGGCGAGCGTCAGGGTCAGGCCGAAGGCTGGACCCAGAGCTTCATTCTCGATGCCCGCTCCGGCTACACCGCCGGCACCATCGGCGTAGGTCTCGACGTACTGGGCCTGTACAGCATCAAGCTGGACGGTAATCGCGGTGCCGCCAACACCCAGCTGATGCCGATCCATGGTGACGGCCAGGCCGCTGACGACTTCGGCCGCACCGCCGTGGCTGCCAAGGCCCGCCTGTCGAAGACCGAGCTGAAGGTCGGTGAATGGTTCGCCGTGTTGCCGATCCTACGTGCGGACGACGGTCGCTCCCTGCCGCAAACCTTCCAGGGTGCGCAGCTGACCTCCAGCGAAATCGATGGCCTGACCCTTTACGGCGGTCAGTTCTGGAAGAACAGCCAGCGTAACGACGCCAGCCGCGAAGACCTCACCTACAACAACATCAAAGGCGATGATTTCAACTTCGGTGGCGGTGAATTCAAGTTCAACGGCAACAACACCATGGTCGGTGTCTGGCACGCGCGTCTGGAAGACATCTACCAACAGAGCTACCTGCAACTGACCCATAGCCAGCCGGTAGGTGACTGGGTTCTCGGTGCCAACCTCGGCTACATCGACGGCAAGGACGAAGGTGCGGCCAAAGCCGGCCGCCTGGACAACAAGGTCTATCAGGGCAGTTTCTCCGCGAAGACCGGCAGCAACACCTTTACCGTGGCGTACCAGAAGCTCAACGGTTCCACCAAGTTCATGCGCGTCGACGGCACCAGCGGCGGCACCCTGGTCAACGACGGTTTCACCAACAGCTATGACGCCCCGAACGAGCGCTCCTGGCAGGTACGCCATGACTTCAACTTCGCGGGTGTTGGCATCCCGGGCCTGACCCTGATGAACCGCTATGTCAGCGGTGACAGCATCCACACCGCCGACGGCCGCAAGGATGGCGAAGAGTGGGGCCGCGAATCCGAGCTGGCCTATACCATTCAGGACGGCACCCTGAAGAACCTCAGCGTGCGCTGGCGTAACTCCGACGTACGCCGTGACGTCGGCCAGGATCTCCACGAGAACCGCCTGATCTTCAACTATCCGCTGTCGATCCTGTAACGCTTACACCACTCATCCAGTGTCACCCTTCAGCCCGTCTTCGTGACGGGCTTTTTTTGGCTGCCGCGGCTGCTGGTGCATGGAGATCGAAGTGACGGACACACGAAAACGCCGCTGCGGCATGTGCCGAGCGTCGAGAAAACAGGCGAAGATACGACCCGAGTGGGCCTTGGAATGGAGGCGACCCTACCAGCCACACCCCGGCACACAATGTTCCCGCTGTGGCTGCTTCCTTCCGGATCTGACCAGGTTCACGGGTAATCGTTGCGGGGGGACCGGCAGGGCCACCATAACGCTGCTCACCTTGCAGTGAGCCGGCGCCATTGTACCGGCTTGCGCCGAACTTACAACTGCTTCAAGCACTTAGCGTGCACCTTAGCCATCAGACTCGAAAGCGTCCCACCAGCCGGGCGAGGTCGGTGGACAGCTCCGACAGGCGCTGGCTGGCCGCGGTGCTCTGTTGCGAGGTGTGCGCCGCCTCGTTGGAAAGCTCGCGAATATCGCTGATGTTGCGGGCGATTTCTTCGGTAACGCTGCTCTGCTCCTCGCAGGCCGTGGCGATCTGTGCGGCCATGTCGTTGATGCGCTGCAGCGAATCGCCGGTATCGCTCAGTGCCTGATCGACACCGGCAGCCTGTTCAACGCTTTCGCGCGCCTTGACGCTGCCTGCGTGGGTGGCTTTGACGGCATTCTGCACACCGCCCTGCAAACGCTGAATCATGTCCTGAATGTCCTTGGTGGACTCCTGGGTACGAGCGGCCAGGGCCCGAACCTCGTCAGCAACCACCGCGAAGCCGCGACCCTGCTCGCCGGCACGCGCCGCTTCGATGGCGGCATTGAGGGCCAGCAGGTTGGTCTGTTCGGCGATGCCACGGATCACCGCCAACACCTCACCGATCTTGCCTGCGTCCTGCTCGAGCGACTGGATGCTGTCCGAGGCACTTTCCACCTCGAGCGCCAGCTGCCGAATCGACTGGATGGTCGCCCCGACCACCCGCGCGCCGTCACGGGACTGGGTTTCTGCATTGCGTACCGCGTCAGCGGCCCCCTGAGCACTGCGCGCCACCTCATGGACCGCTGCGCTCATCTCGGTAGCTGCCGTGCTGACCTGATCCACCGCCGCATGTTCGCTGTTGATCAGCCGGTCATTGGCACTCGCCATTCCAGCCAGGCTCTGCGCGGAGCTCGCGACTTCACCGGTAACACGGCCCACCTCGCTGATCAGCGGCTGCAGTTTGTCGAGAAAGCGGTTGAACGCCTGACTCAGGCGCCCCAGTTCATCACGTGAGGTCACCTCCAGGCGCACCCGAAGATCACCATCACCATCGGCCAGTTGCTCGATACGGGTAAGCAGCCGATGCAGCGGTCGGGTCACCAGCGCAGGAAATCCGAGGATCAGCAACAGGCAGACCAGCAGGCCACAAACCACCACCGCACCCTGCTGCCAGGCCAGGCGCTCACCATGGGCAATGGCGGCAACGCCCAGCCCGTTGGCGGCCTTATCCTCCAGCTCACCGAGCTTGTCGATCACATCACGCATGGCATCGAACTGCGCCTCGCCGTCACCGAAACTGAGGCGCGACGCGGCAGCGGGATCGGTAGCAGCCAGTTGCACGACTTGCGCGGCGGTGCGCTCCCAGCTGGAGAAGGCGCGCTCGAAGTCCGAGACCAATCGCAGCGCCTCGTCGCCTGGCTGCATCTGCGCATAGGCCTTGACCCGGTCGGCGGCCTGCTTGACGTTGTCCACCTGTGACTTGCGAAGGTCAGCGACATGCTCCACGGAGACCTCGCCCAGCAGACTGCGTTCGGCGACCAGCGCCTGGTAGAGGTCACGATCGGCGTTGAGCAGTAGGCTGACACCCGGCAGGTAGCGGTGCGTCAGGCGATTGCTGGAGTCGACCACCTGAGCAATGCCCCACATGCCCAGTGCGCCCATCAGCAACAGCAACAGAGCCAGAAAGACGATCGGCAGAGCGATCTTCGAACGAAACCCGAGATCAGCGAGCAAGCGCGGCATGGCAACCCCCGAACACCTGTGAATGGTTCTGGCACCTCGTTTCCAGCAGCATAGCCGCAATCCGTCATCATGCGCAGGCACACAGCCATCATCGTCCTCGCTCTTCGGGAAAGGCCGGATAAATGGAAAAACTGCGGCCGATGCCCGTAATTGAGCACTGCCACGGGAATTTACCGAGAGCAGGTGGGTCACAATGAGGCCTGATCGGCCAGGCCCACGGGCTGGTCGATTACCTATGTTTCACGGGCATCAATCGATGCCACACCTTTTCATCCCCAAGGAGCAACCACATGGCCATTACCAAAGACCAATTGATCGGTGACATCGCAGAAGCCATCGACACGCCGAAGACCACCGTCCGTGCGGCGCTCGACCAACTCAGCGAGATCGTCAGCGACGCCTTGGAAAATGGTGGTGAAATCACCCTGCCAGGTATCGGCAAACTGAAGGTCAGCGAGCGCCCGGCCCGCACCGGTCGCAACCCGCAGACTGGCAAAGCCATCGAAATCGCAGCCAAGAAAGTAGTGAAATTCGTACCGGCCAAGGCCCTGACCGACGCGGTCAACTGATCCATCGGCGGGGCGTCGCCAGGCGCCCCGCTGCATCCCCGCTGCACGCCCCTCTCGATAAGACTGAACCCAAGCCGACCTGTCGCCTCAAACGACGACATCCGTCAGATGCAGGTTCGCCATGCCCGCCGACCGCGAACTCACCTTCCGCGCACTGTTTTCAGGTGTGCTGCTCGGCGCCTTGCTGACGCCATCGAATATCTATTCCGGCCTGAAGATCGGCTGGTCGTTCAACATGTCGATCATCGCCCTGCTGGTCAGTTACGGGATCTGGCAGAGCCTGGTGCGCTGGCGCCTGGGCACCGCCTGGAGCATGCGCGAAAGCAACATCAATCAGACCACGGCATCGGCTGCCGCCTCGATCATCTCCGGTGGCTTGGTCGCTCCGATACCGGCCTATACCCTGCTGACCGGCCAGCAACTGCCGACCCTGCCGTTGGTGGCCTGGGTGTTCTCGGTGAGCTTTCTGGGTATCTGGGTGGCCTGGTACCTGCGCCGCAGCATGGTCGAGGACACGCGGTTGCGCTTTCCCGAGGCGGTCGCCACGCTGGAAACCATGCAGCAGGTCTACAACCACGGCCGTGACGCACTGCAGCGTCTCTACGTGCTGGGCGCGGCAGCCCTGCTCGGCGGCCTGGTCAAGTGGACCGATACCCTCCTGGCACTGCCGCGCTGGTCGCCCTCGGCGAGTCTCGAGCGGCTCACCTTCAGTCTCGACCCCTCTCCTCTGCTGATCGGTTTTGGCGGGATCATCGGTATTCGCGTCGGCCTTTCCCTGCTACTCGGGGCACTGATCGCCTGGGGAGGGCTGGCACCCTGGCTGCTCGGCAGCGGCCTGGTGCCGATTGCAGCAGACGCCAGCGGCCCGCAATTCGGCCCGTTGGTGGAGTGGCTGCTGTGGCCCGGCGTGACATTGCTGGTGTGCGCCACGCTCACTTCCCTGGCGGTGCGTTACCGGGTCAGCCGCCGCCTGGCCAAGGCGACGCCCGATCGCAACAGGCACGCACCGGCAACGCTGCCTTTGGCCATGCTCGGGCTGGCATCGCTACTGGTGGTCATCCTGCAGGTGCTGCTGTTCGATATCGACCCGCTGATGGCTCTGCTCAGCGTCCCGCTGGCGGTCGCGCTCGCCTGCATGGCGGCGCGGGTGGTAGGCGCCACGGGTATTCCACCGATTGGCGCCACGGGCCAGTTGTCCCAGCTGACCTTCGGCCTCATCGCTCCCGGGCAGGTTGGGGTCAACCTGATGGCCGCCAACACCGCGGGAGGGGCTGCCGGGCAATGCACCGATCTGCTCAATGACTTCCGGGTCGGCCATGCCATCGGTGCCAAGCCCTACAACCAGTTGGTCGCCCAGTGCCTGGGCATCTTCGTCGGCAGCATCGTCGGCGTGCTGGTCTATCAGATTCTGATTCCCGACCCCCAGGCCATGCTGATTACCGAGCAATGGCCCGCCCCGGCCGTGGCCACCTGGAAAGCGGTGGCCGAAGTGCTGGGCTATGGCCTGGATTCGATCGACAGTAGCGTCCGCTGGGCCATGCTGGTCGGCGCACTCAGCGGCGTGCTGTTCGGCATCCTGGAAGCCAGCCTGCCCGTGCAATCGACCTTCGCCCGCCTGCTGCCGAGCTCGGCGGCATTCGGTCTGGCGTTCATCATCCCCGCCTCCATCTCGCTGATGATGGCGCTGGGCGCCCTGCTCGCCTGGGTAATCCAGTCCCGCTGGCGGAGCTTGGGCGAGCGCTTCACCATCGCCGCAGCGGCAGGCTTGGTGGCCGGGGAAAGCGTCGTCGGTGTTGGCACATCGTTCTGGATGATGTTCGCGGGCGGCTGAGGCTCGATACCGGGCGAGCCGGCTCGCAAACAAGCCATACACCGTAGGAGCCCGCTGCGGGCCAGAACGATTGCGCTCATCACGCAGAACCGAGGCATGCCCGCCATTCGCCGGCACGCCGGCTCCTACACGGTCGCGGCGCCATGCAGCGCGTTTGCAGGAGCTCCGCCCCCGGGGCGAATGGCGGATATATCTCGCTATCGAGATTGCCCGAGTCATTCGCCGCGGGGGTCGTGGCTCCTACGGGGCATGAAGCCCTTACTCGGTGCCGATGCCGTAATCCGCCAACCTGGCGATGAAGGTCTGCTCATCGAGCACGGCAACGTTCAGCTCGTTAGCCTTGGCCAGCTTCGAGCCGGCGCCGGGGCCGGCGACCACGCAGGTGGTCTTCGCCGATACCGAGCCGGCGACCTTGGCGCCCAGGGCTTCGAGCTTGTCCTTGGCGATATCGCGGCTCATCACTTCCAGGCTGCCGGTGAGCACCCAGGTCTGACCGGCCAGCGGCAGGCCTTCGACCACCTTTTTCTCGCATTCCCAGTGCATGCCAAAATCACGCAGTTGCGCTTCGATGGCCCGTGCCCGCTCGACATTTTCAGCGTTGGAGAAGAACTCCCGCACCGATTGCTTGGCCTTTTCGTTGAGCCCTTTCATGGCACTCAGGTCGAGCCAGTCGGCAGCGATCACGCCGTCGAGGCTCTTGAAGCGCTCCGCCAGGTTCTTCGCGCCGGTCACTGCAACGAAGGGGATGTTCAGCTTGTCGAGCAGCCCGCCCAGTGTCGTGCTGGCCGCGAACTCGGCGGACAGCTCGCCCTGATCCTGCAGTTCCAGGCCACGCTCGAGAAGGTGCTCGATGACGGTCTGGTTGTGCGCGTCCTCGAAGAAGCTGTGAATCTCGTGGGCGACCTCCAGACCGACATCAGGCAGGTAGGTCAGCACCTCGGGTAGCGCCTGGGTAACCCGCTCCAGAGAGCCCAGGGAACGCGCCAGCACCTTGGCCGTCTCCTCGCCGACATCGGGAATGCCCAGCGCATAGATGAAGCGTGCCAGGGCGGGTCGCTTACTGTCGGCAATGGCATCGAGCAGCTTGCGGCTGGAGACCTCCGCGAAGCCTTCGAGGCCGACGATCTGTTCGAACTGCAGGGTGTAGAGATCGGCGGGCGAGCCTACCAGGCCTTCGTCCACCAATTGCTCGACGCTTTTCTCGCCCAGGCCTTCGATGTCCATGGCGCGACGCGAAACGAAATGAATGATCGCCTGCTTGAGCTGAGCCGCGCAGGCCAGGCGCCCGACGCAGCGATACACCGCGCCCTCGCTGACCGTTTCGCGGCCCTTGCTGCGCTTGATCAACTGGGTACGCTCCACCGCCGAGCCACACACGGGGCATTGCTCAGGCACGGCGACCGGGCGGGCGTCCTCGGGACGACGATCAGTGACGACCTGCATGACCTGCGGGATCACGTCCCCCGCGCGGCGGATGATCACGGTGTCGCCGATCATCACGCCGAGGCGCGCTACCTCATCCATGTTGTGCAGCGTCGCGTTGGACACCGTCACCCCGGCCACCTTGACCGGCTTGAGACGGGCGACGGGCGTCACGGCACCGGTGCGGCCAACCTGGAATTCCACGTCGAGCAACTCGGTCAGCTCTTCCATGGCGGGAAACTTGTGAGCGATGGCCCAGTGCGGCGTGCGTGCGCGAAAGCCCAGTTGCTGCTGGTCCTCGATGTTGTTGACCTTGAACACCACGCCGTCGATGTCATAGGCCAGGCCCATGCGCCGCTCGCCGATATCGCGGTAATAGGCCAGGCAGTCTTCGACACCTTTGGCCAGTTTCAACTCGGGGCTGATGGGAATGCCCCAGCTCTTCAGACGTTGCAGCATGCCGACCTGGGTGGTAGCCGGTTCGGCGCTGTGCTGGCCGAGCCCATAGCAGCAGAACTCCAGCGGACGGCTGGCGGTGATCTTCGAGTCCAGCTGACGCAGGCTGCCAGCCGCCGCGTTGCGAGGGTTGGCGAAGGTCTTGCCACCGATCTCGGCCTGGCTGGCATTGAGCCGCTCGAAACCGGCGCGGGACATGAACACTTCCCCCCGCACTTCCAACACATCCGGCCAGCCGCTGCCCTGCAACTTGAGCGGAACATTGCGGATGGTGCGCACGTTGACGCTGATGTCTTCACCGGTGGTGCCGTCCCCCCGGGTAGCACCACGCACCAGCTTGCCATCGCGATACAGCAGGCTCACCGCCAGGCCGTCGAGCTTGGGCTCGCAGCTGTATTCGACGTCCACACCACCACCGAACAGATCGCCGCCCTGCAAACCGAGACCGCTCTGCACACTGCGGTCGAACGCGCGCAGGTCATCTTCTTCGAAGGCGTTGCCAAGGCTGAGCATCGGCACCTCATGACGCACTTCACCGAAGGCGCTGAGCGCCTCGCCACCCACCCGCTGGGTTGGCGAATCGGGTGTCACCAGCTCCGGGTGCTCGGTTTCGAGCGCTTGCAGCTCGCGGAACAGTCGATCGTACTCGGCATCCGGCACGCTCGGCTCGTCGAGCACGTAATAGCGGTAGTTGTGCACATCCAGTTCGGTGCGCAGTTCGAGGATGCGTTGGGCGGAGTCTTTCATGGGGTAGTTCTCGACAAGGTACGACGGCAACACAGAAATGAAAAACCCCAAGCCAAGCGCGCGGCTTGTAGCTTGGGGCTCGCAGCTTGCAGTGGCTGCTTAGCGCTTCTGGGTCAACAGTCGGCGTTCATATTCGACGATACGCTGACGGTAGTGTTCGATGGTTTGTGCAGTGAGTACGCTGCGCTGATCGTCTTTCAGCTCACCGTTGAGCTCGTGAGCCAGCTTGCGCGCCGCGGCGACCATCACGTCGAAGGCCTGCTTGGGGTGGCGCGGGCCTGGCAGGCCAAGGAAGAAGCTCACCGCTCGGGTGCTGAAACCTTCGATGTCGTCCAGATCGAACGTACCGGGTTTCAGTGCGTTGGCCATGGAGAACAGCACCTCGCCGTTGCCAGCCATGCTTTCGTGACGGTGGAAGATATCCATTTCGCCGAAACGCAGGCCACTTTCCAGAATGTTCTGCAGCAATGCTGGCCCTTTGAAGCCCTGCTCGTCGCGGGCGATGACATTGATCACCAGCACTTCGTCTACCGGCGCCTGATCCTTGTTGACGGACTTGGCGGACAGGCTGTCGCGGCCCGTGTCTTCGTCTTCGACTGGAGTCAGCAGCATGGGCACCGGCTCGTCGGCGACCAGGTCCAGGTCACCCTGACGCGGCTCGCCGCGACGACGGCTGTTGACGTCCCGCGCGCTCAGCGACGGCAGATCGTCCTCGTCCAGCGATGGCTCGTGATTGCGCTCGATCACCCGTGGCGGGCTGAGCACGTCGGGATCCCCTTCGTCATCCGGCAGGTTCGACACGCTGCGATCCAGCCGGAACTTGAGCTTGCCCTTGCCACCGCGCATCCGCCGCCACCCGTCGAAGAGGATGCCGGCGATGACGATGATGCCGATGATGATCAGCCACTCGCGTAGACCGAATTCCATGAAATGTCCTGACCCCTAAAGCAAAAATTGATTAAAAAAGGCGTCCTGGCCCGTATCGATGACCTTGAAACGTGGCGCCAACTCCATGTTCTGAATGGCGTTTTCCCACGTGCAACAAAAGTGGGCGTTAAGCTAGCACGACGAAAGGCAACTTTACACCGGCAAAACGCTGTAAAACCGCCACTCCAGCCAGTTTTTACGCAACAGAATCTGTGTAACCACGCATCAGCTGTCCACCATCGCCAATGCCTCCTCGACATCCACCGCCACCAATCGCGAACAACCAGGCTCGTGCATGGTCACCCCCATCAGCTGATCGGCCATTTCCATGGCGATCTTGTTGTGGGTGATGTAGATGAACTGCACGGTCGCCGACATCTCCTTGACCAGCCGCGCGTACCGTCCGACGTTGGCATCGTCGAGCGGCGCGTCCACCTCGTCGAGCATGCAGAACGGGGCCGGATTGAGCTGAAAGATCGAAAATACCAGCGCCAGCGCCGTCAGTGCCTTCTCGCCGCCGGACAGCAAATGGATGGTGCTGTTCTTCTTGCCCGGCGGACGCGCCATGATGGTCACCCCGGTATCGAGTAGATCTTCGCCGGTGAGTTCCAAATATGCGCTGCCGCCGCCGAAAACTTTCGGGAACAACGCCTGCAACCCGGCGTTGATCTGGTCGAAGGTTTCCTTGAAACGGTTGCGGGTTTCCCGGTCGATCTTGCGGATGACATTTTCCAGGGTATCCAGCGCTTCGACCAGGTCGGCGTCCTGGGCGTCCAGATAGCGCTTGCGCTCGGATTGCTGCTGGTACTCCTCGATGGCCGCCAGGTTGATCGCGCCAAGACGCTGGATGCGTGCCGCCATCTGCTCCAGCGTCTGCTCCCAGGCGTTCTCGCTCGCACCCTCGGGCAGCGTGGCGAGCACCCCATGCAGGTCGTAGCCGTCTTCCTGCAACTGATCCTGCAGGGCCTTGCGGCGCACGTTCAGCGATTGCCACTCCAGACGCTGCTGCTCCAGTTGGCCGCGCAGCAACTGCGCTTGCTGCTCGGCCTGGGTGCGGCGCTTCTCGGCATCACGCAGTTCGCGGTCGGCATCCTCCAGAGCCAGGCGCGCCAGGCGCAACTCCTCTTCGACCCCCATGCGTCGCTCGAGCAACTCTTCGAGCTTCAGGCGCAACTCTTCCAGCGGAGCGGCACCCTCTTCCAGATTCAGATCCAGCTGCTCGCGTTTTTCATGCAGGCGCTCGGACTGCAGCTCGAGGCGCTCCAGCGCCTGGCGCGTGGAATCGTGCTGGGCGCGCAGCGAGCCCAGGCGTACCGCCAACTGGTGGGCATGGTCCTTGTGCTGGCGGGCGTCCTGACGCACCCGATCGAGCCGCTCGCGCAAGGCGTCGCGACTGGCCAGCAGGCTTTCCCGCTGCTCGTTGTCGAGGGCCATGCTATCCAGCGCATCCTGCAAATACAGGCGCGATTCGCCGAGCTGTTCGGTTTCCAGCGCACGCTGCTCGCCCAACTCCTGCTGCTCGGCCTCGATACGCTGACGACGTAGCAGCAACTGCTCGGCCTTGGCCTGGCCAGCGGACAGACGTGCCTTCAGCTCGCCGAGGCGCCGCGCCTGATCCTGCAACTGACGACGCTGCTGCTCGCGCAATTCTTCTTCATGGCGCTGACGCTCACGCAAGCCCTGCAGGCGCTCGTCGAGCAGCGCCAGTGCGGCCTCACGCTCTTCGCGTTCCAGGCCCAGGCTTTCCAGCTCCTGGCCACGGGCGAGCACGCCGCTCTGCGCCTCGCTGGCACGCCGTACGCGCAGAAAATGCCGGCCGACCCAGTAACCGTCGCGGCTGACCAGGCTTTCACCAGAGGCCAGCCCGGCGCGCTCGGCCAAGGCCTGCTCGAGACTCTCGACCGGGCGCACACGCCCCAGCCAGGGAGCCAGGTCGACCGGTGATTCGATCTTGTCGAGCAGGCTGCCGGCGATGCGCTGGCCATCGCTTCCGGTCGACACCAGGCGCAGCTCGCCCTGTTCGAGGGAGGAAAAGTCCAGGCCGCTGAAATCATCTTGCAGCACGGCCTGCAGGTCGGCGCCGAGTACGGTTTCCACCGCCAATTCCCAGCCGGTCTCCACACGCAGCCCTTCGGCCAGACGCGGGCGCTTGTCCAGGCCGTGCTCGCGCAACCATTCTGCCGCGCCAGTGCCGGGATCGAGCGCAGCCTGTTGCAGGGCCTCCAGAGAAGCCAGACGGCCACTCAGGCGCTGCAGTTCACCCTGCGCCTGCTGCTGAGCCTGGCCGGCCTGCTGAAGGTCCTCGCGCAGTTGTTGCAGCCGCTCTGCCTGCTCGGCTTCCTGCTCCTGCAGCTGCTCCAGATCCAGCTCACCAACGGCGATCTGCTCGCCCAGTTCGATGATCGCGGCATCCTCGGGATCAGCTGCCAACTGCTGCAGCTCGTCGACCAGGCGGCGCTGGCGCTCGCTGAGGCGCTCCAGGCTGTGCTCCAGCTGCTGAATGCGCAACTGCTGCACTTCCGCCTGGCGGCGCGGCTCGGCGCTGCGCTGATTGAAGCCGTCCCACTGCTCCTGCCAACCGTGCATGCCGGTTTCGGCCTCTTCCAGAGCTGCAGC
The DNA here is from genome assembly GCF_030209025.1 of Pseudomonas sp. MEJ086. Lineage (NCBI taxonomy): Bacteria > Pseudomonadati > Pseudomonadota > Gammaproteobacteria > Pseudomonadales > Pseudomonadaceae > Pseudomonas > Pseudomonas sp. MEJ086. The sequence goes on from NZ_JARVSV010000032.1 coordinate 25,711, forward strand.
CGACTCCTCGGCTGCAGCGGCGGTGAGTTCCTGCTCCGGCTCGAGCATGGCCAGCTCTTCGCCCAGGGTCGCCAGCAAGGTGCGGTCATGGCCCAGGTGCGATTCGGTTTCCAGGCGCGCCCGCTCGGCCTCGCGCAGATCGTCCTGCAACTGGCGCAGGCGCTGCTGGCCGTGCTGAATGCTCTGCTCGACGCGGGCGATGTCACCGCCCACCGAATAGAAGCGCCCTTGCACCAGGTTGAAACGTTCGGACAGCTCATGGTGACCGTCGCGTAGGCGCTCGATGCTGGCATCGGCGTTGCGCTGTTCGGCAACCAGCGCCTCGAAACCGATTTCCTGGTTGCCGATCACCGCTTCGCGCTGGCCAACCTGCTCGTTCAGCGCCTGCCAGCGCAATGCGGTCAGCTGTGCCTTGAGCTGGCGCTCCTCGGCCTTGTATTCCTGATACTTCTCGGCGGCCTGGGCCTGGCGGTGCAGGCGCTCGAGTTGCCGTTCCAGTTCCTCGCGCAGGTCAGCGAGACGCGCGAGGTTTTCCTGGGTGCGGCGGATGCGGCTTTCGGTTTCCCGCCGGCGCTCCTTGTACTTGGAGATACCTGCCGCTTCTTCGATGAAATTGCGCAGTTCCTCCGGCTTGGCCTCGATCAGCTTGCTGATCATGCCCTGCTCGATGATCGAGTAGCTGCGCGGGCCCAGGCCGGTCCCGAGGAAAATATCGGTGATATCACGACGACGGCATTTCACGCCGTTGAGGAAATAGGTGTTCTGGCTGTCGCGCGTTACCCGACGGCGGATGGAGATTTCCGCGAAGGCCGCGTACTCGCCGGTCAGGGTGTTGTCGGAATTGTCGAAGATCAGCTCGATGCTGGCCTGAGTCACCGGCTTGCGGGTATTGGAGCCGTTGAAGATGACGTCGGTCATCGACTCGCCGCGCAGGTTCTTCGCCGAGCTCTCGCCCATCACCCAGCGCACGGCATCGATGATGTTGGATTTGCCGCAGCCATTGGGCCCGACCACCGCCGCCATGTTGCTCGGAAAGTTCACCGTGGTGGGGTCGACGAAGGACTTGAAGCCCGCCAGCTTGATGGACTTCAGGCGCATGCAGGGGAGCTCGCCGACACGGCAACGAATCGAGTGGATGGGTTAATGGCGCACAGCGTCATATATGTCCTTGAAGGCGCAATGCTTTGTAGGCGACAGGACCTGGCCGATCACCAGAAAGGCCGGGGAGTTTAGCACAGCAGCGTGTTTTGACTGTGCCCCGATCTGAAGATCGATGGAACGCCGTTCGATCGGCCGCATCAAAACGCCAGGCCGGCGAATCCTCCTCGCCATTGCCGCTCGCGGATCAGCACTCCCCCTACATTGTTCGAGGTTCATCAACATGCCGACACGCGCATGGGCAGCCCATCTGGATCGCCTGAATTTTTTCCTGGCCGATGTCCGCGATGGTCTGGGACCTTACCTGGCGATCTACCTGCTGTCGGTGCATCAGTGGCAGGCAGGCGATATCGGTCTGGTCATGGCGCTCGGCGGGCTCGCCGGCCTGCTCTCGCAGGTACCGGCTGGCGCGCTGGTCGACCGGGTGGGCGACAAACGCCTGCTGATCGTCGTCGCAGCCGTACTGGTCACTGCGGCATGCCTGGCCATGCTGTGGCGTGCCGACTTTGCCTGGGTCACCATCAGCCAGGTAGCGGCGGGCATGGCGTCCTCGGTATTCGCGCCCGCGCTGGCAGGCATCACCCTGGGTATCGTGGGGCCCAAGGCCTTCACCCGGCGCATCGCCCGCAACGAATCCTTCAACCATGCGGGCAATGCCTGCGCGGCTCTGTTGGCCGGCGCTTGCGCCTACCTGTGGGGCCCCGTGGCGGTGTTCTATCTGATGACCGGCATGGCGCTGCTGAGCATGATCTCGGCCCTTGGCATCCCCGCGCGGGCCATTGATGCCGACCAGGCCCGGGGACGGGAAACCGGTGGAGCGCTGACCCCATTGCGCCACCTGCTGACCCAGCCACCGCTGGTTCTTCTGGCGTTGTGCTGCGCCCTGTTTCACCTGGCGAACGCCGCCATGCTGCCACTGGTCGGTCAGAAGCTGGCGCTGGCCAATCCCGAACTGGCGACCACGCTGATCTCGGCCTGTATCGTCGCGGCCCAATTGGTGATGATCCCCGCGGCGATGCTGGTCGGTGCCCGCGCCGACAGCTGGGGTCGCAAGCCGCTGCTGATGTTCGGCTTTCTCATCCTGCCGATACGCGGGGTGCTGTACACCCTCAGCGATGACCCGGTCTGGCTGGTCTCGGTGCAACTGCTCGATGGCATTGGTGCCGGGCTGTTCGGTGCCCTGATCCCACTGATGGTGCGCGATCTGACCCAGGGCAGCGGTCACTTCAACATCAGCTTGGCTGCAGTGACGCTGGTGTTCGGCATCGGTGCGGCGCTTAGCAATGGCCTGGCTGGCTACGTGGCCGAAGCTGGCGGCTACGACAGTGCCTTTCTGGTGCTCTCGGCGGTCGCCGGCTGCGCGGCTCTGCTGCTGATGTTCCTGCCGGAAACCCTGGGCACCGCCAAGCCGGTGTCGCAACCGATCGATCTGCCCGCGCGCACGGCGTCCTGATCCGACCTGCCCCTGGGACGACTTTCTTGTCGGCAGGGGCGTTGTCCAGCAAAATCCCCGTTCCATCCCGGCGAATGCCTGCGCTCGACGCGCTCGCCCCTGCTGGTTTCTCCCTGCGCGAAGCCAAGCCCCGCTCCACCGAATTGCAATCGAGGCCCCATGTCCAACGTCACCCACGCCTACCGCGGCGCCATTCTGCACAGCCTGGCCGACCCGGCCGAAGTCGGTATCGAAGCGTCCTACGCCTATTTCGAGGACGGCATTCTGCTGGTGGAGGATGGCAAGGTCCGCGAGGTTGGCCATGCGGCCGATCTGTTGCCGCGCCTGCCTGGCATCGCGCTGACCCATTACGAAAACGCGCTGATCACCCCCGGTTTCATCGATACCCATATCCACTACCCGCAGACCGGCATGATCGGTGCCTACGGCGAGCAGTTGCTCGACTGGCTGAACACCTACACCTTTCCTACCGAAATGCGCTTCGCCGACAAGGCCCACGCCAGCGAAGTGGCAGCTGTCTTCCTCAAGGAACTGTTGCGCAACGGCACCACCACGGCGCTGGTATTCGGCAGCGTGCACAAGCAGTCGGTAGATGCGCTGTTCGAAGCGGCCGAAACGCTGAACCTGCGCATGATCGCCGGCAAGGTGCTGATGGATCGCAATGCCCCCGCAGCACTGACCGACACCGTCGAAACCGGCTATGCCGACAGCCGTGAGCTGATCGAACGCTGGCACGGCAAGGGTCGCCTGCACTACGCGGTGACCCCGCGCTTCGCGCCGACCAGCACGCCGGAGCAGCTGGCCATGGCCGGGCGCCTGCTGCAGGAGTATCCGGATCTGTACCTGCATACCCACCTCTCGGAGAATCGCCAGGAGATCGAGTGGGTCAAGGAGCTGTTCCCGGAAAACAGCGGCTACCTGGACGTTTACGACAAGCACCAGTTGACCGGCCCGCGCTCGGTATTCGCCCACTCGGTGCATCTGTGCGATGCGGAATGCGAACGCCTGGCGCAAACCGGCTCGGCAGTCGCCTTCTGCCCCACCTCCAACCTGTTTCTCGGCAGCGGCCTGTTCGATCTGCGACGCATGGAACAGCACAAGGTACGCGTCGGCCTGGGTACAGATATCGGCGCGGGCACCAGCTTCTCGCAGCTGCGCTCGTTGAGCGAGGCGTACAAGATCATGCAGTTGCAGGGGCAGAAGCTGGACCCGTTCAAGTCGCTGTACTTGGCCACTCTAGGCAGCGCCCGGGCGCTGTATCTGGACGAGCGCATCGGCAACTTCGGCGCGGGCAAGGATGCCGATTTCGTGGTGCTCGATTACCAGGCCACGCCGTTGATCGACTATCGCCTCAAGCAAAGCAACACCTTGGCCGAACGGTTGTTCGCCCTGATTACCTTGGGTGACGACCGGGTGATCAAGGAAACCTTCGCCGCCGGGCAGAGCGTGCACCGCCGCGATAGCTGATACTGGAGAAACCCGGTTTGCAGGCGAAAAGCATCGCCGGCAAGCCGGCTCCTACGCGATCGTATGGACTGTAGGAGCCCGCTTGCGGGCGATATGAGCGCAGGAATCCAGCCAGCTCGGCAGCATGGCTACCAATCGCCGGCAAGCCGACTCCTACATGATTGTGGATACCCGTAGGAGCCCGCTTGCGGGCGATGCGACCGCAGGTATTCCGCCAGCCCAGCAGCATGGGCCACCAATCGCCGGCAAGCCGGCTCCTACGGGCAGTGGGTCTTGGGGGAGCTACGCGCCGATCACCGACACTGGGTAGATAGCGGTGTAAGCGCCGTCGTCCACGCTCAGGGTTCGGCAATCGACGCCATACACGGCCGCCAGATGCGCCGGTGTGAGCATCGCTTCGGTGGTGCCGCAGCCGTGCACCTGGCCGTCGCGGATCATCAGCGCGTCGTCGGCGTAGCGGCTGGCCAGGTTCATGTCGTGGAAGATCGCCAGGGTGACGATGCCTTCACGGCGGGTGTAGGCGCTCACCGCCTCGAGCATGTGCAACTGGTTGGCCAGATCCAGCGCCGAGGTGGGTTCGTCGAGCAGCAGCAGGCGCGGGCTGCGCACCAGTGCCAGGGCCAACGAGATCATCTGCCGCTCGCCACCGGACAACTGCCCCGGCTGCTGTTCGGCGAAACGCTGCAGGCCCAGCAGTTCGAGTACTTCACTGGCCCGTCGCTGGCTGTCCCGCTGGGTGGCCCAGCCGCGCGCGCCGCCGTGTTGAGCCAGGAGCAGCAGCTCGTAGGTCGACAGGCGTACATCGAGGTGGGTCAGGTCCTGAGCCACGTAACCGATCAGCCGCGCCCGCCATGCCGGCTCCAGGCCGATCAGTTGCGTGCCGTCGATGGTCGCCGAGCCCTCGGCACGCAGTAGCCCGCACAGGCCTTTCATGAACGTCGACTTGCCTGCACCGTTGGCGCCGAGCAGCGCGAGGGTACGGCCCGCTTCGGCACGTACCGCGAAGTCGCGGATGATCGGCCGACCGCCAAGGGAAACACGGTAATCCTGACAGACAAAACTCATCGGGACGTCAGCCTCCGGTCACGCAGGATCAGAATGATGAAAAACGGCAGACCGATCAGCGAGGTGACCATACCGATGGGCAGCACGGCACCCGGCACGATCAGCTTGCTCGCCAGGGACGCCAGCGTGACGAAGATGATGCCGCAGGCAAGCGTCACGCCAATGGTGAAGCGCTGATCCTCGCCGACCAGTAAGCGCGCTACATGCGGCGCGACCAGGCCGACGAAACCGATGATGCCGACCACCGAAGTCACCGCACCGGCCAGCAGTGCCGCCAGCACCAGCATCAGGGTGCGCACGCGCTTGACGCGAATCCCGAACACCACCGCCTGCTCGCCGAAGCTGCGCAAGGCGGTCAGTGCCCAGGCTTGCATCAGCACCAGCGGCACGGCCACCAGCGCAATGGCGGCACACAGCGCGACCTTGCTCCAGGTCACGTGCAGCAAGGAGCCCATCAGCCAGAACACGATGCTCTGCAACTGATCGACGCTGGAAACGTACTGCACCAGGCCGAGCAGCGAGCTGAACACGAAATGCACCGCGATCCCCAGCAGGGTGATGGCCTGCAGGCCGATCTGCCCACGGGTCAGCAGCAGGATCACGCCAACGGTGAGCAGCGAGAACAGAAAGGCGTTGGCCGTCACCACCATCTCGGCACCAAAACCCGGCAGCCACTGCGCCAGGGACAGGTTGAAGGTCAGCGCCAGCGCTGCACCGAATCCGGCTGCCGAAGAAATGCCGAGGGTGAAGGGTTCGGCCAGCGGGTTGTCGAGCACCGTCTGCATGATCAGCCCGGCCAGTGCCAGGCAGGTACCGGCCAGCACCGCCATCAGCGTCATCGGCATGCGCAGCTCCCAGAGGATAACCCGCGTGGAGGCGTCCACCCGATCCGGGGTGAACAGGCCTTGCACCGCATCGGCGAAACTCAGCGTACCCGAGCCCACCACCAGATCCGCGATGAAGGCGATCAGCGCCACCAGCAAAAGGCCGACTAGCAGCAGGCTGCGCTGCCACACCGCCCTGGCGTAACGCTGCTGGTAACCGTCGGCGGGCAGCGCGCCCACTGCAGAATCACTCACTGGCAGGCGCCTGACCGAAGAGGATCGCCGGTACCTCACCAAGGCCGGTCATGCCCAGCAAGGTGCGGGTGCTCGCCGCCGGGTCAAGACGTTCGGCAGCTTTCGGGTAGAAGGCCTGGGCCAGGTACTCGACCGCCAGGATATTCCAGCTGCTGGCGTAGAACTGGTGGTAAACGCCATACACGCGGTTTTGCTGGGTGGCCTGCAGCTGCGCCATGCCAGGGCGTTTGAGCAACTGAGCCATGGATTTGTCGATAGCTGCCTGCGACACCGTCGGACCGAAGCCGAAGGGTGGCGAAATCGAGGTGTTGCCCGGGAACTGAGTACCACTCATCACGTAAACCTCGGGCTTCTTGCTGATTACCGTTTCCAGGGTCACGTCACCGGTGGCGCCCGGCAGCAACTGGCTACCCAGGTTGTCGCCACCAGCAGCCTGCACGAGCTTGCCCCAGTACACATCGCCATGGGTGAAGCAGCAACTGGTGGCGCCGCCCTGCCCGGCCTTGGCCTCGACGAATACCAGCGGGCGCTTACCCTGCTCGGTGATTAACTGATCAACCTGCGCCAGACGCGCCGTGTAGAAATCCAGGTACTCGGTGGCGCGGGCTTCGCGGTCGAGCACCTTGCCGAGCAGGGCCACGCTCTTCTGGCTGTTAGTGACGGGATCCAGGTCGCTGTCGATGTAGATCACCGGAATCTTAAGGGCCGCGAGCTTGCGTTCGACACCCGCGCCCTCCAAGGATTTGCGTGCGCGCAGCTGGAATACCAGCAGGTCGGGCTTGCCAGCGACAACGGCCTCCAGGTTCATGTCGCCGTCGTCGCCGAACTGCATGTCGACGGCCTGCCCGGAACTCTTCGGCCACTGCTTCTGGAACACCTGCCAGGTGTTTGGATCGGATCGCTTGATGATGTTGTTCCACACCGCGATGCGCTTGAAGGGGTCTTCCCGGTCGAGCAACGCCAGGCTGAACAGGTCACGGCCGTCTTGCAGGACGATGCGCTGGGGCTCGTGTTCGATGGTCACCTGGCGGCCGGCCAGGTCGGTCACGCTGAGTGGGTAGTCGGTGGCATGCGCGACAGCGCTGAGCAACAGGCAGAGAGCGGCCGCGAGGCGGACGAGAGGCGCGGAGACATTCATGAAGGGAGAAACCTTTTACTGCGCGATGGAGCAGGCGGCGAACGCCAGCAGCGGAAAAAACGGAAATATAGCGTAACAAAGGCTCGCGCCAGCGTCATTAAGAACTATTCTCGATGAATGAAACCCAGACCTCGCCGCTGCTGGCAAGAAATCGCGGCCACAAAAAAGGACGCCCTGAGGCGTCCCCTTTTCAACGAATCCAGATCAGCTGGCGCGTGCGGTATCACGCAGCGACTTGACCTGATCGTGGTTGCGCTGCACACCTTGCAGCTGCTTTTCCAGAACGCTGCGCACGTTGGCTGGCAGGTCTTTCTGCAGCGCTTCGCGGTAGTTTTTCAGTGCCACGTCTTCGCCACGCTCGCACTCGTTGAGGATGGCCTCTTCGCTCTTGCCGGTCACCAGCGACTTCAGGTCGACCCAGCCACGGTGCAGAGCACCCGCCACGCTCGAACTGGTTTCCGGATCACCGCCAAGGCCACGCACCAGCTGCTGCAGTTCGGCAGCCGCACTGGCGCAGTCTTGCGAACGCTGGGTGAAGAAGCTCTTGAGTCGCGGCTCTTTCACGTCCTCGGCACACTCGCTGAAGCCCTTCTCGCCATCTTTGCTGGTTTCGATCAGGTCGTTCAGTACCGAAATAACGTCTTTGTTATCCACTTTGAATCTCCTCGTAGCTTCAGAAATTAGCCCTGTATGGGCCGCTCCCTTAAGTGGAGTGAGCGCTCGTCGAGGAGGTTCAGGGCAATTTCCAGCGCCGTGCACCGAGCGGCATCAAGCGGCTGCAGGCAAAGCCGCGCGCGGCCTGGGCGCGAACCGCTCGTCTGGAGAGCTTTTGTCTCGCAAGCCGCTCGAGGCATCGCGGGCAACACGCCGCTGGCAAAACAGGCGGGGCTGGTCGCGGTGGCAGACGAACGCAGCAAGCGTTGGCCAGGTTCTCAGCCGCCGGTCATGCTCATGAAACGGATGACCTGCACCTGTTCATCCGTTTCGAAGTGGTGGCGTTCGGGCTTGAGCTGCAGGGCCTCGAGCAGCGCGTCGCGCAGTCGCTCGCTGTTGCCGGGGTGAGCGCGCATCAGGGTGCGCAAATCCAGGGCATTGTCGTGCCCCAGGCAAAGCACCAGCTTGCCCTCGGCGGTCACCCGTACGCGGTTGCAGTCGCCGCAGAAATTATTGCTGTGCGGCGAGATGAAACCGACCCGGGTATCGCTACCGCTGACCTGCCAGTAACGTGACGGGCCGCCTGTGACATGGCTGCTGCGGACCAGCGAGTAACGCTCTTCGATGCGCTCGCGCACCACCTCGCTGGAGCAGAAGGTCTGCTCACGCTGATGGCTGACCACACTGCCCAGGGGCATCTCTTCGATGAAACTGATATCCAGGCCGCGGGCCATGGCGTACTCGACCAGGCCAAGGACTTCGTCATCGTTGCGCCCGGTCTGCACCACGCTGTTCAGCTTGATGCGCTTGAAGCCTGCGGCCACTGCGGCGTCGATGCCAGCCAGTACCTGATCGAGCATGTCGCGGCGAGTGAAACCAGCGAATCGTTCGCGCTGCAACGAGTCGAGGCTGACGTTCAGGCGGGTGACGCCGGCTGCACGCAGGTCGCCCGCCATGTGCGAGAGCTGCGAACCATTGGTGGTGATCGACAGGTCCTCGAGCTCCGGACGCTCGCCGAGACGACGCAGCAGGCTGAGCAGATTCTTGCGCACCAGCGGTTCGCCACCGGTGATGCGGATGCGCTTGACACCCAGCCCGATGAACGCATCGGCCACGGTGTACAGCTCCTCCAGCGTGAGGATCTGCGCACGCGGGGCGAAGACCATGTCTTCGCTCATGCAGTAGGTGCAGCGAAAATCGCAGCGATCGGTCACCGAGAGTCGCAGGTAGGTAATGCGCCGGCCGAAGGGATCGACCAACTGCGTCGTGTTCATGGAGCCCAACTCCCGGCCCTGGGGCCAGCTATTCATGGCTGCCACGTGAGCGGCAGTGCGTAGCCGTCATGGCCTACGAAGAGGTCGCCAGTTTACCACGCCTACCTTGCTGGCGCGCCGGTCCGCGGGTCAGATCGTGTGGCCCCGCCCGCCAATAACCACACATTCAGTGACACAACCAAGGCCGCTCGACATGCCTGCAGAGACCGTTCCCCTGCCCGGCCGCTGGGCTACAGGCCAGTCATGCCGGGGCTCACAGCGCGAGACAAGAAGAGCCAGCCTGCCCGGATGCGCTCGGCGGAAAGGTCGAACCGGGTTTCGCAACGGGGAGTCACACGGACTGACCCGGGACGACTGGCTATGGAGGGCACCGATGCCACTGCTGAAACTGCTGCATTTCACCGCGCTGATCGCCTGGTGCGGCGCCCTGCTCTATCTGCCAGCGCTGATCGCGGCCAGCTGCCGCACGGCGCACACGATCGAGCGCCCGGGCCACCCCGAACTCAACCGCAGCCTCTTCAATCTGGTCGCCACCCCGGCAGCGCTCATCGCCATCGGCAGCGGTACGGCGCTGTTCCTGCGTGACGGCACCTTCGGTATCTGGCTGGTGGCCAAGCTCTCGGCCGTGGCGGTGCTGGTCATCTGCCACGCGCTGTGCGGAATGCTCATCCTGCTCTGCGAGCGCCACCCAAGACCAGGCCTGACGGTCGCCTGCGCGGCAATCGGTGGCGTCACGCTGAGCATGATCGCCTTCACCCTGTGGCTGGTACTGGCCAAACCCTTCTGAATGAGGAGTCATCCCCCCATGAATGCAGGCGGGCTAAAGCCGGATTCAATCGACATCGACACCCACGGCCTGCTCGTAGACCAGGCGCCCGCCGAGGTAAGCGGCGATCGCGATCAGCCCTGCGGTGAACAGCGACAGGTAGAACGCCCACATTTCGAAGCCCTCGTCACCGTGGCGGTAGCGCAGCATCCAGTTCAGCGAGGCCAGGGACAGCATCATCACGGCGATGATCGCGTGACACCAGGCGCTGATCTTCTGGCGAATACGTTTCACGGTCAGCAGGTCGATCATTCCGGCGATGCTGGCGATCCAGCCACCGGCGGCACCGACGCCCGCCAGCCACAGGCTGGCCCGCGCCCAGAACGGGTCGGTGGTCCAGAAGTAGGCGAAATCGGTGGCCACCAGGCCCAGCAAGGCGGCGACCGGGAAGTGGATCATCATCGGGTGCAAAGGGTGGCCGGCGATGGCCGCGCGACTGATGATGGACTCTTGTTGCTCAGCCATGGCGGCCTCCCTGTCGATTCGAAAGATGGCCGCATTTACCCGGCTCTACTCAAGTTGACCGCGCTGACCTCAGCAGTTCCGATTATCTCCGCCTGCAGTGGTGACCAATCAATTCTGGCCCCAGCCGGTCCGGTGGCGCGCGACATCGCCTTGTTGTGGTGGGCCATGTGCGGCTTCTTCGGCCTGGTCCTGGTGGTAGTCAGCGCGCTGTGGGTCTACGCCATGTGGCGCAAGCCGCGCGAGTATTCGGCTGAGGATGCCAAGCGTATCCAGCGTCGCTGGCTGATCGGCGGCGGCATCGTGCTGCCGACGGTCACCGTTACCGTGCTACTGGCATTCGGCATTCCCGTGGGGCAGCGCATGATGCAGCTGTCGATTCTCGGCGAGCAGCCGGTGCAGATCCATGTGATCGGCCACCAATGGTGGTGGGAGGTGCGCTACCCGGACAGCGGCGTGGTGACCGCCAACCAGCTGCATCTGCCCGCAGGCCGCCCGGTGGACATCACCGTCAGCAGCGCCGACGTGATCCACTCCTTCTGGGTGCCGCGCCTGGGCGGCAAGATCGACATGATTCCCGGCCGCGAGAACCGCATCCGCTTGCAGGCCGATGCACCTGGCACCTTTCGTGGCCAGTGCACGGAGTTCTGCGGCACTCAGCACAGCCACATGATTCTCGACGTGCAGGCCCACAGCGAAGAGGACTTCGCTGCCTGGATCGACGCTCGTCGCGAGCCCAGGGTCAAGGCGCTGCAAGGCCCGGCTGCGGACACCTTCCTCGCTCACTGCGGCATGTGCCACAGCGTGGCGGGCGTCAGCGCAGGCAACCGCGCGCCGGATCTCACCGACCTGGCCAGCCGCCGCAACCTGGGTGGCGGCGTAATGCCCAACGAACCCGGTGCCATCCTGACCTGGTTGCAGGAGCACGGGCGCCTGAAGCCGGGCACCGGCATGCCACTGACCGACGACCTCGATGCCAAGCACCTGCAGGCCATCGCCACCTGGCTGGAGGGCCTCGAACCATGAGTGAAACGCGCGAAACACAACGCGGCGAAGACACCGACGCCCTGCACGACCAGTTCAACGAGGTGTGGGGCAACCCGAGGGGCTGGCGTGCGCTGACCATCGTCAACCACACCACCCTGGGCCTGCGCTTTATGGTCACCGGCCTGGGCTTCTTCATTTTCGGCATCCTGCTGGCGATGCTGATCCGCACCCAGCTGGCACTGCCGGGCAACGCCTTCATGGGCGCGGAAATGTACAACCAGGTGTTCACCATGCACGGCACGGTGATGATGTTCCTGTTCGCCGTGCCCATGATGGAAGGCCTGGCGGTGTACCTGATTCCGAAGATGCTCGGTGCCCGCGACCTGGTCTTTCCACGGCTCTCGGCACTGGGCTACTGGTGCTACCTGTTCGGCGGTCTGATCATCTGTTCCAGCCTGCTCCTGGGCGTGGCACCCAACGCTGGCTGGTTCATGTACACGCCGCTGTCCAGCGCCGCGCATTCACCGGGAATCAACGCCGACTTCTGGCTGCTGGGCATCACCTTCGTGGAGATCTCCGCGGTGTCGGCCGGTGTCGAGCTGGTGGTGTCGATCCTGCGCACCCGTGCCGAAGGCATGGCGCTGAACAGAATGCCGATCTACGCCTGGTACATCCTGACCATGGCGATGATGATCGTCATCGGCTTTCCGCCGCTGATTCTCGGCAGCATCCTGCTGGAGCTTGAACGGGCCGCGGGCCTGCCCTTCTTCGAAGTGGCGCGCGGCGGAGATCCGCTGCTCTGGCAGCACCTGTTCTGGCTGTTCGGCCACCCCGAGGTGTACATCATTTTCCTGCCGGCCGCCGGCATCGTCTCCACCCTGCTGCCGGTGTTCTGCGGCCGCCCGCTGGTGGGCTATCGCGCCGTGGTGCTGGGTGTACTGACCACCGGCTTCATCAGCTTCGGCCTGTGGGTGCACCACATGTTCACGGTGGGCATCCCGCAGCTGGCCCAGGCGTTTTTCTCCGCGGCGAGCATGCTGGTGGCGATACCCACGGCGATTCAGGTATTCGCCTGGATCGCCACGCTGTGGCTCGGCAAACCGCGCTACAACGTCCCGATGCTCTGGCTCGTGGGTTTTCTGATCACCTTCGTGTGCGGCGGGCTGACCGGGGTGATGCTGGCTCTGGTGCCCTTCGACTGGCAGGTGCACGACACCCACTTCGTGGTCGCGCATTTCCACTACGTGCTGATCGGCGGCATGCTCTTTCCGTTGATCGCCGGGCTGTATTACTGGTTGCCGCACTTCTCCGGGCGCATGGCTTCCGAACGCCTGGGCAAGTGGGGGTTCTGGCTGGTGTTCATCGGTTTCAACATGACCTTCCTGATCATGCACTGGACCGGCCTGCTGGGCATGCCGAGACGCATCTACACCTACGACACGGGCCTGGGCTGGGACATGCCCAACCTGATCTCGTCGATCGGCAGCTTCATCATGGTGATTGGTATCGCCACCCTGCTGCTGGATCTGATCCTGCACTACCGCTACGGCAAACCCGCCGGCAAGAATCCCTGGCAGGCCGATACCATGGAGTGGGCCACCAGCCTGCCACCCAACCCCTACAACTTCGTCAGCCTGGCCAAGATCACCGACCGCCATCCGCTGTGGCGTGACCCGGATCTGGGCGACAGCATGGCCCGCGGTGAACATGCCCTGACGGTGATCGACCACGGCCGTCGGGAAACCTGGGGCGTCGACCCGCTGACCGGCGAAGTCAGGGAAATCATCCACCTGCCCGGCAACAGCTGGCTGCCGTTCATTGCCGCCTGCTGCATCGCCGTGGTGTGCCTGAGCCTGCTGACCAAGACCTACACCCTGGCGCTGGTGGGCTGTTTCGCCTCGATCGTGGTGCTGCTGCGCTGGAGCTGGGAGAACGGCGCCCACCCCAAGGCGGCCCCGGACGCCAAGACCCAGCCCGGCGAACCGCCGCTGCATTCGCGAACCTGCGACGGCCCGGGGCTGTGGGGCATGGGCGTGACCCTGCTGTCCAATGGCGCACTGTACCTGGCGTTGCTGTTCGGCTGGTTCTACCTATGGACGGTGGCGCCGAACTGGCAGGTGCCGGATGCGCCGGTATTCAACCATTGGCTGCTGTTCGCCAGCGCCCTGCTGTTGACCCTGGCCACGCCCTGGCACCGGCGGGTGCTCGCCCGCCTGCGCCAGAGAGACGACCGAGGCCTGCTGACCTGCCAGATGGGCCTTGCCGTGATCGGCCTGATACAGGCCGCGCTGCTGCTCTGGGCGCTGCTCAGCGAGGCACTGCAGCCCACCGTTCGTGCCCATGATGCGGTGATCTTCGTGATGCTCGCCTACAGCTTTGGCCACGCCCTGCTCGCTGGCACGCTCAGCGCCTTGCAGGCACTGCGCGTGCGCATCGGCTACGTCAGCGCCGAGTCGCCCTACGAACCGCTGGTGGTGGCGCAGTTCTGGAACTACAGCCTCGGTGTGCTGTGGACGAGCTACTTCGCCATCGCTCTTTTCCCCCCCGCATTCGGAGGCGCGTGATGCAAAGCCTGCGCTCGGCCTACAACCCGATCCACATGGTCACCGGCCTGAGTATCTGGAGCCTCTGGTTCGTCGCGCTGTACGGCGGCCAGGGCGTTGGCTGCTCGGTCGCGCCACCGCCGCTGGATGACGGGCCCTGGACCTGGCTGAATCTGACCCTGGCGGCTCTGTCGCTGTTCACCACGCTCATGCTGTTGGCCCTGGCGCGTCTGTTCCACAACGCGGCACGGCAGCCCGACCGCAGTGACCGCGAGCGGTTCGTGGCGAATGTGTCGGCCGGTGGCAATCTGATCGCCGCCATCGCCGTGGTGTTCATCGCCCTGCCGATCATGGCGCTGCCGCCCTGCGCCTGAAAACGCCCGGAGAAACCTGCTGAAACAGCGGCGCCTGACTTTCACGAACACCGGTTGGTCGTCAGCCTGCAGTGGTGGGCGGGAAAAGCGCCGTACACCACTGCAGGCTGACCGATGCTGGTGGACGAGGAGCGCCTCGTCCACCGGTAATCATCAGCCGCGCTCGACGGGCGCCGAGGTCAGTTCGAAGGGGTTGTTGCTGCGCCGCTGGTTGCGGTCTTCCCGCGGTGTGGCGCCGAAGAAGTTGCGGTAGGCGCTGGAGAAATGCGGGCCCGAGGAGAAGCCGCAGGACAGGCCGATCTGGATGATCGACTTGCTGGTCTGCATCAGCAGTTGCCTGGCCTTGTTCAGGCGCAGTTCCAGGTAGTACTGGCTGGGCACGCGATTGAGGTACTGCTTGAAGATGCGTTCCAGTTGCCGACGCGACACGCAGACATGCTGGGCGATCTCGTCGGTGGTCAGCGGCTCCTCGATGTTGGCCTCCATCAGCAGCACCGCCTGGGTGAGCTTGGGATGGCTGGAGCCGAGGCGATTCTGCAACGGAATGCGCTGACGCTCGCCACCTTCGCGAATGCGCTCGACCACCAGCTCCTCGGATACCGCGCCGGCCAGTTCGGCCCCATGATCACGGGCCAGCAGGGCCAGCAGCATGTCCATTACCGCCATGCCGCCGCAGGCCGTGAGGCGATCGCGATCCCAGTCGAACAGGTGGCTGGTGGCGATCACCTTGGGGAAGCGCTCGGCGAAATCATCCTGCCAGCGCCAGTGCACGGCCGCCCGATAGCCATCGAGCAGGCCGAGCTGGGCCAGGGGATAGACGCCAGCGGCGACCGCTCCCACGCAGCAGCCGCTGCGCGCCACCTGCTTGAGCGCCGCGGCCAATGCCGGGGCTACGGTGGCTGGTGGCTCATCGGCGAGCAGGAACAGCTTGCGGTAGCCCTCCAGCCCACCGGCCCAAGGGCTGCCCGGCAGGCGCCAGGCCCCCTCGACAGGCTCTTCGGCCTGCAGGAACGACACCTCGTAAACCACTTCCGGATGAACGCGCTGAGCGACGCTCAGGGCCTCTTCCGCCAGCGCCAGTGTCAGGGGCTTGGTGGAAGGCCAAAGCAGGAAGCCGATTCGGTGAGCAGTCATGATGGGCAGGTCGGGCTCTGAGGGCAGTGGAAAGGAGCGTGCAGGGATGATAACGCCAACTACTTGAGACTACCGCTGAGGAACTGTTGCAGACGTTGAGATTGCGGGTTGGCCAACACCTCGCGTGGGTCGCCCTGCTCCTCCACCAGGCCCTGATGCAGGAACAGCAACTGGTTGGAGACTTCGCGGGCAAAGCCCATTTCGTGGGTCACCACCACCATGGTACGCCCCTCGCCAGCCAGATCGCGCATCACCTTCAACACATCGCCGACCAGTTCCGGATCCAGCGCCGAGGTTGGCTCGTCGAACAGCATGACTTCCGGCTCCATCGCCAGCGCCCGGGCAATCGCCACGCGCTGCTGCTCGCCGCCGGACATGTGCGCCGGATAGGCCTCCTTGCGGTGCGCCACGCCAACCTTCTGCAGGTAGTGTTCGGCCTTCTCGCGGGCCTCGGCCTTGCTCATGCCCAGCACGTGCACTGGCGCTTCCATGACGTTTTCCAGCACGTTCATGTGCGACCACAGGTTGAAGTGCTGGAACACCATGGCCAGGCGCGAACGCAGGCGCTGCAGTTGCTTGTCATCGGCAGCGCGCAGGGCGCCATCCTTGCCGGGCACCAGCTTGAGCGCCTCGCCATTGAGCAGGATCTGCCCGGCGTGGGGCTGTTCGAGCAGGTTGATGCAACGCAGGAAGGTGCTCTTGCCGGAACCGCTGGAGCCGATGATGCTGATCACGTCGCCGGCCTTGGCAGCCAGCGATACGCCCTTGAGCACCTCGTGGCTGCCGTAGCGCTTGTGCAGATCCTTCACTTCGAGCTTGTACATGCTTTCCACTCTCTTGAACCCGATGTCATGCCGCTACTTCGTAATAATGGCCGGTCAGCTGCGCCGCGGCGCCAGGTAGGCCAGCCAGCGACGCTCGGCCAGTTTGAACAGGCGCACCAGAATGAAGGTCAGGCACAGGTAGAACAGGCCGGCGGTGATGAACGCCTCGAACGGCAGGTAATACTGGGAACTGACCGTACGCGCTGCACCGGTGATGTCGATCAGCGTGACGATGGACGCCAGGCTGGTGGTGTGCAGCATCATGATCACTTCGTTGCTGTACTGCGGCAGCGCGCGGCGCAGCGCCGAAGGCAGCAGAATGCGACGGTACAGCTTGGCCCGCGACATGCCCATCGCCTTGGCCGCCTCGATCTCGCCATGGGGCGTGGCCTTGAGGCTGCCGGCGAGGATTTCGGCGCTGTAGGCGCTGGTATTGATGGCGAACGCCAGGCAGGCGCAGAAGGTGGCATTGGACAGGTACGGCCACAGCACGCTCTCACGCACCGCCTCGAACTGGGCCAGGCCGTAGTAGATCAGGAACAGTTGCACCAGCATCGGCGTGCCGCGAATCACGTAGGTGTACAGCCAGGCCGGGCCGTTGACCCACGGCGAGCGCGAGGTGCGCATCAGCGCCAGAGGCACGGCGAGCAGCAGGCCGAAGAACAGCGCGATGGCCAGCAGCTTGAGGGTGACCAGTACGCCGCCGAAATACAGCGGCAGGCTGTCCCAGATGACGGTGTAATCGAAGATCATCGTTCGCCCCTCACAGTTCGGCGGCCTTGGTGCCGACCGAGTAGCGCTTTTCCAGATAACGCAGGGCCAGCAGGGAGACACTGGTGATCAGCAGATACAGGCCGGCCACCGCCAGGTAGAAGGTGAAGGGCTCACGCGTGGCATCGGCGGCGCTCTTGGCCTTGAACATCATGTCCTGCAGACCGACCACCGAGATCAGCGCCGTGGCCTTGGTCAGCACCAGCCAGTTGTTGGTGAACCCGGGAATGGCGAAACGGATCATCTGCGGCACCAGAATGCGCAGGAACACCTGCAGGCTGCTCATGCCATAGGCCGCCCCCGCCTCCGCCTGCCCCTTGGGAATGGCCATGAAGGCACCGCGGAAGGTTTCCGACAGGTAGGCGCCGAAAATGAAGCCCATGGTGAACACGCCGGCGACGAAAGGATTGATATCGATGTACTCGTCATAGCCGAGCATCGGCATCACCCGGTTCACCAGATCCTGTCCGCCATAGAAGATCAGCAGGATCAGCACCAGATCGGGAATGCCGCGGATCACTGTCGAATAGGTCTCACCGAGTACCGCCAGCCAGCGCACTGGCGACAGCCGAAACGCAGCGCCAACCAGGCCGAGCACGATGGCCACCGCCATCGACGTCAGCGCCAGGATCAGGGTGAGCCAGGCGCCATCGAGAATGGACGAGCCGTAGCCGTTGAGCATCCGCTTACCTCATGGGTGCGCCATCGGGCGCCGGAAATGCAACGCAAAAGTGGCACACGCCAAGAACAGTCGGCGTGTGCCACCCTTCGACAAGAAGCCACGATCTGCGAACTACGACCGTGCGCGCGTGTTTCAACGCCGCATGGCCCAAGCGCAGCAGATCGAGGCCTTACTTGCCGTAGACGTCGAAGCTGAAGTACTTGTCCTGGACGGCCTTGTACTTGCCGTTTTCGCGGATGGCCAGGATCGCGGCGCTGATCTTCTCGGCCAGCGCCTTGTCACCCTTGCGCACGGCGATGCCCTGGCCTTCGCCGAAGTATTTCTCTTCGGTGAAATCCGGGCCCACGAAGGCGAAGCCCTTGCCAGCGTCGGTCTTGAGGAAGCCGTCTTCGATGTTCACCGAGTCGGCGATGGTGCCATCCAGGCGGCCAGCGCTGAGGTCCAGGAACACTTCGTTCTGCGAGCTGTAACGCACGATCTCGGCACCGGCCGGGCCGAAAACGTCGGTGGCGTAACGGTCATACACGGAGGAACGCTGTACGCCGATCTTCTTGCCCTTGAGGTCGGTGGCCACGTCGTTCATCACCGCACCGCTCTTCATCGCCAGCTTGGCCGGCGTGGCGTAGTACTTGCCAGTGAAGTCCACGGCACGCTTGCGCTCTTCGGTGATGGACATCGACGACAGCACCGCGTCGAACTTGCGGACCTTGAGTGCCGGGATCAGGCCGTCGAACTCCTGCTCGATCCACTTGCACTCGACTTTCATCTCTTCGCACAGGGCGACACCGATGTCGTAGTCGAAGCCGGTGATGTTGCCGTCGGGAGTCTTGTAGGCGAACGGCGGGTAAGCCGCTTCGATACCGATACGCAGCGCCTTGGCCTCCTGGGCCATGGTCAGCGGCGACAGCAGGGATAGTGCCAGCGCGCCGAGCAGTGCGATCTTTTTCATGAAGGAAACTCCTGACAGGGATAGGGTTTCGCTGGCCCTGGGCGGGTTACCCGGGCCATGGAGTAGTGACGTCGCCAGCGTAGCGCAGGGCTGCGGGCGTCGCACGGAAGTGCGGCATTCTAGCGATAGCGCGGCAGGCGATATTTCCCAGATGCGACAACTAATTACAGATGAGAGAGAGCACCGACAAGAGCATCTTGACAGAATGAAAATAGGCGAGATCGGATTCCTGGCGACAGTGGCCCGAGAGCAGGCCTGCAATCCCGCTGTGGAAGCAACTCGCACGTCGCCATCGACAGTGAACGGCAGCCCCACGCAAAACGCCCCACGCGGCAGTGCCAGCGCGGGGCGTTTGCGTTCAGCGCGGGATCAGATCAGGCGCAGGCGGTCTGCATCGACTTGTGGGTGTCGATCAGGTGTTGCACCACGCCCGGATCGGCCAGCGTGGAGATGTCGCCGAGAGCGTCGTATTCGGCCGTGGCGATCTTGCGCAGGATGCGCCGCATGATCTTGCCCGAGCGGGTCTTCGGCAGCCCCGGCGCCCACTGGATCACGTCCGGGGTGGCGATCGGACCGATTTCCTTGCGCACCCAGGCCTTGAGCTCCTGGCGCAACTGCTCGGACGGCTCCTGCCCCTGATTCAGGGTCACGTAGACATAGATACCCTGTCCCTTGATGTCGTGCGGCACGCCAACCACGGCAGCCTCGGCGACTTTCGGGTGGGCGACCATGGCGCTTTCCACTTCCGCGGTGCCCATGCGGTGGCCGGACACGTTGAGCACATCGTCGACGCGACCGGTGATCCACCAGTAGCCGTCTTCGTCGCGGCGTGCGCCGTCACCGGTGAAGTACATGCCCTTGAAGGTCTTGAAGTAGGTATCGACGAAACGGTCGTGGTCACCGTACAGGCTGCGCGACTGGCCCGGCCAGGAATCGAGGATCACCAGGTTGCCTTCGGCAGCGCCCTCGATGATGTTGCCCAGATTGTCCACCAGTGCCGGTACCACGCCGAAGAACGGACGGGTTGCCGAGCCCGGCTTGAGTGCCGTCGCGCCCGGCAGCGGGGTGATCATGAAACCACCGGTTTCGGTCTGCCACCAGGTGTCGACGATCGGGCAGCGCGACTGGCCGACCTTCTCGTAGTACCAGTTCCAGGCTTCCGGGTTGATCGGCTCGCCCACCGAACCGAGCAGACGCAGGCTGGAGCCATCGGCACCTTCGACGGCGGCGGTGCCCTGGGCCATCATGGCGCGGATCGCGGTCGGCGCGGTGTAGAGGATGTTGACCTTGTGCTTGTCGATGATCTTCGACACGCGGGTCACGTCCGGGTAATTGGGGATGCCTTCGAACAGCAGCGTGGTCGCGCCGTTGGCCAGCGGCCCATAGACGATGTAGCTGTGGCCGGTGACCCAGCCCACGTCGGCGGTGCACCAGTAGATCTCGCCCGGCTTGTAATCGAACACGCGCTCGTGGGTCAGCGCGGCATACAGCAGGTAACCGCCGGTGGTGTGCAACACGCCCTTGGGCTTGCCGGTGGAGCCGGAGGTGTAAAGGATGAACAGCGCTTCTTCGGCGCCCATTTCCTTCGGCGCACAAACGCTGCCGGCCACCTTCATCAGGTCCTCGAACCAGATGTCGCGGTGCTGGTTCCACTTGATCTCGGAACCCGTGCGCTTGACCACGATGACCTTCTGGATGCTGCGCGTTTCAGGGTTGGTCAGGGCGTCGTCGACGTTGGCTTTCAGCGGAATCTTCTTGCCGCCGCGCAGGCCTTCGTCAGCGGTGATCACCACCTTGGAGGAGCAGTCGATGATGCGCCCGGCCAGGGCCTCCGGCGAGAAGCCACCGAACACCACGGAGTGGATGGCACCAATGCGGGCGCACGCCAGCATGGCGACCACGGCTTCCGGGATCATCGGCATGTAGATGGTCACCACGTCACCGCGGTGCACGTCCTGGCCGCGCAGGGCGTTGGCGAACTTGCACACCTGCTCGTGCAGTTGGCGGTAGGTGATTTCCTTGTGCTCGGACGGGTCGTCGCCTTCCCAGATGATCGCGATCTGATCGCCGCGCTCCGCCAGGTGGCGATCAAGGCAGTTGTAGGAAACGTTGAGCGTGCCGTCGGCGAACCATTTGATATCGACGTGGTGGTCGTCGAACGAGGTCTGCTTGACCTTGGTGAAAGGCTTGATCCAGTCGAGGCGCTGAGCCTGCTCGCGCCAGAAGCCATCCGGGTTGACCACGGACTGCTGGTACATGGCTTTGTAGGTGGCTTCGTCGGTCAACGAATTGGCCGCCACCTCGGGGCTCACGGGATACAGGGACGCAGCACTCATTGAATCACCTCGGTTATTGATGTTGTTCTTCTATGAGTACATTTGTAACCATCCCCCCTGCTTACAACCATTCGACCATGGTCTTACCGCCGCTAGACCTTGGTCGCAGCCGCTCCGCCCGGCCAGCGAAAGATCCTCGGCACGCCGTTCGGCCGCGCGCTGCAGACGATTCGAGACGCAGCGGACATTCTTGCCGTACAGCTTTCGCTAAGCTGATTACAGCCATCCGGACCAAGGACCCTCATGCCCTTCTCCACTCTTCGCTCCCGCGGACGCGCTCGGCGCCTGAGCACCTCATTGGGTGTCGCGGCACTGCCGCTGCTGCTGGGCATACCGCTGATGTACTGGCAGGCCGCGACGCTGCTGACCAATCGCGCGGAAAAGAGCGCGCTGGATGCCCAGGCCCAGCTGGAAGTGGTACTCGACAATGCCGCTCAGGCTGCCGATGCAGTGATCGAGCTATCGGGCCGCGCCTGTGCGGAAGTGGAGCCACAACTTCGTCGCCAGGCTACCGCCAGCCCCTTCGCGCGCTCGGTCAATCTGGTGCATGACGGCATCATCTATTGCACATCGCTGATGGGGCCGTACAGCATCGCCGAAGAACCTGCCGCCTACAGCGAGGGTCGCCTGCGCCTGATGGCCGGCAACCCGGTCACGCCGGAACGTGCACTGCTGGTGTACCGCCAGAGCGACACCAATGGAAGCGTGCTCATCGGCATCGACGGCCAGCACCTCAACAACCTGCTGCAGGTCAATGGCCAGGAGGTTCCCCTGCAACTGACGGTGGGAGAGAACTGGATGACCGCCGATGGCATCGTCAGTCAGAGCGCAGCCACGCAATACACCGACTATCCCTACAGCACCGCATCGTCGCGCTATCCGTTCAGGGTCCTGGCCAGCTACCCGAGCGGCGTCTCGCTGCAGTACATGCGTGAACACTATCTGCCGCAGCTCCTGCTGTTCCTGATGCTCGGTGCACTGGCTGGCACCGTGACCTATCGCTTCAGCCTGCGCTCGGCCTCGCCCAGCGGCGAGCTGCAGCGCGCCCTGGAGGCGGGTGAGTTCATCCCCTACTACCAACCTCTGGTGGACGCTCGCAATGGCACTTGGGATGGTGTGGAGGTGCTGATGCGCTGGCAGCATCCCCGAGAAGGCCTGGTGCCCCCCGATCAGTTCATCCCGCTGGCCGAACGTGGCGGCCTGATCGTGCCCATGACCAGCGCCCTGATGAACCAGGTACGCGAAGATTTCGCCAGCCGAGCGCACGATCTGCCGCCGGGTTTTCATATCGGCATCAACGTCACGGCAGCGCACTGTCAGAACCTGCACCTGCTGGAAGAGTGCCGCGACTTTCTGGCGGCCTTCCCTGCCCGGCGCATCAACCTCGTGCTGGAGCTCACCGAGCGCCAGATGATCACGCCCACCGCGGTGACTGACCGGTTGTTCACCGAACTGCGCGAGCTGGGTGTGCGCATCGCCATCGACGACTTCGGCACCGGCCACTCGAGCCTCGCCTACCTGCGTGAATTTCGCGTCGACTACCTGAAGATCGATCGCAGCTTCGTCTCCATGATCGGCTCCGACGCCCTGTCCCGGCATATCCTCGACAACATCCTCGACCTGGCGGTGCGCCTGGAGCTCGGTCTGGTCGCCGAAGGCGTGGAAACCGCTGAGCAGAGTGAGTACCTCAGCCAGCGCGGCGTGCAGTTCCTGCAGGGCTACCTGTTCGCCAGGCCGATGCCTGCACCCGCGTTGTTCAAGGCTCTGGAAACGCCACCGCAGGTTGTCTGAGCCATAAAAAACCCGGCGCAGAGGCCGGGACGAGGAAAGTGGCCAGGCGCCTCCTGCCGAGCAGGAAGCGCCTTGCTCAGTCGGTGATCAGTTCATGCCCAGCCAGTTCGGCAGCCCCAGCGAGATGAACGGCACGTAGGTC
>NZ_JARVSV010000063.1:0-42574 GCF_030209025.1 Pseudomonas sp. MEJ086
CAGGTCCTGCAAATATCTGCAGATCCATGTCTGTAGGAGCCCGCTTGCGGGCGATGCGGTGGTGGCCTTGCCGCTGAATCCGCGTTGACCCGGTGATTCGCCCGCAAGCGGGCTCCTACGGCATTGGCCACTCGGTGCGACCTGAGTTCGCGGTTTGCGTAGAGCGTCAGCTCACGGCCTGTCTCGGCACTGCCGATTTAAAGTTTGCACTTTCCGTTTCCTTGCCAAGTCGTAAAAGGTGTAGGGCATGGCGCTGCGACGAGCGCTCTGCCAGACGCTGGCTTCGCCGCAGCGCCATGCCCTGCATCCGAACGGATGCCTGCACAGGCTTCTGATGCCAGGCGACCCACTTCGAGTGGCTCGCCGACAGATACGCAAGGAGATAGCCATGGGCTTGGGAACCATACTGCTGATCATTCTGATCCTGATGCTGATTGGTGCCATCCCGGCATGGCCGCACAGCCGCAGCTGGGGCTACGGTCCCACGGGTGGGCTTGGGCTGGTGCTGGTGATCGTGCTGGTGCTGCTGCTACTCGGCTACATATGAGCCAGCGCCTGCGTCACTGACGCAGGCATCGCCGTCGGCGGCGTCAGCCGCTGATGGCTCTGGCCACTCGCAGTTGCCCACTCCGTTTCATTCCCGTCTTTTCATTTCCGGAGGTCGCCTGCTTGGATCTGGTGATTGCACGGCCCGAAGGCCTGTATTGTCCTCCCGGAGATTTCTACATCGACCCCTGGCGCCCGGTAGAGCGCGCCGTCATCACCCACGGGCACGGCGACCATGCCCGCGGAGGCAGCGCCCATTATCTGGCGGCCGCCCCGGGTGAGGGGATTCTGCGTACCCGTCTGGGTCGCGATATCAATCTGCAGACCCTGGCCTATGGCGAGACTATCGACCACCATGGCGTTAGCCTCAGCTTTCATCCTGCCGGCCATGTGCTGGGTTCAGCCCAGGTACGTCTCGAGTACCGTGGTGAAGTCTGGGTAGCCTCTGGCGACTACAAGGTCGAACCGGATGGCACCTGCGACCCCTTCGAGCCGGTGCGCTGTCACACCTTCATCACCGAATCCACCTTCGGCCTGCCGATCTACCGCTGGCAGCCTCAGGCGCAGATATTCGCCGGTATCAATGAGTGGTGGCGGCAGAATCGAGAAGCTGGCCGAGCCAGCGTGCTGTTCTGCTATGCCTTCGGCAAGGCCCAGCGCATCCTGCACGGTATCGACGCGAGCATCGGGCCGATCCTTGGCCATGGTTCCATGGAGCCCTTGCATCAGGTCTATCGCGAGGCCGGCGTCCATCTGCCGCAAACGCGCTACGCCGGTGAGGTCCCCAAGGGTGATCCGCTGCTGCGCCAGGCACTGATCCTGGCGCCACCGTCGGCGGGCGGCAGCACCTGGATACGGCGCTTCGGTGACTACAGCGATGCGTTCGCCAGCGGCTGGATGCTGTTGCGTGGCACCCGTCGGCGGCGCGGTGTCGATCGTGGTTTCGTGCTCTCCGATCATGCCGACTGGCCTGGCCTGCTGTGGGCCATCGAGCAGACCGGTGCCGAGCGGGTCATGGTCACCCATGGTTCGGTGAACATCCTGGTTCGGCACTTGCGTGAGCAGGGCCTGGATGCCCAGGCGTTCGATACCGAATACGGCGAGGAAGACGACGCGGCTGCGGAGCCCTCCACATGATCGCCTTTGCGCAGCTTTATGCGCGCCTCGACGCCACCACCTCGAGCAACGCCAAACTGGCGGCGCTGCAGGACTACCTGCGCGACGCCGAACCTGCGGACGCCGCCTGGGCTGTGTACTTTCTTGCCGGTGGCAGGCCACGGCAACTGGTGCCATCACGGCAGTTGCGGGAACTGGCCATGCAGCGGGCCGGACTGTCGGCATGGCTATTCGAGGAAAGCTATTCGGCGGTCGGTGATCTGGCGGAAACCATCGCGTTGTTGCTGCCTGAAGCGACCTCGACCTCCCGGGACGGGCTGGCCGTCTGGGTGGAAGAAAAACTGCTGCCGCTGCGCGGACTGCCTGCGGACGAATTGGCGATGCGCCTCGACGCATTGTGGGCGCAGCTCGATGCGCCATCGCTGATGGTCAGTATCAAGCTCATCACCGGCGCCTTTCGTGTCGGTGTCTCCAAGCTTCTGGTCACCCGCGCACTGGCTGCCATTGCCGATGTCGATGCCAAGCGCGTCGCTCAGCGTCTGGTCGGCTATACCGACTTGTCGCACCGGCCCACGGCCGCCTCTTACCAACGGCTGATCGCTGCCGAATCGGATGACGAGCACGCTCAGCGTGGTGGCCAGCCGTATCCATTCTTTCTCGCTCATCCGTTGCAGCGGCCACTGCAGGAATTCGACGCCAGCCTGGGTTCGCCCGCTGACTGGCTGATCGAGTGGAAGTGGGACGGCATTCGCGCGCAACTGGTCAAGCGTGACGGCGAGTTATGGGTCTGGTCACGGGGGGAAGAGCTGATCAGCGAGCGCTTCCCCGAACTTCAGGAGCTTGCCGCATCACTGCCGGATGGCACTGTCGTCGATGGCGAACTGGTGGTCTGGCGCCACGCCCCTGAGGCCACCGCTCGGCAGGGCGAGTTGATGGCCCAGGCTGCCGGGCAATCCGCCGAGCGGCTCAACGATCAGGTCGAGGAACAGCTCGAACAATACGGCATTCAGCCTTTCGCGCTGTTGCAGCAACGCATCGGCCGCAAGACCCTGAGCCGCAAGCTGCTCGAAGAGGTGCCGGTCGCCGTGCTGGCCTACGACCTGCTGGAGTGGCAAGGCGATGACTGGCGCAGCCGGCCGCAACACGCGCGACGTGCGCAGCTGGAACGGGTGGTCGCCAATTGCGCGAGCCCGCGGCTGATGCCTTCGCCACTGCTGCACGGCGAGAGCTGGCAGGCCCTGGCCGAACAGCGCGAGGCGTCGCGGGCGCTGGGCGTGGAAGGCATGATGCTCAAGGCGCGTGAGTCCGCTTACGGCGTGGGGCGCAGCAAGGACGTTGGTGTCTGGTGGAAGTGGAAGATCGATCCCCTGAGCGTCGATGCCGTGCTGATCTACGCCCAGCGGGGTCATGGTCGGCGAGCCAGCCTGTACAGCGACTACACCTTCGCCGTGTGGGACGGCGCGCCGGGTGATCCCGAACGCCGGCTGGTGCCGTTCGCCAAGGCCTACTCCGGGTTGACCGACGAGGAGATGCGCAAGGTCGACGCCATCGTGCGCAAGACCACCGTGGAGAAGTTCGGCCCGGTGCGCAGTGTCACGCCAAGCCTGGTGTTCGAACTGGGTTTCGAAGGCATCGCTCGCTCCCCCCGTCACAAGAGCGGCATCGCCGTGCGTTTTCCGCGCATGTTGCGCTGGCGCCATGACAAGACGGTGGAGGAGGCCGATACCCTGGCGCTGCTGCAGGAATTGCTGCCATGAGTCTGGCCGTCACCTGGCTGCGTCGCAATGGCTGGAAAGCGTTCGATTTTCAGAAAGAGGTTTGGCAGGCGGTTGCCGAAGGGCATAGCGGCCTGCTGCATGCGTCGACCGGTGCCGGCAAGACCTACGCCGTCTGGCTGGCCGCGCTCAATCGCTTCGCGGGCAAGAGCGTGCCGAAGAAAGCGCTGAGCGGCAAACGCGCGCCACCGGCTGCGCCACTCACGGTGTTATGGATCACGCCCATGCGTGCCTTGGCCGCTGATACGCAGCGTGCCCTGCAGGCGCCGCTCGATGGCCTGGAAATACCCTGGACGCTGGGCATGCGCACCGGCGATACCGGCAGCGCCGAACGGCAGCGTCAGGCACGCCGCCTGCCGACCGCGCTGGTGACCACGCCCGAGAGCCTGACGCTGTTGCTCACCGGTGCTGACGCGAAGGCGCAGTTCGCCCATGTCGGCATGCTGGTGGTGGATGAGTGGCATGAGTTGCTCGGCAACAAGCGCGGTGTGCAGTTGCAATTGGCGCTGGCGCGGCTGCGCCAGTGGAACCCGCAACTTGTCGTCTGGGGGTTGTCGGCCACCCTCGGCAACCAGCCCCATGCCATGGAGGTGCTGCTGCCTGACGGTGGTGGTCGGCTGGTTCGCGGTGAGCAGGGCGCCAGACCGCAGATCGATACGCTGCTGCCTGCGGCGATGGAACGTTTTCCCTGGGCCGGCCATCTGGGGTTGCGGCTGTTGCCGCAGGTGGTCGAGGAGTTGGAAGGCAGCAGCGTGACCCTGGTGTTCACCAACACCCGCTCGCAGTCCGAACTCTGGTATCAGGCATTGCTCGACGCGCGCCCGGATTGGGCCGGATTGATCGCCCTGCACCACGGCTCGCTGGCCCGCGAAGTCCGTGACTGGGTCGAGGCAGGGCTCAAGCAGGGCAAGCTGAAAGCCGTTGTTTGTACCTCCAGCCTGGATCTGGGGGTCGACTTCCTGCCTGTGGAGCGGGTTCTGCAGATTGGCTCGGCCAAGGGTGTTGCCCGCCTGCTGCAACGCGCCGGGCGTTCCGGTCATGCGCCGGGGCGTACCTCGCGCATCACCCTAGTGCCCACTCACGGCCTCGAACTGATCGAAGCCATCGCCGTGCAGGACGCCGTTGCGGCCGGGCGCATCGAGGCCCGAGAATCGCCTCATCAGCCGCTGGATGTACTGGTTCAGCATCTGGTCAGTATGGCTCTGGGCGGCGGCTTCAGGCCTGAAGAGCTGCTGCCGGAGATACGCAGCACCTGGGCGTACCGCGATCTGGACGATGCCCAGTGGCGCTGGGCCCTGGCGTTCGTGCGACAGGGCGGGGAGTCGCTCAGCGCCTATCCCGATTATCAGCGCGTGGAACCGGACGAAGAGGGCATCTGGCGCGTGCCCAGCCAGCGTCTCGCGCGCCGCCACCGGATGAGCGTGGGCACCATCGTCAGCGACGCCAGCGTCAGCGTGAAATGGTGGAGCAAAGGCGGCGGCGGTGGCTCGCTCGGCAGCGTCGAGGAAGGCTTCATTGCCCGCCTGCACCCGGGCGATGTGTTTCTGTTCGGTGGGCGACCGCTCGAGCTGGTCCGGGTGGAGAACATGACGGCCTACGTGCGGCGCAGCAATTCCAGCAAGGCCAGCGTGCCGCGCTGGAATGGCGGGCGCATGCCGCTCTCCAGTGCGTTGGCCGAAGCCGTGGTGGCGCGTTTTGGCGAGGCAGCGCAGGGTCACTTCGATGGCCCGGAAATGCGCATGCTGCGACCGCTGCTGGAGGTGCAGGCGCACTGGTCCGCGTTACCAGCACCAGGGACGTTGCTGGCTGAAACCCTGCACTCGCGTGAAGGCTGGCACCTGTTCCTGTATCCCTTCGCAGGGCGCAACGTGCACCTGGGGCTGGCCAGTCTGCTGGCTTGGCGCCTGGGGCAGCGGCAGCCCTTGAGTTTCTCGATTGCCGTCAACGACTATGGCCTGGAGTTGCTGTGTGCCAGCGAGGTGGACTGGGCGGGGCTGCTCGACGGTGATCTGTTCGACGATCACGACCTGCTGCATGACGTGCTCGCCAGTCTCAACGCCAGCGAATTGGCCCAACGGCGTTTTCGCGAGATCGCCCGTATCGCCGGCCTGGTGTTCGGTGGCTACCCTGGCGCAGGCAAGAGCCTGCGCCAGGTGCAGGCCTCCAGCGGGCTGTTCTTCGACGTGTTTCGCCAGTACGACCCGGATAATCTGCTGCTGACCCAGGCTCATGACGAAGTGCTCAGCCAGGAGCTGGATGTCAGGCAGTTGCAGCACACCCTGGCTGATATGCGCGCGGCGCGTCTGCATCTGCATGAGCTGCGGCGTGCCACGCCGCTGGCCTTTCCGCTGATGGTCGAGCGCTTTCGCGAGCGCCTCAGTTCGGAGAAGCTCGCCGACCGCATCGCCCGCATGCTCGGCGAACTCGAGCGTGCTGCGGGGCCGGGCGGGCAGATGGCCGGCAAGCCGCTGATCGAGGTCGAACCCACCTTGCGCAGTGGCGAACGCAAGCGCAAGGACGGCCGCTCACGCCGCAAGGCCAAGGGTAGCGGGGCATGAGTGGAGCGCCGCACCTGGCCGTGCAGGTCGCCGGTGAAACCCTCTGGTTGCTGGCCGACAGGGCCATTTACTGGCCTTCCGAGCAGACCCTGCTGATCGCCGACGCGCATCTTGGCAAAGCCGCCACCTACCGCACCCTGGGGCAGCCGGTTCCGCACGGCACCACGGCTCGCAACCTGCAGCGGCTCGATGAGCTACTGGCGAGCTACCCGGTTCGCCGTCTGGTGTTTCTGGGGGACCTGCTGCATGCGCGCCCGGCGCGAATCGGCACTACCCTGGCGGCCCTGCAGGCGTGGCGCGAGCGGCATACCGAGCTGCAGATCGTTCTGATACGCGGCAACCATGACCGCAGCGCCGGTGATCCACCGGCCGAGCTGGCCATCGAGGTGGTCAGCGAACCCTGGCGCATGGGGCCGTTCGCGCTGTGCCACGAACCTCTGGATTGCCCTGGTCTGCATGTGCTGGCCGGGCACCTGCACCCGGTATTCGTGCTGCGCGGCCGGGGGCGTGACCGCGTGCGCATGCCGTGCTTCTGCATCGAGCACAGCACCACCCTGTTACCGGCTTTCGGTGAGTTCACCGGCGGGATGGCTGTCGATGCAGCGCCAGGGCGGGCTATTTACGGTGCGCTCGATGGCGCGTTATGGAGCTTGAATCAGGGGTGATCTGCGGCCTGATGTCACGGATAAAAAACTGACTAACCAGCAAATAACCGACCTATCTATCTGATAAGCATCACTTTATAGGCCAATAACCTAGCGTGAAGCTGGGTTTCTATCCTGTTGAAGTGGCTATCTGCATTCTGCCGCTCTAGTTATTTATTTCGCCGCCGATAGAATGCGTGCCGCTTTAAATTTCAGACTGGTCCAAGAATAAAACTCCAGCTGCTTAACCCCTTAAAAAAGGTCGGAGAACACTATGAACAGCTGGTTCGCGAACATCAGCGTTACCTTGAAACTTGCCTTGGGCTTTGGCCTCGTGCTTGCCCTTACCTGCGTACTTGCTCTTGCTGGATGGACCAGTCTGGGCAGCTTGATCCAGCGCAGCAACTGGACTTCGGATATTGCCCGTCTCAACGACACGCTGACCGAGCTGCGTGTAACCCGCCTGCAATACATGCTGGCCAACGGTGACGAAACGGTCGCCGAAACCGTGCAGAAATCCCTCGATGGCTTCAAGGCCCAGCATGGCCAGGTACTCTCGAGCTTCAAGAGCCCGGACAACGTCCGCCTGCTGCAAGCGCAGGGTGCCCAGATCGACGCCTACCAACTGTCGCTGAACAAGATGCGCAGTGGCTACCGGGCGAGCAATGACGCGCGCCAGGAAATGACCCGCAACGCGGTGACGGCCGGCCAGGCGATCGACGAAATCAACACCGCAGTCTTGAACCTGCCACCCTACGATGAAAGCCGCAACGCACAATTCCAGGCGATCACCAAGGCCAAGGAAGACTGGCAACTGGTGCGTTATCAGGTACGTGGTTACACCGGCACGCCCAACGCCGACGCAGAGCGCGCGGCCATCACCCAGATCGAGACCACCATCAAGGATCTCGATCAGTTTCGTCAGGCGTTCTCTGCCGAGCACCCTCAGCGTGTCAGCCTGGTCGACACCGCGCTGGGCAATTACCGTACGGCGGTCATGGCGTTCAAGGCCGCGACCGAGACCATCGCCGTGGCACGTAAGGAACTGACCGAGGAAGGCTACGAAATCGTCAGGATCAGCAAGGAGCTTACCGCGATCCAGCTGGAACGCCGCGACAGCGAGACTGCGTCTGCGCGCACTCTGCAATTGAGCACGACCGTGCTGGCGTTGTTGGTCGGTATTCTCGCCGCCTGGCTGATCACCCGGCAGATCACCCGTCCGCTGCAGGAAACCCTGGTTGCGGTCGAGCGTATCGCCGGTGGCGACCTGAGTCAGACCCTGCACGTGACCCGCCGTGACGAAATCGGCGTGTTGCAGCAGGGCATCCAGCGCATGGGCACCACCTTGCGTGACCTGATTGGTGGCATTCGTGACGGCGTCACCCAGATCGCCAGCGCTGCCGAGGAGTTGTCGGCAGTCACCGAGCAGACCAGCGCCGGGGTCAATAGCCAAAAGGTCGAGACCGACCAGGTCGCTACCGCGATGCACGAGATGTCCGCCACCGTT
The DNA here is from genome assembly GCF_030209025.1 of Pseudomonas sp. MEJ086. Taxonomy (NCBI): domain Bacteria; kingdom Pseudomonadati; phylum Pseudomonadota; class Gammaproteobacteria; order Pseudomonadales; family Pseudomonadaceae; genus Pseudomonas; species Pseudomonas sp. MEJ086. The sequence continues at coordinate 8,147 of NZ_JARVSV010000063.1, forward strand.
CAGGAAGTCGCACGCAATGCCGCCGACGCATCCCGTGCCGCTTCGGATGCCGACCGTGAAGCCACCCAGGGCGACCGCGTGGTGGCCGAAGCCATCGCCCAGATCGAGCGCCTGGCTGCCGAAGTGACCCGTTCCACCGAGGCGATGAGCCATCTGCAGAAGGAAAGCAACAAGATCGGCAGTGTGATGGACGTGATCAAGGCAGTGGCCGAGCAGACCAACCTGCTGGCGCTCAACGCCGCCATCGAAGCCGCTCGTGCTGGCGAAGCCGGCCGCGGTTTCGCGGTGGTCGCCGATGAGGTGCGTGGTCTGGCACAACGTACCCAGAAGTCCACCGAAGAGATCGAGGGCCTGGTTGCCGGGCTGCAGCAGGGCACCCAGCAGGTGGCCAGCATCATGCAGAGCAGCCGCGACCTGACCGACAGCACCGTGGAGCTGACGCGCAAGGCCGGTGGTTCGCTGGAAAGCATCACCCGCACGGTGTCCAATATCCAGTCGATGAACCAGCAGATCGCCGCCGCTGCCGAGCAGCAGAGTGCGGTGGCCGAGGAAATCAGCCGCAGTGTGATCAACGTACGCGATATCTCCGAGCAGACCGCCGCCGCCAGTGAGGAAACCGCTGCGTCCAGTGTCGAATTGGCTCGCCTGGGTAGTCAGCTGCAGCAGATGGTCAGCCACTTCCGGGTCTGAGCATTACGTTCAGCTGAAATAAGAAAGGCCGTTACCCTTCGGGGTAACGGCCTTTTTTGTGGCCTTCCATGACTGGCAGGCGGCGCTTTCAGTGAGTCGCGATCCAGATGAGCAGGCCTGCCTGGAACAGGGCGAAGGCTACCAGGCAGGCGATGGTGAAACGCAGGCCGCCGTCCTCGCGTTTGAGTTGCTCCAGGCGCTCATGCTGCTTGCGCAGCTGCACATCCTGCTCGTGCAGATTCTGATCCGCCTGCTGCAGCATCTGCGCGGCGTCCAGCTGTTCGATGAACCTGACCTTTTCACCATTCCAGTCGCTGTGCAGGGCGCTGAGGCGCGATGCGCTGTAATTCGCCTTGAGCTGACCGTCCTGGTAGTCGACGGCGAAACCCTGGGCCTTCAGGCAATGGTCACGGCGCGCACGGGCCTCTTCGCTCATCGCGTCGCGGCTCGGCAGCGGGCCGCTCTCGAGGGTGTAATGAGCACAGTGCTGTTTGGCCCAGGCGGCTGCCTGGGCCAGCAGAAAGCGGCCAAGGCCGCGATTCTGCGGCTCCAGGCTCAGGCCGCTGTCGGGGCCGAAACGGGCTTCCTTGGCGCGGTGGTCGAGCCACAGCTCCAGTACGTTCTGTTCCTTGCGCACCTTCTGCCCCGGCAATTGCAGGGTAAGGCGCAGCAGGCTCTGTTCCTTGCTGTGCCGCTCGACGCGGCCAAGCTGGACGAAACGCAGCGGCCGCGCTCCGGTGTGGCGGTCGATGGGCAGAGGCGCCAGGCGCAGCAGGCGAAAGTGCTCGGGACCGAGCTTGGCCCACGGATGCGACGGCTCGACCTGTTCGTCTTCAGGTGCGGCGACGGCTGGCGTTTCGCTGTCGGTCATGGGGGCATTCCTCGAAAAGCCGCCGCGAAGTTGAGCGTCGGCTTAATGAGTATCGGCAGCGACGCTGGTTTCTGCAGGCGGCAATGCCTGAATGAAACGGACGATACGGGTGGTCAGGGCGCGGGCCAGTGGCAGGTCGGGGTTGTCGTAGGACGCCAGTTGCGCGTCGAAATCCATCGGCACGATGCGCAGCACATGATTCATGCCGGTAATGATCTGCAATTGCGCGTCCGGGTTGGCGGCATGCAGCGCTTCGGCATCCTGCACGCGGACCTGAATGTCGTGATCCCCCTGGATGATCAGTGCCGGAACGCGCACCTTGGCAAAGGCGGCAGCCGGATCCTGGCGGAACAGCGAAATCAGGTAGGGCTGTACGCTGGTGCGGTACAGCACGGTCAGTTCGTCCGACACCTCGGGAACCTGGCGACCCTCGCGCAGGGCGACCAGCAAGGCATCGCTCTCGGCGCGCAGGCGCGGCGGCAGGCGGTCGCGCAGTTGCTCCTGAAGCAGCTGGTCGATGGGGCGCGCGCTGCCGGCGATGGACACCAGGGCATCGGCAGCGGATTCGGGGGCTGCCAGGCTGGCGATCAGCGCGCCTTCGCTGTGACCGACCAGAATCACCTGACTGAAGCGCTTGTCTTCATGCAGTTTGTGGCTCCAGGCAACCACGTCGGCGACGTAACGCTCCACGCTCAGGTCGCGTTCGTGCGGCGTCGCGGCAAAACTGGCGGCGATGCCGCGCTTGTCGTAACGGACGCTGGCGATGCCTTGTTGAGCCAGCGCCTGGGCCAGTTTGCGATGCGCATCGTTATGCCCGCCGCCAGGGTTGTTGCCATTACGGTCGGTCGGTCCCGAGCCGGCCACCAGTAGCACCACCGGTACGGCCTCGGTGCGTTGTGGCAGCACCAGCGAGCCATGCAGCACGCCCTGGCCGGTATCCAGGCTGACCTGTTCACGCAGGATGGGGGCAGCCTGAACCAGGCCGGTGAAGAGGGAGAGGGTCAAAAGCAGGGCTCGCAGCATGATGGGAACGTGTCTGTGTTGGGATCTGTTGGACGCTGGCAAATGGCCAAAGGTTCGCTCGCGGGTGATCTCCGCAGTTGCGACGGAGTATACTCAGCGGCTTTCCTCTTGGGCCTGCCTTTTCGCCGCAGGCTGCTGATCGAACTGATGTGGAGCCTCGCGCAATGTCCGGCAATACCTTCGGCAAGCTGTTCACCGTCACCACGGCAGGCGAGAGCCACGGCCCTGCGCTGGTCGCCATCGTCGACGGCTGCCCGCCCGGGCTGGACATTTCCCTGGATGACCTGCAGCGCGACCTCGACCGCCGCAAGCCGGGCACCAGCCGCCACACGACCCAGCGCCAGGAAGCCGACGAGGTGGAAATCCTCTCCGGTGTGTTCGAAGGCAAGACCACGGGGTGCTCCATCGGCCTGCTGATCCGCAACACCGACCAGAAGTCCAAGGACTACTCGGCCATCAAGGATCTGTTTCGCCCGGCCCATGCCGACTACACCTACCACCACAAGTACGGCGTTCGCGACTACCGCGGTGGCGGCCGCAGCTCGGCCCGGGAAACCGCGATGCGCGTGGCTGCCGGTGCCATCGCCAAGAAGTACCTGGCCAGCCAGGGCATCGTCATTCGCGGCTACATGAGCCAGCTGGGGCCCATCGAAATTCCGTTCAAGAGCTGGGACTCGGTCGAGGAAAACGCCTTCTTCAGCCCCGACCCGGACAGGGTGCCGGAGCTCGAGGCCTACATGGATCAGCTGCGCCGCGACCAGGATTCGGTCGGCGCGAAGATCACCGTGGTCGCGGAGGGCGTGATGCCGGGGCTGGGCGAGCCGATCTTCGACCGCCTGGATGCCGAACTGGCCCATGCGCTGATGAGCATCAACGCGGTCAAGGGCGTAGAGATCGGCGCCGGGTTCGCCTCGGTGGCGCAGCGCGGTACCGAGCACCGCGACGAGCTGACCCCCGAGGGCTTCCTGTCCAACAACGCCGGCGGCATCCTCGGTGGCATTTCCAGCGGCCAGCCGATCGTCGCTCATCTGGCCCTCAAGCCGACGTCCAGCATCACCACACCGGGGCGCTCCATCGACATCGACGGCAACCCGGCGGACGTGATCACCAAGGGCCGTCACGATCCGTGCGTCGGCATCCGCGCCACGCCGATCGCCGAAGCGATGATGGCCATCGTGCTGATGGATCACCTGCTGCGCCACCGCGGGCAGAATGCCGATGTGCGGGTGAATACGCCGGTGCTGCCGCAGCTGTGAGCGAGCGTTCTGGCATCCTGCCGGCGAGGGCGGCATGAACGAATTTCCCGAGGTGCTACGCAGCGTTACCGGCAAGCGCATCTCGGCGGTTCGTGATGCGCTGTTCGCGCTGGAGCCAGCCCATATCGGCGAGCAGGGCGCTGGGTACCTCGTTGCGCTTTACACCAGCAGCAAACAGCTCGATGTGCGCAAGCAGATACTCAGGCTGTTATATGACTTCGATTTTCCGGCGCTCGATGACTTTTTCGCCCTGGCCTATCGAAAGGAGCGCTACCTGGACATGAAGGTCTATGCCCTTCGTGGCCTGGCGCGCCGCTCCGAAGAGGGCCAGTTGCAGCGATTGCTCGAAGGCTTTCGCCAGACCTTGACTAAAAGACAGCAGTCCACGCCCTACAACTATCAGGAGTACGAACTACTCAGGGGACGCAACGCGTTGCCGTATCTGGTCGAGCGTTATGGCTACGCCTGCTTGCGCGATACCCTCGAGCAGGTCAACCGGCAGTACGAAGCGATGCCGGAGGCCTTCAAGGGGCATTTCACCGTGGATGACAACGGTACGGTGGTCACGCTGCGGGAACCGGGTGCAGGCAATGCACTGATTCGGCAATTCTTCGATAGCAAGGGTGTTCGGGATTGACTCCGGCAGTCCCATACTGGCGCTTGTCCGGCTTCTACCTGTTCTACTTCGCGCTGCTGGGCGCCACGGCGCCGTTCCTTGGGCTGTATTTCGCCCATCTGGGCTTCTCGCCAGCGCGTATCGGCGAGTTGGTGGCCATCCCCATGCTGATGCGTTGTATCGCGCCGAACCTGTGGGGCTGGCTGGGCGATTACAGTGGCAGGCGCTTGTTGATCGTGCGTCTTGGTGCGCTGTGTACGCTGCTCAGCCTGAGCCTGATCTTCGTCAGCCAGAGTTACGCCTGGCTGGCCATGGTGATGGCCTTGCATGCGTTCTTCTGGCATGCGGTGCTGCCGCAGTTCGAGGTCATCACCCTGGCCCATCTGCGCGAGCAGTCGGCCCGTTATGCGCAGATCCGTCTGTGGGGCTCGATCGGTTTCATCCTCAGCGTGGTGGGGTTGGGCAAGGCCTTCGACTGGTTCAGCCTGGACGTCTATCCCTGGGCGCTGCTGCTGATCATCACCGGCATCGCCCTGAGCAGCTTCTGGGTGCCAGACGCCCAGCCACTGGTGTCATCGCAATCGACGAGCCGCGGCGGCTTCCTGCAGCAACTCAGGCAGCCCGGTGTGCTGGCCTTCTATCTGTGCGTGGCGCTGATGCAGCTGTCCCACGGGCCGTACTACACCTTCCTCAGCATCCACCTGGAGCAGCTCGGCTACAGCCGCGGGCTGATCGGAATGCTCTGGGCGCTGGGGGTGGTCGCCGAGGTGCTGGTGTTCATGGCCATGGCGCGACTGCTCCGGCATTTCAGCCTGCGTCAGGTTCTGGTCGCCAGCTTCGCCATCGCCGCGCTGCGCTGGGTATTGATGGGCTTTTTCGCCGATCACCTGCTGGTGCTGCTGTTCGCGCAGGTGCTGCACGCCGCCACCTTCGGCAGCTTCCACGCGGCGTCCATCGCTTTCGTGCAGCGCAGTTTCGGCGCGCGCCAGCAAGGCCAGGGCCAGGCGCTGTACGCCTCGCTGGCTGGCATTGGCGGCGCCTTGGGCGCCCTGTATGCCGGTTACAGCTGGAATGGCCTGGGCCCGCAGTGGACATTCGCCCTGGCGGGGCTGGCCGCACTGGCCGCAGCCGTTATCATGGTCAGACGCACGACCGATCCGGCGCGTCCCTGATCACTGGTCAAATCAAGCTGCCCGCAGGGTGGCGAGCACTTACTGAAGGATTTTCTCCATGAGCCGCCTGAGCGTCCACCATCAGTCCAGCCCCCATATTCCCAACAAGATACTGGGCCATGCTGAGGATATCGCCAGCACGCTGGCAGCGGCCGGTATCGATTACAGCGTTGTCGATGTTGACGCCAAACTGCAGGCCGGGGCCGCGCCGGACGCTATCCTCGCCGCGCTTGCCGGATCGCTGGAGCAACTCAAACGTGATCACGATCTGGGCCACGTGGAGGTCATCAGTGTCGACCAGCGCCGCTGGCCGAAGGAGGGCGAAAAGCCCGCCGAGCCGCCGCAGGAAATCATCTCCGGCGGCGCGCAGCTTTACCTGTTCCTGGCCGGGCAGGGGCTGCTGAATCTGCATGTCGACGACTACGTGTATGCGCTGTTGGGTGAGCGCAATGCGCTGGTCTCGGTACCTGCCGGTACGCCTCACTGGTTCGATCTGGGCGAGTTTCCCCATTGCGCGTTGCTGCGCCTTTCGTCCGGCAGCGATGTTGCGGGCAAGCCCAGCGGTGATCCCATCGCCGCCTCTTTTCCGCGCCTGGAAGACTGAGCAGGCCTAGTCGAACAGCGAGGCCTGTGGCCGCGGCACCGCGCCTTCCAGTTCCAGCAGCAATTGCTTGCGTGGCAGGCCGCCAGCAAAGCCGGTCAGGCTGCCATCGCGGCCTATGACGCGATGGCAGGGGATGATGATGCAGATCGGGTTGGCGCCATTGGCGGCCCCGACGGCACGTACAGCCTTGGGTCTGTCGATGCGTTGGGCCAGTGCGCTGTAGCTGTCGATGCGACCGAAGGGGATGTCCTGCAAGGCGCGCCACACCGACTGCTGAAACGCTGTGCCCTGGGGGTTGAGCCGTAGGCCGAAGCGCTGGCGACGGCCGCTGAAGTATTCGTCGAGTTGGCGGCTGACGTCATCCAGTTGCGAGCCTGCCGCGCGCCAGTCATCGCCGATGCGCCAGGGCGTGCGCTCCACGTCCATGAGTAATTGCTGCAGGCCGGCGTCGTCACCAACCATGAACAGGCGCCCAATGGGGCTGTCCTGATAGCGGTAGAACATCTTCAGCCTCCTGAATAGTCTTGCCAGAGGTGGGCTGCCGCATAGGCCCTCCAGGGGCGCCAGGCCTCTGCATGGGCCTGCAGCTGTCGAGCGCTGATGCCTCCCGCTCCCCAGATTGGCGCCTTCAGCAGGCCCAGGTCACTGGCGGGAAAGGCGTCCGCGTCGCCGAATGCGCGCAGGGCGATGTATTCGGCGGTCCAGGGGCCGATGCCGGGCAGGGCGCACAGCCGCGCGATCAGCTCGCTCGCGCCCTGGCTGATATCCAGATGCAACGCGCCGCTGGCGACTTGAGCGGCGAAATGCTGCAGGGTCTGCACGCGTTTGCCGGGCATGCCGATGGCGTCGAGACTGGCTGCAGCGATGGCCGCGGGTGTCGGGAACAGGCGGTCGATGCCGGTGGGGGCGTCTGCCAGCGACTCGCCAAGTCGGCTGACCAGGCGCCCGGTGATGGTCACAGCCGCCTTGACCGTGACCTGCTGGCCGACGATGGCCCGCACGGCCTGTTCGAAGGCATCGAACGCAGTGGGCAGGCGCAGGCCCGGGTTGCGAGCGAGCATCGGTGCGAGGTGCCGGTCGGCCGCGAAGTGGGCGGCGATGATGGCCGGGTCGGCATCCAGATCGAACATGCGGCGTACCCGTTGGGCCAGCTGCGGCAGGCAGGCTTCGGCCGAGGTGCTGTAAGCCAGCTCGAGCGCGTTCTGGTCGGGCAGGGCGCTGACGCGGAACCAGCCGGTAACGTCGGCCAGGCGAAAACTGCGGCAGTAGTCGCGATCGCCCAGAAGCTCTTGTCCGGGGATCGCCCGTAGCTTGAAGTGCTCATGGAACTGCTGCCAGTTCCATGGCGTGAGGTACGGAAGGCTGATGGTTCGGCTCTGTGTCATGGCGCTGAAGATAACCCCGGGGGCGATATCTTGTCAGTGTGCAAATGACTTTCAAACAGCGCGCCCGGTGTGGCCAGACTTCAGTGGAGCCACTGCGCGACGCTGAGAATCCTTATCGACAAAATTTTCACATCCACACGAACACACTCGCGCGGCACCAGTTGCCGTTATTCGCGGCGAGCTGGGCGGAATAAGTCTTTTGTGGATGATCGAACATGACCCCTACAGCAGTTCAGGGCACCCCTCCCAGCGCCTCGCATTCCTTTCAGCCGTTACGCAGCCAGTTGCTCTTCACCCTGTTCAGCGCCCTGGCGCTGCTGGTGATGTACACCGGATTGCGCGCCGCGTTGCTGGTCTACAACCGTGAGTTGATCGGCGATACGCCGCCTGCGGTGTTCGCCGAGGCGTTTTACAACGGTTTGCGGTTCGACCTGCGCGTGGTGGTCTATGCCTGCGCGCCGCTGCTGATCGCCTTGCTGAGCACCCGCGCCATGCTTGCGCGTGTGTGGCAGCGCGTCTGGCTGACGATCTTCTCCAGCCTCACGCTGTTTCTCGGCCTGGCCGAACTGGACTTCTACAAGGAGTTTCACCAGCGCCTGAACAGCCTGGTGTTCCAGTACCTGCAGGAAGATCAGGCTACCGTGATGAGCATGCTGTGGAACGGTTTCCCGGTTGCCCGCTACCTGATCGCCTGGTTCGTCATCACCGGCCTGCTGTGGTGGATGTTCACGCTGTTCGACCGCGCCAGCCGCACCAGGACGCGCAGTGGCGCTGCCGGTGTACGGCCCAAGGTTGCCTGGTACTGGCGCGCTTCGGTGTTCTTCCTGTGCCTGCTGATCGCGGTGATCGCCGCCCGTGGCCACCTGCGCCAGGGCCCGCCGCTGCGTTGGGGCGATGCCTATACCACCGAATCGATGTTCGCCAACCAGTTGGGGTTGAACGGCACCCTGACTCTGTTCACCGCTGCTCAGGCTACCTTCGGCCCGCACCGCGACAACACCTGGCAGCCGACCATGGAAGACGACCAGGCCCGGCAGATCACCCGCGACATGTTGCTGACCCCGGACGACAAGCTGGTCGACGCCGATAGCGCCGCCATGCGCCGCGTCTACACGCCGCCAGCCGATGGCACGCTGCCGATCCGCAACGTGGTGGTCATCCTGATGGAGAGTTTCGCCGGCCATTCCGTCGGTGCGCTCGGCGCGCCAGGCAACATCACCCCTTATTTCGACAAGCTGAGCAAGGAGGGGCTGCTGTTCGACCGCTTCTTCTCCAATGGCACCCATACCCATCAGGGCATGTTCGCCACCATGGCCTGCTTCCCCAATCTGCCGGGCTTCGAGTACCTGATGCGTACGCCGGAAGGCGCCCACAAGTTCTCCGGTTTGCCGCAACTGCTGGGTGGCCGCGGTTTCGACAACCTGTATGTCTATAACGGCAATTTTCAATGGGACAACCAGTCCGGCTTCTTCAGCAACCAGGGCATGACCGACTTCATTGGCCGCGAGGATTTCGTCGACCCGGTGTTCATGGATCCGACCTGGGGCGTATCCGATCAGGACATGTTCGACCGCGGCGCCCAGGAGCTGAAGAGCAACTACGGCGACAAGCCGTTCTATGCATTGCTGCAGACCCTGTCCAACCACACGCCTTACGCCTTGCCCAAGGATCTGCCGGTGGAGCCGGTGCTGATCGATGGCAAGGAGAACCTGCACCGTACGGCGATGCGCTATTCGGATTGGGCCCTTGGGCAATTCTTCGAGAAGGCGCGCAAGGAGCCGTACTTCAAGGAAACCCTGTTCGTGGTCGTGGGTGACCATGGCTTCGGTGGCTTCGATCAGGTTACCGAGATGGACCTGCAGCGTTTCAACGTGCCCTTGCTGCTGATCGCGCCGGGCATTCAGGAGAAGTTCGGCAAGGTCAGCCATACCGTGGGCACCCAGGTCGACATCGTGCCGACCATCATGGGGCGCCTGGGTGGCGAAGTGCGTCACCAGTGCTGGGGGCGTGACCTGCTCAATCTGCCGGAAGGCGATGGAGGCATCGGCGTGATCAAGCCATCGGGCGGCGACCAGACGGTGGCCATCGTCACCTCCGACAAAGTGCTGGTCCAGCCCAAGGGCTTCGAGCCGCGCCTGTATCGCTACAGCCTGGGCGCCAAACCGACAGCCGAGCGCATCGAAGGGCCGGTCGACGAGCTGCTGCAGAAGCGCCTCGAGGGTTTCCTGCAGACCGCCACCAAGAGCCTTTTGGATAATACCGCTGGCGTAGTGGATGGCATGCCCGACAAGCCGTAGCCTGAGGTGCTGCACGGTGGGCGTTTGAGGCGAGTCGCGCTGGCGCAGGTGCTGGGGCGGCCATGCTCATCGGTTCTGCTGAGCCCCCACCATCGCATCGCCCGCAAGCGGGCTCCTACGGGGCGGGCGATTCACGCAAGCGTGTAGGAGCCAGCTTGCTGGCGAATGTCAGCCATGGCGACGATGTCGCTGAGCACTCACCATCGTATCGCCCGCAAGCGGGCTCCTACGGCGTAGTGGATTCGCGTAGTCGTGTAGGCGCCAGGTTGCTGGCGAATGTCAGCCATGGCGACGATGTCGCTGAGCACTCACCATCGCATCGCCCGCAAGCGGGCTCCTACGGGGCTGGGGATTGACGCGGTCATGTAGGAGCCAGCTTGCTGGCGAATGTCAGCCATGGCGACGATGTCGCTGAGCACTTACCATCGCATCGCCCGCAAGCGGGCTCCTACGGGGCTGGGGATTGACGCAATTGTGTAGGAGCCAGCTTGCTGGCGAATGTCAGCCATGTCATCGGTTTCGCTGAGCACCCGCCATCGTATCGCCCGCGAGCGGGCTCCTACGGGGCGGGGATTGACGCGGTCATGTAGGAGCCAGCTTGCTGGCGAATGTCAGGCATGGCGACGATGTCGCTGAGCACCCACCATCGTATCGCCCGCAAGCGGGCTCCTACGGGGCGGGGGCGAGATCAGTGTCTCGCCCTTGGGGTCGCTCAGCTGCAGCCTTCCACGTAGAAGACGGCCGGTGGCATGCCGATGCGCCAGCGGGTTACCAAACCGTTGGGGTCGGTCTCGAAAACCAGTCGGGCTTCACTGTCGATGAACGGCTTGACGATAAAGTCGCTGGCACCTTTCACGTACTTGTGCGGCTGCTCCTCGAAGTGCCCGGGGAAGGTGGCGCGAATCTGCTGGGCACTGCTGCCGACCTGCAGACCACGAGGCGCCTTGCGCTCGCGGGTATCGATGTCATAGCGCACGAACAGCCCGTTCTCGAGCATGAATGAGGTACCGAAGCCTTTTGCGGGCCGTGGGTCCTGGACCAATTGGCGGCAGGTGTCAGAGGTGCCTCCGCCCTCGCGCAGAGAACCCTTCCAGGCTGCACGTACCGCCGCCTCGTCACTGCCGAAGCGCGCACTGGCGAACCCGGCGAATGGGCTGAGATCCGCTTTTTCCTGCAGCTTGGGCGGGCTGCTCTGGGCGGCGGAGGCGGTCTTGGCGGGGATCTTGTCGGCGTCGCTGCAGGCAGTCAGCGCCAGGATGCTGGTCATCAAAACTGTGGAAATGAAAAGCGTGTGTTTCGCCATGAAATCCAACCTTCGTCTCGAATGGGAGCGACCGCATCGGTGTGCGGCCAGGATCTATCTGGGCATGAGACCGGCTGGAATGGGCGCTTGCGCGCTTTAGCTGGGAAATGGAATGGCCCGCTGCGTATGCGGGCCACTCGATACGGCCTCATGCTGCGTGATGTTTGGCCGCGCTATCGGGAAAAAGATCCCGCTGTTTATCAAGATACTGATCGACCAGCCATTTACCGTGTGCGATGGAGGCGTGCTGGGCCTTGTTCAGGTCGTCGAGGAAGGCTCCATTCAACGGCAGCGCCATGCGCCGGGTGGTGCGTCCGTCCGGCGCGGTGATCCGGCAGCCCCCAGCCCAGGGGGTTGGGATGCCTGGATGCTCCATGACTTCGGCGCTGATGTGATGATCGCGGTGGGTGCACTGTAGCGTACTCATGGGTGATACCTCGTGTCTGGCCCGCGCCGGCAGCACGACGATCCCTGTTCGAAACGCACCTGCAAAACGGGCGTGGGTGTCATTAATGGGTATAGCATGGGGCTGCGACAGAACGACGCGAGCCGCTGAGCGGTCTACTCTCAATGACAGGGCCTATTTCTACGGTCCGCGTCGACCAATCAGACCAGGCACATGGGAGCCGTTGGTTCGGCGATCCAACCTTTCACCTGATGGAGATCAACGTTATGAGCACAGCCTTGCACGATGATGTCAGTGGTGGCGTTCTAGGTCGGATGAAGCAAGGGGGGTTCGATTTTGCCAGTGTCCATCCCATCGAGTTCTACGCAATTTTTCCCGATGAAAACAATGCACTGAAGGCGACACGAAATTTTCGTGGCGAGTCGCTGCACGCTCTGGTGACCGAGCGTGACGAGGGCGGTTGGCACCTGCAGGTGAGCAAGGTGATGCATGTCACCTATGCGGGTATCGATGATTTCGAGCAGGACATGCAAGCGGTGGTGGCACCACTGGGTGGCAAGCTGGATGGCTGGGGCGTGACCCAGGAGCCCAGGCCCGCCAGCCTCAGGAGCTGAAACCAGCCTTATCGATCCATGCGGCAAACCCTGGCAGCGTTCCGCTGCCAGGGGCTCAGGCCCCTTTCTCCCACAGTCTTATCAGCTCCCGAGGAGCCTGCTCTTCGGGAATCTGCAGCACCAGCTCACCTTGCTCTTGCTGGCGTGGCACCTGCAGCTCTATGCGATAGAAGCGCTGGTCGCCCTTGCCGACCTCGGGTCTGGCCACCGACAGACAGTTCTCCAGAACGGAGCACACCTGCCCGCGCTGGGTAGGGTCGCATTGAGCAAAATCGATTTCTCGCGGGCGACTCAATGCGCTGATCGCAGCGAAGCCTCCCTGCCGGGAAATCCGCACGACAGCGTTGGTACCCAGTTCCGGCAGTTCTTTCATGATGCGGCCTCTACGCCAACGTCTTGCCACGCCTTGCTGACGGCAAGTGCTTCCCGAGAACCCTGACCATAACGCTGTTCGGCGTTGTTCACGCACAGGCTGGCAAAGTCGACGAACGAGGCGTCGTTGCTCAAGCGTCCGTCGCAGAGCGTGTCGTACCAGATGAGCCCAGCCTTTTCCCAGGCAAAGCCACCAAGGGCGATGGCTGCCAAGTGGAAGGCACGGTTGGGTATCCCGGAATTGATATGGACGCCGCCATTGTCTTCCCGCGTGTCGACGAAGTCGCGCATGTGCCCAGGCTGCGGATCCTTGCCGAGCAGCGGATCGTCATAGGCGCTACCCGGAGCCGACATGGAGCGCAGGCCGTTGCCGTTGACCGCGTCGGTCAGCAGGCCGGCACCGATGATCCAGTCCGACTGTTCAGCGGTCTGCTGCAGGGTGTACTGCTTGGTGAGAATGCCGAATACGTCGGATAGCGATTCGTTCAGCGCGCCGGACTGGTTGACGTAGGCGAGGGCGGCTTCGGTATCGATGACGCCGTGGGTCAGCTCGTGTGCGACCACGTCCAGGGCGATGGTGAAGCGGTTGAAAATCTCGCCGTCGCCATCACCGAAGACCATTTGTTCGCCGTTCCAGAAGGCGTTTTCGTAAGCCTGTCCATAATGCACGGTACCCACCAGCGCAAACCCCTGGCCGTCGATGGAGTGGCGACCCAGAACCTCCCAGAAGAAGGCATAGGTCGCGCCCAGTGCCTCGTACGCTTCGTCTACCGCCACGTCGCCGGTTGCGGCCTGCCCTTCGCTACGACTCAGCTCACCGGGCAGGCGCATGTCCTGCCCGGCATCGTGGATGCTGCGCTGCGGCTGTCCCGCCTGTACGGCACTGCGGCCAGCCTGCTGCGTAGCAAGCCGAGGCGCGCCATTATTGTGCCGCAATGAATTGACATGATTGAGCGTGCTGCGTGCGCAATCGCGTTGACGCTCGGTTCCGTGACCGATGATACGGTCGAGGATGTAGGGAGGTACGAGGCAGCTGTTCATCGGGCGTTCCTTGTTCAGGGACGTTAGTTGTCAGCCGCGTAAAAACACGGCACCTGAAGCTGGGATCGCGTTGCGTCGCGGATGTTTCTATCGCAATGCTTTTTCTGGACGGAAGGACGTGAGAGAAAAGTGCAATGCTTTGCCGTCTCGCCTGTCTACGCTTTCATGAGGCGCGGCTGTAAAAACAAGATGCACGGGCGCCGGTCGTAGCCGCGCAGTGCAACGCGATGGAGCACGTCCGACAGCCAGTGAGCATCAGCGTGCGTCAAAGTGGTGCGACAGGGCTTGGTTGTAAATTTATATCATTGATTTTAAAGGAATAAATACGCTGGCTCGACGTTTGCAGCGTATGGGTTGACACGGGTGGCAAGGAGTACGGCATGGCCCGCACCTTTTATGATGAGATGCACCTGGCGGATGGCGCATGTCGTCCGCATTACCAAGCTTTTGCCCGCTGGTTGGCGGACACCCCTCAGGAGTTGCTGGCTCAAAGGCGCCGCGAGGCGGATCTGCTCTTCCATCGCGCCGGTATCACCTTCACGCTTTATGGTGACGATCAGGGCACCGAGCGGTTGATTCCCTTCGACATCATTCCGCGCAGTATCCCGGCCAGCGAATGGCGCATCGTCGAGCGTGGCTGCATCCAGCGGGTGCAAGCGCTGAACATGTTCCTCGCCGACCTGTACCATGACCAGCGCATCATCAAGGCCGGGCTGATTCCTGCCGAACAGGTGCTGGCCAACGAGGGGTATCAGATGGCGATGCAGGGGTTGAACCTGCACCGTGATCTGTATGCGCACATTGCTGGCGTCGATCTGGTACGTGATGGCGACGGCACCTACTACGTGCTCGAGGACAACCTGCGCACCCCTAGTGGTGTCAGCTACATGCTCGAAGACCGCAAGATGATGATGCGCCTGTTCCCCGAGCTGTTCGCCAATCAGCGCATCGCGCCCATCGACCATTACCCGAGCCTGCTGCTCGACACCCTGAAGACCTCCAGCCCGCTGGATAACCCCACGGTGGTGGTACTCACGCCGGGACGCTTCAACAGTGCCTACTTCGAGCACGCCTTTCTGGCCCGGGAAATGGGCGTGGAGCTGGTGGAGGGCGCCGACCTGTTCGTACGCGACGACAAGCTGTTCATGCGTACGACCTCAGGCGCCAGGCAGGTCGACGTGGTGTACCGCCGCCTCGACGACGCCTATCTGGATCCGCTGGCCTTCAACCCCGACTCGATGCTCGGTGTACCCGGCCTGCTGTCCACCTACCGGTCCGGCAACGTGGTGCTGGCCAACGCCATCGGTACCGGCGTGGCCGATGACAAATCGATCTACCCCTACGTGGGCGAGATGATCCGCTTCTACCTCGACGAGGAACCCATCCTCAAGAACGTACCGACCTGGCAATGCCGCAAGCCCAGCGAGCTGTCCCATGTACTGGCCAACCTCAAGGACCTGGTGGTCAAGGAAACCCAGGGCTCCGGTGGTTACGGCATGCTCGTCGGTCCGGCTGCCAGCAAGGCGGAGATCGAAGCGTTTCGCCTGCGCCTGATCGCCCGGCCGGAGGCATACATCGCGCAGCCGACCCTGTGTCTGTCGACCTGCCCGACCTTCGTCGAGAACGGCATCGCGCCGCGGCACATCGATTTGCGCCCCTTCGTCCTGTCCGGCAAGGAGACCCGCCTGGTGCCCGGTGGGCTGACCCGTGTGGCCCTGCGTGAGGGGTCGCTGGTGGTGAATTCGTCGCAGGGCGGCGGTACCAAGGACACCTGGATAGTGGAGGACTGAGCATGCTATCGAGAACTGCCTCCGATCTGTACTGGATGTCCCGCTATCTGGAGCGTGCGGAAAACCTCGCGCGGATGCTCGACGGCAGCTATTCGCTGTCGCTGATGCCGCAGGACGGCCGCCGCGACGGCCTCGACGAACTGGCGATGCCGCTGTTGATCACCGGCACCCTGGAGGAGTATCAGGAGCGCCACGGTGCCCTGCATGCCGAGCGCATGCTGCATTTCTTCGCACTGGATGCGCAGAACCCGGCGAGCATCTACAGCTGCCTCGGCGCTGCGCGCAGCAACGCCCATGCGGTACGCGGGCGCATCACCGCGGACATGTGGGAGAACATCAACGCAACCTGGCTGGAGATTCGCGGTATCGCCGATCAGGGCCTCGGCCGCTACGGCATCAATCGCTTCTGCGAGTGGGTCAAGGAGCGTTCGCACCTGTTCCGCGGGGCCACCTTTGGCACCATCGTGCGTGGTGAAGCCTATCGCTTCATCCGTCTTGGCACCTTCATCGAGCGGGCCGACAACACCCTGCGTCTGCTCGACTCACGCTACGAGCTGCTGGGCGAGGACATCGACGAGATCGATGGCCGGCCGGCACACAGTTACTACCAGTGGAGTGCCTTGCTGCGCGCGCTGTCGTCGTTCGAGGCGTTCGCCGAGGTCTATCGAGGCTCGCCAAGCGCCCGCAAGGTTTCCGAACTGCTGTTGCTGCGTCCCGAAGTGCCGCGTTCGCTGCGTGCCTGCATGGACGAGTTGTACCTGATGCTCGCCAACCTGCCTGGAGAGAACGGCCGACCGGCACAGCGCCTGGCCGCCGAGCTCGACGCACGGTTGCGCTACACCAGCATCGACGAGGTGCTGGAAGAGGGCCTGCATGCCTGGCTGACCGATTTCATCGGCCAGGTGCACGAGCTCGGTCGCGTCATTCACACGTCCTATCTGGAGGTCGCATGAGACTGTCCATTCGTCATAACACCACCTATCACTACGAAGACCAGGTACGTGCCAGCATCCAGTACCTGCGCCTCACGCCCCATGACAGCGAACGCCAGCAGGTACTCAGCTGGCAGCTGGATCTGCCGCGCCCGGTGCGTGCGCAGCGAGACCCGTATGGCAACATCCTCCACGTGCTGACGCTGGACGAGCCTCATGAGTCGATCGTCATCGGCGCCCGCGGTCAGGTGGAGATCGACGAGTCCAGCGACGCTGAACACGAAAGCCAATCGGCACTGCCGTTTCTGCGCTTCACACGGCTCACCGAGGCGGACGAAGCGCTACGCGATTTTGCCGCCGTGCAGTGCGCGCGTCGGCGTGATCGCAATGCCCTGATCGATCTGATGCATGGCCTCAACGGCCATATCAGCTACCGGCCGGGTGTCACCGAGGTGGAAACCAGCGCGGCGCAGGCCTTTGCCGGCCGTCAGGGCGTTTGCCAGGACCACGCCCACGCCTTCATCGCCTGTGCCCGCAGCCTGGCAATCCCGGCGCGCTATGTGTCCGGTTATCTGTTCACCGACAGCCGCGATCACCTGGCCAGCCACGCCTGGGCCGAAGCCTGGCTGGATGGTGCCTGGTACAGCTTCGACGTGACCAACTGCCTGGCACGACCAGAACGCCACCTCAAACTGGCGGTCGGGCTGGATTACCTCGATGCCTGCCCGGTACGCGGCATGCGCCGTGGCGGCGGTGGCGAGCGGATGATGGCGCGCGTCGACGTGGAGCCGCTGATCCTCGCTCAGGAGCAGTGATGCCGTGAGGGCAGGGGCCTGATCGCCTGCCTGTCCCTTCGATGCTCCACTCCCGCGGCATCCATGCTTGCCAGTACTTGTACGACTTGCGATGAGTTGCTCATCGCTTCTAGGATGCACCCTTTGCCGAAGGGGAATGGCCATGTTGGCCGAGTTGTTCGCTGTACTGGCCCCGGTGGTCATCGTCTCCGGCATTGGTTATGCCTGGGCCCGCAGTGGCCAGAGCTACCCGATGGAGTTCATCGCCCGGCTGGTGCTGACCATCGGCACGCCAAGCCTGGTGCTGGCTACATTGAGCCGTGCCGACCTCCATCCAGCGGCGTTCACCAGCATGGCCCTGGGCTGCGTGCTGGTGACTGGCTGCATGGGGCTGTTCGGCTGGTTGTGTAGCCGGCTGTTCCGGCAGGAGTGGAAGGTGCTGGTGCCTGCCTTCCTGTTTCCCAATACCGGCAACATGGGGCTGCCGATCAGCCTCTATGCCTTTGGCGAGCATGGTCTGGCCCTGGCCGTGGCCTTCTTTCTGACCCTGTCGATCTTCCAGTTCAGCGTGGGTATCGCGCTGTCGGGCAATGCGGCATCGCTCCGCGATCTGCTGCGCAACCCGATCATGATCAGCCTGCTGCTGGCGCTGCCGATGATTTTCTTCGATCTGCAATTGCCACGCTGGCTGGACAACACCGTCAGCCTTCTGGGCGGCATGTCGATTCCGTTGATGCTGCTGACCCTGGGCGTTTCGCTGGCGAGCATTCGCCTGCATCACCTCGGTTCGGGGCTCGTGCTGGGTGCGTTGCGCATTCTGCTGGGGGCAGGGGTCGGCTGGGGAATTGGTGCAGCGCTGGGGCTCGAGCCGCTGACTCATGCCGTACTGGTGGTGCAATCGGCGATGCCGGTCGCGGTATTCAATTATCTGTTCGCGGTGCGTGCCAATCGTTCGCCCGAACAGGTCGCCAGTCTGGTGATGTGCTCGACCGTGCTGGCATTGGGCTTGCTGCCGCTGATTCTGGCCTGGTGGATACCGCAGGTTAACTGACCGCGTATCAGCCGATCATCCTGCTCATGTTGGGCAGGATCAACAACACTGCAGTCGCAAAGAGGATAAGTCCCGCCTGACGGAATTTGGGCGTCTTGAACATGGCCGTTACCTTTTTGATTGTTGTCGTGTGGGCCGGTGAATGCCGCGTCCCCAGTGTCACCCCGGCAAGACCCGGCGGTGCATGTATTCACTGTAGAGCGGATGTCCTGTTTTTTTATATCAGTTGGTTCCTAACATAGTGCCGGAGAATGCCGCACAGTTATGGAACCCCTCGTGTCTTTCGCACACCCCTGCGCCAGAGGCCGCGCGGGCGAATGCTTCTCTGAAAATCCCTGTTTACCGTTCGTCCGGATGCCCGATATCAAAGGACGAACCTACGAAAAACCGGCCCTAAGGCCGGCTTTCCACACGGTGGCAGCTTAGTTGTCCAGCTGCTCGCGAATGACCTTGCCCGATTTGCCGTCGATGCGGAATTCGTACAGGCGATTGTCCTGCTTGGTGCCTTCGCCTTCCCAGTAACCGGCGTCGTCGGCTTCGATCTTGTGAACCTGGGTAAAGCCAGCCTGTTTGGCGCTGCTCAGGGCTTGCTCGATGCTGATCCAGTCAGCGCCAGGGCGATCGGCCATGGCGAAGCCGGCACTCAGGGCAGCGGCGGCGGTGAGGGCAGTCAGGGTCTTCTTGAGCATCGTAAAACTCCTTTTTTCTTCGGGGGAGGTTACGTCCGTTTTCGGACGTTGATGCTTGGAGTGCGCCGCTGCGCCTGTGGTTCAGAAAACCGTTGCGCTCAGTGATTCGTCTGCATGGCCGTCGAAGTGACCGGCAACGTGTCGTGGGCGTTGCTGGGCATTGGCGAGTCGCTACGAGCACCGGGAGTGCCGTGCATGCTCATGCCGAGCAGCGCAGTGGCAATCACCAGGTAGAGACCGATGGCGGCGAGGGCTCCGTTGCGAGCATATCTGACGGTTTGCCTGTGCATGGTGCAGCACTCCGTGAATGGGGATGAGCAGAATCATCTTCTGCATGAACAGCGAGCAGAAGCAAATGATCTTCATGGTCACTATCGAAACGACTGATCGTGCCTTTGGCGCTTGGCCTCTTGCCTTGGTCGGCGCGCGCAGGCACGCTTTAGCGGCGTCATCATTCTTTTCAGGTACCGCTCATGTCGTTGCAGATCTGCATTCTGGAAACCGACATCCTGCGCCCCGAGCTGGTCGATCAGTATCAGGGCTACGGCAAGATGTTCGAACGTCTTTTCGCTGGTCAGGCGATCGCTGCCACCTTCAGCGTATTCAACGTGATGAACGGCGACTATCCGCCGGCCGGTTCGCGTTTCGACGCCTATCTGGTGACCGGTAGCAAGGCTGATTCATTCGCCACCGATCCTTGGATCGAGAGCCTCAAGGCTTACCTGCTGGAGCGCTATCGGGCCGGTGACAAGCTCCTTGGCATCTGTTTCGGTCATCAGTTGCTGGCGCTGCTGCTCGGTGGCAAGGCGGAGCGCGCCAGTGGCGGTTGGGGCGTGGGGATTCATCGCTATCAACTGGCCGAGCAGCCGGAGTGGATGACGCCCTCGCTGGATGAAGTGACCTTGCTGATCAGTCATCAGGACCAGGTCACCCGGCTGCCGGAAAACGCCACCTTGCTGGCGTCCAGCCCATTCTGCGCCCATGCCGCCTACCGCATCGGCGATCAGGTGCTGTGCTTCCAGGGGCATCCGGAGTTCGTGCCCGAGTACTCGCGTGCCTTGCTCGATATTCGTCAGCAACACATAGGCGAGTCGGTGTATCGCGTGGCCGTGGACAGCCTGCACGAAGATCACCACGGGCGCACGGTGGGTGAGTGGATGCTGCGTTTCATCGCCAGCGGGCGTAGTGCCGAGCCAGCGAGAGCCTGAAGCCCTCGCTGGCGCGCCGAGCGTCAAATCGCAGAAACGAAAACGGCCCTTCAAGGGCCGTTTTCGTTTCTGCAGGGCGCCTTGCGTGGAGGCGCCCGTTCGGAAATGTTACTGGGCTTCGGCTGGCGCCTCGACCTCGGCTGGCTCTTCGGCCTGTTGCTGCTCTGGTTTGACCTCGACATAGGTCAGTTGCAGGCGCTCGCTGCTCCAGGCACGGGTCTTGTTGGTCAGCTCCAGGTTGTTGTTCAGGGTCTGGCCGTAGGAGGGGATGATCTGCTTCAGCTTGGCCTGCCACTCCGGCGTCTTGATCTTGTCCTTGAAGGTCTTTTCCATCAGGTGAAGCATGATCGGCGCAGCAGTGGAGGCACCTGGCGATGCACCGAGCAGCGCAGCGATGGAACCGTCTTCGGAGCTGACCACTTCGGTACCGAATTGCAGGACACCGCCCAGCTCAGGATCTTTCTTGATGATCTGTACGCGCTGACCGGCCTGTACCAGCTCCCAGTCCTTGTCCTGAGCTTCCGGGAAGTACTCGCGCAGCGAGTGCATGCGGTCTTCCTGGCTGAGCATCAATTGACCGATCAGGTAGGTGCTGAGCGAGAAGTTGTCGATGCCCGCATTGACCATCGGCGAGATGTTGTGGGTGGTGATGGTGCCGAACATGTCCAGCAGCGAACCGTTTTTCAGGTACTTGGTGGAGAAGGTCGCGAATGGCCCGAACAGGATGACTTTCTCGCCATCGATGACACGGGTATCCAGGTGCGGGACCGACATGGGCGGCGAACCGACGGAGGCCAGGCCGTAGACCTTGGCCTGGTGACGAGCTGCCACTTCTGGATTGCGGGTCACCAGGAAGGAACCACCAACCGGGAAACCGGCATAGCCGTCAGCTTCCGGAATGCCGGACTTCTGCAGCAGCTTGAGGGCGCCACCACCGGCACCGATGAACACGAACTTGGCGTTGACGGTGCTCAGCTTCTCGTCGTTGGCCAGGTCGGCCACGGTGACGTTCCAGGTGCCGTCGTCGGCGCGGGTGATATCGCGAACTTCATGCTGCACGTGGACGTTGAACACGTCGTTCTTCTGCGACAGCGAATCGAGCAACTGATTGGTGATCTCGCCGAAGTTCACGTCGGTGCCGGTCTGCACGCGGGTAGCGGCAATTTTCTCGCCCGGCTGACGGCCTTCCATCACCAGCGGAATCCACTGCTCGATCTGCGCAGGGTCGTTGGAGAACTCCATGTTGCGGAACAGCGAGCTGTGCTGCAGTGCGTCATAGCGCTTCTTCAGGAACTCGGTGTTCTTGTCGCCCCATACGAAGCTCATGTGCGCGACGTTGTTGATGAACGACTTCGGATTGTTCAGAACGCCCTGGTCGACCTGGTAGGCCCAGAACTGCTTGGAGATCTCGAACGACTCGTTGATCGCTACGGCCTTGCTGATGTCGATGCTGCCATCGGCCTTTTCCGGCGTGTAATTCAGCTCGGCGAGGGCCGAGTGGCCAGTACCGGCGTTGTTCCACGGATTGGAGCTTTCGCTGGCGACCTGAGGCAGGCGCTCGTAAAGGTCGATCTTCCAGGTCGGCTCCAGCTCGTTGAGGTAGGTGCCGAGGCTTGCGCTCATGATGCCCCCGCCGATCAGCAGGACGTCCACGGATTTTTCCGGTTCGGGCTGCTTGGCGCAGCCGAGCGCGCTCAAGCACAGTAGGGACAGCAGGAGTTTTTTCATTAGACAGACCATTTCATTAATGTGATTGCATGACGGCACGACCGACTCTGTACAGCCTTGGGTAGCGAAGCTGCATCGCCTGTTGCGTGCTGCCAGGTTCCGTTCTGCGAAACCGGTCAGTCCCGGTGATTTTTTGAAACGCCGGGCGATTTACCTTTGAAGTGCGCGCTTTCGTCGCAGGCGGCCGGCTGTAAGCAAAAGCGATGCCGGAAAAGGTACAGGTCAATGAACTAGTGATCTGTATCAATATGTTTGTCACATTTCTGTGAGTCAGGTGGCGATTTTCCGCCCCTGATCCGCCAGAAATGCGCTCGGTTTGGCGGAATCTCGCCTAATTGGTGGAGTTGCTTGTTGCTGGGCCACCGGTGTTGCCGGAGCTGGGGGAGCTCGGCGCTGCAGGTGAGCGTGTCGAGCCGCCCTGAATCGGTGGGGAATTCTGTCCCTCGCTTGCCGGCACGCCTGGGGTCTGGTTCGGCGGCTGCCGCTCGCTGGACGTATTGCCGGTCGGTTCGGCCGAGCGGTTCTGTCTGGCTGGCGAGTTGAGCGTACTGCGCGGTGCCTGCTGGTCAGGTACCTGATTGGGCTGTTGCTGCTGATTCTGATTGGTGGCCGGCTGATTGATGCTGTCTGCACTGGTGGGAGGTGTGCCGGTACGATCACGAACCATGTCATCGCCGATCTGCTGGCGCTGTTCCTGCAGTGACGGGGCGCCATCGTCGGCCTGCGCGCCGGTGACGAACAGGGCAGCGAGCAGAACTGCCGATCCAGTGAGCGTTTTCATCGTCGTCTCCTCGACTTCATACTGTGAGCAGGTGACCGGCTGGCTTGGCGCAATGTTCACTGAATCTGCCCAAAGGCACGCCGCCACGAGGCTGGCGATGGCAGGCTCGACACCAGCGGCGAAAGCCGCGGGGAGCGTCTACCCTGATAGCTGCCACGCAGTTGCGTGCTCTGTCGCTCCTCGCTGCGGCACCGCTCGATGACCGGCGATCGCGTAGAGGCGCGCTGCGGCGCCTCAAGCGCCATTCGAATCGAACCAAGACCTGTCTCTCGCCTCAGAGGACAGGCTTCCATAAAAAGTAGAGGTCACTCACATGATTTATGCCAAACCCGGTACCGCAGGCGCTGTCGTCACCCTCAAGCCGCGCTACGGCAACTACATCGGCGGTGAATTCGTCGCCCCGGTCGGTGGCCAGTACTTCACCAACACCAGCCCGGTGGATGCCTCGGTGATCGGTGAATTCCCCCGTTCCGACGCCAAGGACATCGACAAGGCCCTCGACGCCGCCCATGCCGCCGCCGATGCCTGGGGCAAGACCTCGGTGCAGGATCGTGCACTGATTCTGCTGAAGATCGCCGACCGCATCGAAGCCAACCTCGAACTGCTCGCCGTCGCCGAAACCTGGGACAACGGCAAGGCCGTGCGCGAAACCCTCAACGCCGACGTGCCACTGGCCGCTGACCACTTCCGCTACTTCGCCGGCTGCATCCGCGCCCAGGAAGGCACCGCGGCGGAAATCAACGAACACACCGCCTCCTATCACTTTCACGAACCGCTGGGCGTTGTCGGACAAATCATCCCCTGGAATTTCCCGCTGCTGATGGCCGCCTGGAAACTGGCCCCGGCCCTGGCGGCCGGCAACTGCGTGGTGCTCAAGCCCGCCGAGCAGACGCCGCTGTCGATCAGCGTGTTCGCCGAACTGGTGGGCGATCTGCTGCCGCCGGGCGTACTCAACATCGTCCAGGGCTACGGCCGTGAAGCCGGCGAAGCGCTGGCCACCAGCACGCGCATCGCCAAGATCGCCTTTACCGGCTCCACTCCGGTCGGCTCGCACATCATGAAATGCGCGGCCGCCAACATCATCCCGAGTACCGTGGAGCTGGGCGGCAAGTCGCCGAACGTGTTCTTCGAAGACATCATGCAGGCCGAGCCGGCGTTCATCGAGAAGGCCGCCGAAGGCCTGGTGCTGGCGTTCTTCAACCAGGGCGAGGTGTGTACTTGCCCGTCTCGCGCGCTGGTGCAGGAGTCGATCTTCGAGCCGTTCATGGTCGAGGTGATGAAGAAGATCAAGGTCATCAAGCGCGGTAACCCGCTGGATACCGAAACCATGGTCGGCGCCCAGGCCTCCCAGCAGCAGTACGACAAGATCCTCAGCTACCTGGAGATCGCCCAGCAGGAAGGTGCCGAGCTGCTTGCCGGCGGTGCCACCGAGAAGCTCGAGGGCGACCTGGCGGGTGGTTATTACATCCAGCCGACCCTGCTCAAGGGCACCAACAAGATGCGCGTGTTCCAGGAAGAAATCTTCGGCCCGGTGGTCGGTGTGACCACCTTCAAGGACGAAGCCGAAGCTCTGGCCATCGCCAACGACACCGAGTTCGGCCTGGGCGCCGGTGTTTGGACGCGCGACATCAACCGTGCCTACCGCATGGGCCGTGGCATCAAGGCCGGCCGCGTATGGACCAACTGCTACCACCTGTACCCGGCGCACGCTGCCTTTGGCGGCTACAAAAAGTCCGGGGTCGGGCGTGAAACCCACAAGATGATGCTCGACCACTACCAGCAGACCAAGAACCTGCTGATCAGCTACGACATCAATCCGCTGGGCTTCTTCTGACCTAACATCCATTGGCTGGTGCAGTGTCCGCGGCGCTGGCCGCTGGACGTACGTGAAAACGCGGCTTCGGCCGCGTTTTTCGTTTCAGCTGCCAGCGCCGCGCTGCAAGCCGCTTTGCAAGGGAATGTCCCAGGGAGGAATCGGCCCGAAGCGGTTCTTCAGAAACTCCAGCAGCAGGCGGCTGCGAGAGTCGGTATCGCGTTCCAGCCGCAAGGCATAGATACCGCTGGGTTCCGGGGGCGGCAGGCCGTTCTCGCAAAACAGCGCGACCAGTTCGCCGCGGGCCAGGTATTCACTGACCAGCCAGGTGGGTAGGTGCGCCACGCCGAGGCCGGCGAGCAGGCTGAACACCAGGGTTTCGGCATTGTTGGCGGTCATGCGCAGGCGGCGGGGCCGGAACATCGCCAGCTTGCCCTGGTGCTCGAAACGCCAGGCGTAGGCGGGCGCCAGGCCGTCCCAGTCCAGGCCGTCATGCTCCAGCAGTTCGGCAGGTGTACGCGGCACGCCATGGTGTTCCAGGTAGGCCGGGCTGGCACACACCACGCGGACCATCGGTGCCAGTGGCGTGGCGACCAGGCGGGTGTCGGCCAGCGGCCCGATGCGCAACACCAGATCCACTTCGCCCAGGTGAGCGCCGTGCAGGTCGATGAAGCTGTCGATCAGCCGCAGTTGCACGTCCAGCCCCGGGTAGGCGGTCAGGAAATCGGCGATGGCTGGGGCCAGGTGACGGCGGCCGAACGGGGCAGGGGCGTCGATACGGATCAGGCCTTCGGGAGCGCTGCTCAGCGATACCGCTTCGGCGCGCGCCAGGTGCAGCTCGGCGAGAATCCTCCTGGCCCGCTCGGCAAAGGCCAGGCCCGCAGGCGTTGCGCGCACCGCATGGGTGCTGCGGCTGAACAGGCTGCAATCGAGCGAGCGCTCCAGCGCATCGATACGTCGTGACACCGCCGAGGGCGTGAGGGGATGCAGCCTGGCTGCAGCGGAGAAGCTGCCGCTCTCCAGCACGTCGAGAAACAGGCTGAGTTGGTCGGTCAGGGCATCTGGATTCATCGAGTTTTCCGCTTTGCGTAATTCGCATAGCCATTATGCCGGGCTATGCGTTACCCCGCCAATCACCAACGGGTACGATGCGCTCACCTCGCTCAAGGACTGCCCCATGGATCTGCTCGCATTCGCTCTCAATATCGTACTTGGCCTGCTGCTGGGCACTATTGGCGGGCTGTTCGGTATCGGTGGTGGGCTGATTGCGATTCCTGTGCTCGGGGTATTGTTCGGGCTGGATCAGCAACTGGCGCAAGGCACCGCGTTGGTGATGGTGGTGCCCAATGTGCTGCTGGCGTTGTGGCGTTATCACCAGCGCAACCGGATCGATCTGCGCCACGCATTGGCGCTGGCCCTGAGCAGCTTCGTGTGCGCATTGTTCGGCGCAGGCTGGGCGGTCAATCTCGACCCTGAATCCATGCGCATCGCGTTCGTCGCGTTTCTGGTGGCCCTGGCCTTGTACAACCTGTTGCGTATGTTCCTGCGGCCGCCAGCGGCCTCCGGCGAGTTGCGCCATCCGTGGCCATGGCTGGCGGTGCTGGGCAGTGGTTCCGGTCTGCTTGGCGGGTTGTTCGGCGTGGGCGGGGCGGTTATCGCCACACCGATTCTCACCAGCGTGTTCGGTACGTCCCAGGTGGTGGCACAGGGTTTGTCACTGGCCCTGGCGGCACCCAGCACCGGCGTGACGCTGGCGACCTACGCCGTGCATGGTCATGTCGACTGGCTTCTAGCTATTCCCCTGGCGATCGGCGGGCTGCTCAGTATCAGCTGGGGCGTGCGTCTGGCTCATGCCTTGCCAGAGCGTCAGTTGCGCATGCTGTTCACTGCATTCCTGCTGATCTGTGCGCTGATGCTCGGCATCAAGGTCTGACCAGATCCACCCGGAGCCGGTCAGTCGAGGAGCGGCGATCCATCTGCAGGGACGGCAATCGGCGCACGCTTGCGCTACAATGCGCGCCGAATTTGACCCGCTCGAGAATTGCCCCATGTCCGTTTGTCAGACCCCGATCATCGTCGCCCTGGATTTTCCGACCCGAGAGGCTGCGCTAGCGCTTGCCGATCAGCTCGATCCCAAGCTGTGCCGGGTCAAGGTGGGCAAGGAACTGTTCACCAGCTGCGCGTCGGATATCGTCGCAACGCTACGCGAGCGCGGCTTCGATGTGTTCCTCGATCTGAAATTCCATGACATCCCCAACACCACGGCCATGGCGGTCAAGGCCGCAGCCGAAATGGGCGTGTGGATGGTCAACGTGCATTGCTCCGGTGGCCTGCGCATGATGAGCGCCTGCCGCGAGACGCTGGACGCGTTCAACGGCCCTGTACCGCTGTTGATTGGCGTAACCGTGCTGACCAGCATGGAGCGTGAGGATCTGGCCGGTATCGGCCTGGATATCGAACCCCAGGAGCAGGTGTTGCGCTTGGCTGCGCTGGCCCAGAAGGCCGGTATGGATGGTCTGGTCTGTTCGGCTCTCGAGGCACCTGCACTCAAGGCCGCGCAACCTGGGCTGCAGTTGGTCACGCCGGGTATCCGTCCGGCCGGTAGCGCACAGGACGATCAGCGACGCATTCTGACGCCACGTCAGGCGTTGGACGCTGGTTCGGATTATCTGGTGATCGGTCGCCCGATCAGCCAGGCCGCCGATCCGGCTGCCGCGCTGGCCAAGCTGGTCGCCGAACTGGGCTGACCGGCCCATCCATTCCCGTATGGCGGCAGTCGAGCCGCCGCACCCATTGCGCCGCAGGTAAACCGTCATGCATTCCGTGGAACATTCGCCGCTGGGCAAGAGCAGCGAGTACATCGCCACCTATTCGCCCGAACTGCTGTTTCCCATCCCGCGGGCCGCCAAGTGGGCCGAGCTCGGTCTGAGCGCGCAAACCCTGCCATATCGCGGGGTGGATTACTGGAACTGCTTCGAGCTGTCCTGGCTGCTGCCGTCCGGCAAGCCGGTGGTGGCGATCGGTGAGTTCAGCATTGCCGCCGACTCGCCGAACATCATCGAATCGAAGTCCTTCAAGCTCTACCTCAACTCGCTGAATCAGTCGGTATTCGCCAGTGAGGCCGAATTGGTGGGCGTACTCGAGAGGGATTTGTCCGCCACGGCTGGCAAGCCCGTGGGTGTTCGGGTGCGCAGCCTCGGCGAAGTGGCGCGGGAAGGTCTCGCGGTGCTGCCGGGAACCTGCATCGACGAGCTGGACATCAGCATCAGCGATTACCAGGCGCCCCGTCCCGAACTGTTGGTCTGCGATGCGTCACGTATCGTCGAAGAGAGCCTGCACAGCCACCTGCTCAAGTCCAACTGCCCGGTAACCGGTCAGCCTGATTGGGGCAGCGTGGTGGTCGAGTACCGCGGCGCCGCGCTTGAGCCAGCGAGCCTGCTGGCGTATCTGGTCAGCTTTCGGCAGCATGCGGATTTTCACGAACAGTGCGTGGAGCGTATCTTTCTGGATCTGCAGCGGTTGCTGCAGCCGGAACATCTGACCGTCTATGCCCGCTACGTGCGCCGTGGCGGCCTGGATATCAATCCCTATCGGACGACCCTGGGGCGACTGCCGGACAATCGGCGCCTGGTCAGGCAGTAGGCAATTAATAAAAAACCAGCCGGAGAGGCTGGTTCTTTATTTGCGGCGTTGGCATCAGATACCCATGTTGGCGAGGCTCTGCATGATGTTGCGCAGGCTTCCAGCCAGGGTCGGATGGCTCACTTCGAAGCGCTCCACGGCCAGATTGACGCTGTCGACCAGCGATGCATCGGGCGTGGTTACCGGCTGGGCAGCCAGCTGCAGTTCGATGTCGCGAGCCAGCAGGGCGAGCGACTCGCGATCTTCCTCGTTTACCGGCGGATTCTGCGCCAGTTGCTTGTGCAGCTCTTCCAGTTGCTGCTGCAGATGGTTCGCAGGCATGGAGATTCTCCCTTTCTTGATAGGCAAGACAATTGACCGTGCGCCATGGCGAAAGGTCATTACTTCGTCTTCAGAATCATCCTGCCTGCACCATTGCGACTGATCCTGCGCGGCCCTAGGGTTTCTCGCCCTTGCTGCGGCGGATCTGCAGGTCGTCCAGGCAGGCGGGCAGGTCGGTCAGCTGGTCGATCACCGAATGAGCGCCCAGGCGGTACAACGCCAGGGTCGCATCTGCGCGCAGGCGATCACGCTGCACGGCTTCGAGCGTTTCCCAGTCGCCGAGGGCATGGCCACCCAGGGATCCGCAGGCGGCCAGGCCGACCGTCCACAGGCCCGCATTGAGGCCCGCCTGCAGCAGGCGAGGTTCACCGCTGACCAGTACGCAACCATCCAGGCGATCGATCTGCAGGCTGCTCAACGCCTGCCAGCAGGCATCAGGGGCAGGCCAGCTGCGCTGCGAGCAGGCTGGAGAGGCGACCAGCCATTCGGGTAGCTGGCTCGTCAGTTTCATCGCGAGGGTTTCGGGAAGTTCGTCCAGCCAGGCGCAGGGCACGCGTTGCTCACGCAGGCTGCGCAGGGTTGCCAGAGCGCCAGGGGTCGGTTCGGCACAGCTCTCCAGCTCCCGCGGGCTGGCGGTTTCGAGCGCACGCGCCGGGCCGCCGGCTTCACGGATCAGCGTCAGGTGGCGAGTGCCGGCCGACGACGCGCTGCGCGCGCCGAAATCGACCAGGCAACCGGACAGGCCGAACAGCACGGCGGTGAAGGAGGGTGTCACTGCGGAGAGCGCTGGCTGGGGCATGCGATGTCGTTCCCTGGCTATTATCGCGCTTACCATGACAAGCCAATGTGACGATGGCGTGACGGCGGTGAGCGGTCCGACGCCCGGTGAACGTCAGTGATGTGAAGTGGCTCAGGGTCGGGTAGGGTGGCCGGGCATCGGTGCTCTGCCTATTGCCCGTCCGCGGCTTTATACTACGCCGCTGCTGCCGGAGAGACCGTGCTCATTAGCCTAGGAGAACAGTAATGCGTTTGATTGGATCGGATTGGATCGGGAGCTTCGGGCGAATGCTGGCCTGTGCCGGCCTGATGGTGCTGCCGCTGGCGAGCCAGGCGGCGACGGAAGACCCCTGGGAGTCGTTCAATCGCCCCGTTTTCCGCTTCAACGATACCGTCGATACCTACGCCCTCAAGCCTCTGGCTCAGGGCTATCAGGCCGTGACACCGCAGTTCCTCGAGACCGGTGTGCACAATGTGTTCCGCAACGTGGGCGATGTCGGCAACCTGGCCAACAACCTGCTGCAGGGCAAGGCTCACGACGCCGGCGTGGATACCAGCCGTCTGCTGTTGAACACCACCATCGGCGCGCTCGGCTTCTTCGACGTGGCCAGCCGCATGGGGTTGCAGCGCAGCGATGAAGACTTCGGCCAGACCCTCGGCGTCTGGGGCGTGGGCAGCGGCCCGTATCTGGTGCTGCCGCTGCTCGGGCCGAGCTCGCTGCGCGACGCGCCGAGCAAGATCCCGGACAGCTTCCTGACCCCGTACCCCTACATGGATCACGTGCCGAGCCGCAACGTCACCCGTGGCATCAACGTGGTCGACACCCGTGCCAGCCTGCTGGATGCCGAGCGCATGATCAGTGGCGACAAGTACATCTTCATCCGTAACGCCTACCTGCAGAACCGTGAGTTCCGTGTGCGTGACGGTGAGGTGGAAGACGATTTCTGATTGAGGCCGAGCCAGGGCAGCAAGGCTCGAGGGCAGAAGGTGCAACGACGCGATGGAGGCGGGCTCCATCGCGTTACAGCGTGTTTCAGTTCATCGATATCACGGCCAGACCGAGAATCTGTCGGCCACCTTCCTGGTCGGTCACCCGCACCACTTCCGCTTCGGTTTCCAGCCCTTTCAGTTCGTCGTGCCCGGAAGGGATCAACACGCGCACCTTGTCTCCAACCTGCACGTGGCACTGCGCCTCGAGCTGCATGCCGGTGCTCGACAGATCGCGGCACAGCGCCGGGATTGCCTGACCGCCATGGTGGAGCGTCACCTGGGTTTCCAGGCGCATGCGAATGTAATCGCGCTTTTCCTCGTAATCACGATCACTTTGGCTCATCAAGCTATCCTCATTGTGGTAGGGCTCTGCTGCGGTTCTTATAACCCTCACTGATTTCAGGTGTAAAGTCGCTCGGTGGCGAACGGCGCCTGTTGAATCGTGTTGAGGATGGGAGTACCGTCTGCGCCTTGACGCGAACCGTGTACCCGCGCAGGTTGTTGGCTGCGTTTACGCTAACCATCCCCGGCGCAGTTTGCCTGGACACCCCATGCACAAAACCAGTGCCACGTTGCTGCTGATCGATGACGACGAAGTCGTCCGCGCCAGTATTGCAGCCTACTTGGAAGACAGCGGCTTCAACATCCTGCTCGCCGGCAACGGCTCGCAAGGTCTCGAAGTGTTCGAGCGCGAACGACCGGATCTGGTCATTTGCGACCTGCGCATGCCCCAGGTCGATGGTCTCGAGCTCATCCGTCGGATCAATGCTCTGGAAATCTCCGCGCCGATCATCGTGGTCTCCGGTGCCGGAGTGATGACCGACGTGGTCGAAGCCTTGCGCCTCGGTGCCGCCGATTACCTGATCAAGCCTCTCGAAGATCTCGCCGTGCTCGAGCACTCGGTACGCCGTGCGCTGGACCGCGTGCATCTGCGCCAGGAGAACGAGCGCTACCGGGAAAAGCTGGAAACCGCCAACCGCGAGCTGCAGGCCAGCCTGCACCTGTTGCAGGAAGACCAGAACGCCGGGCGCCAGGTGCAGATGAACATGCTGCCCGTCACGCCCTGGGAAAACGAAGGGCTGTCGTTCGCTCATCAGATCATTCCCTCGCTCTACCTCTCGGGCGATTTCGTCGATTACTTCCGTGTCGACGAGCGGCGTGTGGCGTTCTATCTGGCGGACGTCTCCGGTCACGGCGCGTCTTCGGCATTCGTCACCGTGCTGCTCAAGTTCATGACCACGCGCCTGCTCTACGAGTCGCGGCGCAACGGCATGCTGCCGGAGTTCAAGCCGTCGGACGTGCTCGGCCACATCAACCGTGGCCTGATCAACTGCAAACTGGGCAAGCACGTGACCATGCTGGGCGGGGTGATCGACGAAGAGCACAATCGCCTGACCTACAGCATCGGCGGCCATCTGCCGCTGCCCGTGATGTACAGCGGCGGCGAAGCCCATTATCTGGAAGGCCGCGGTTTGCCCGTCGGCCTGTTCAAGGAAGCCGATTACACCGATCTGGTGATCGACCTTCCGGAATCGTTCAGCCTGACTCTGTTGTCGGACGGCATTCTCGATTTGCTCGACGGCGACACCCTGCAGGAAAAAGAAGCCTTGCTGCCGAAACTGGTGAGCGAAGCAGGTGGAACCCTGGACGGGTTGCGCAGCGTGTTTGGACTGGCCAATCTGGCGGAGATGCCGGATGATATCGCCTTGCTGGTGTTAAGCAGGAACCTTGCATGAATCCTGGGATAAGCCCCGGTAGAATCCAGTTCGCCGAGCAGGACGGAACCTTCGTCCTGAAGTTCATCGGTGAGGTGCGCCTGACCTTGTGTTCGGCGCTGGATTCCACGATCGAAAAGATTTTCACCGCGCTGAATTTTTCCGCCATCGTCATCGACCTGACGGAAACGCGCAGTATCGACAGCACCACCCTGGGGCTGTTGGCCAAACTATCGATTCTGTCGCGGCAGAAGGTCGGTCTGTTGCCGACGGTGGTGACCACCCACGCCGACATCACCCGTCTGTTGCAGTCAATGGGCTTCGATCAGGTGTTCAACATCATCAATCAGCCCTACGAGTGCCCGGACTGTCTGGCCGACCTGCCGTCGCAGGATCAGTCGGAGGACGTAGTGCGCGCTCGCGTGCTGGAGGCGCACCGGATTCTGATGGGCTTGAACGAATCGAACCGCGCGGCTTTCCATGACCTGGTAAGCGCCCTCGAACAGCATCCCTGATCGCTGACTGCTGCAGATAGCTGGGCGCCGATGGAAGTCGGCGCCCCGTTTTCATTTCAGGCTCAGAGGTTGGCTGTCAGCAGCTTTTCCAGTTTTTCCTGATCACGGGCGAACTGGCGGATGCCTTCCGCGAGTTTCTCGGTGGCCATGGCGTCTTCGTTCATTTCCCAGCGGAACTGGCTCTCGCCGATATGCGCTTCGCTCTGCCCGGAAATTTCCGCGCTGAGCTTGCGCTGCAGCGGACCATTGTCGTCGGCCAGTTGCTGCAGCAGCTCCGGGCTGATGGTCAGGCGGTCGCAGCCAGCCAGCTGTTCGATCTGGCTGATGTTGCGGAAGCTGGCACCCATGACCACGGTCTTGTGGCCATTGGTCTTGTAGTAGTCGTAGATGCGCGCGACGGACTGCACGCCCGGATCTTCGGCGCCGACGTAATCGCGGCCTTCGGCCTTCTTGTACCAGTCGTAGATACGGCCCACGAAAGGCGAGATCAGGAAGGCGCCGGCATCGGCACAGGCGCGCGCCTGCGCGAAGGAGAAGAGCAGAGTGAGGTTGGTCTGCACGCCAGCCTTTTCCAGCTGCTCGGCAGCGCGGATGCCTTCCCAGGTGGAGGCGATCTTGATCAGGATGCGCTCGCGGGTCACGCCGGCTTCTTCATACAGCTCGACCAGGCGTCGGGCACGGGCCAGGGTCGCCTGGGTGTCGAAGGACAGGCGGGCGTCCACCTCGGTGGAGATGCGCCCCGGAATCACCTGGAGAATTTCCCGCCCAACGGTCACGCCGAAGCGGTCGCTGGCCAGATCGACATCGCCCTTGCTGGCACTGACCGCCTGCTTGAGCAGCTCGGCATAACGCGGCAGGGCGGCAGCCTTGAGCAGCAGGGAAGGGTTGGTGGTGGCGTCCACCGGCTTGAGGCGGGCGATGGCGTCGATGTCACCGGTGTCGGCAACCACGGTAGTGAACTGCTTGAGTTGATCCAGCTTGGAGGTCATGGCGGGGCCTTGTCGATTCGGGGTGCCATGACCTTACCTGAGCATCATGTAGTGCTCAACTGGTGGCACAACAGGTCGCTTTCGGCGACCCGCTAGCGGCCCTGCAGAAGCTCGGCAGCCTGGTCGAAAATGGCCAGCGGCTGATCGCTCTTGTGGATGTCCGCAGAAAGCAACTGGCGGAAGCGGCGAGCCCCCGCAAAACCCTGCGCCAGGCCGAGCATATGGCGGGTGACGTGGTGCATCAGGCCGCCGGCAGCCATGTGCCGTTCGATATAGGGGCGCATGACCTGCATGGCTTCCTGCCGGCTGATCGGTGGCCGTTCGCTGCCGAACAGCTGCCCGTCGACCTCGGCCAGCAGGTAAGGGTTGTGGTACGCCTCGCGGCCGAGCATCACGCCATCGAAGGTCTCGAGGTGCTCCTGGCAGGCCTGCAAGGTCTTGATCCCGCCGTTGAGCACCAGTTCCAGGTCGGGAAAGTCCCGTTTCAGCTGCGCAGCGATGTCGTAGCGCAGCGGCGGCACCTCGCGGTTCTCCTTGGGCGACAGACCGGAAAGGATGGCGATCCGTGCGTGCACCGTGAAACTGCGGCAACCGGCGTCACGCACCTGGCCGATGAAGTCGCAGAGCTGCTCGTAGCTGTCACGCCCGTCGATGCCGATACGGTGCTTGACCGTCACGGGAATGCTCACCGCATCGCGCATCGCCTTGACGCAGTCGGCCACCAGCGTCGGATGGGCCATCAGGCAGGCGCCGATCATGTTGTTCTGCACACGGTCACTGGGGCAGCCGACATTGAGGTTCACTTCGTCGTAGCCCGCCTGCTCGGCGAGCCGCGCACAGGCCGCAAGATCGGCCGGATTGCTGCCGCCCAGCTGCAGCGCGAGCGGATGCTCGGTCTCGTCATACTGCAGAAACCGGCGAGTATCGCCATGCAGCAACGCGCCAGTGGTGACCATTTCGGTATACAGCAGCGCGTGCTGCGACAACTGGCGCAGAAAGTACCGGCAATGGTGATCCGTCCAGTCCATCATCGGCGCCACGGA
>NZ_JARVSV010000054.1:0-37996 GCF_030209025.1 Pseudomonas sp. MEJ086
TGGGCGTCATTGGTGGTGGGCTGAAGCCCATCCTACCTCCCAGGGACATGAACCGTAGGGTGGGGCTTTAGCCCACCAAAGCCATTCAACGCCGATGGTGGCTGACTGTTCAGAGCATGCGGTTCGCAGCTTCGGGGCTGTGGGCGTCATTGGTGGTGGGCTGAAGCCCACCCTACCTCCCAGGGGTATGAACCGTAGGGTGGGGCTTTAGCCCACCGAAGCCATTCAACGCCGATGGTGGCTGACTGTTCAGAGCATGTGGTTCGCAGCTTCGGGGCTGTGGGCGTCATTTGCGGTGGGCTGAAGCCCACCCTACTTCTCAGGGGTATTAACCGTAGGGTGGGGCTTTAGCCCACCAATAGCGACGCCCGCTTCAGGCAAAGGTGCCGTCACGGAAGTCGCGCATCGCCTGTTCGATTTCTTCCCGACTGTTCATCACGAACGGCCCGTACTGCACGATGGGTTCGTTCAAGGGCTTGCCGGCGAGCAGCAGGACGCGAGCGCCGGTTTCGCTGCTCAGGTGTACGCTACCCTGGTCATCCAGGCGTACCAGCCTGCCGGCTTTCACTGCATGGCTGTGTTGAACATGCGCTTCTCCCTGGTACACGTAGAGCAGAACGCGATGCCCGTCGGGCAGGGTGGGGCTCAAGGTGCTGCACGCCGGCAAATGCAGGTCGAGCAGGTAGGGGGCGGTGTGCGGGCGCTGCACCGCACCGCTCTGCACCATCTCGCCTTCGGCGAAGCGGCCGGCGATGACCACCACTTCGGCGCCGTTGCCGAGGCGCACGCGAGGGATCTGCGCGGCCTCGATATCGCGATAGTCCGGGTTGGCCATCTTGCTCTCGGCGGGGAGGTTGAGCCATATCTGGAAGCCGCGCATGGCACCCTGTTCCTGCTCCGGCATTTCGCTGTGGATGATGCCGCGCGCTGCGGTCATCCACTGTACGTCGCCGCCCTGCAGCAGCCCGACATTGCCCAGATGATCCTCATGGCGCATGCGCCCTTCGAGCATATAGGTGATGGTCTCGAAACCGCGGTGTGGGTGCGGCGGGAAGCCGGCGATGTAGTCGTCGGCATTCTCGGTGCTGAACTCGTCGAGCATCAGAAAGGGGTCGAAGCGTTCGATGCCGCCACCGCCGATCACCCGGTTGAGGCGCACACCGGCCCCGTCGGAAGCGGGTTGCCCCGGCTGAATGGCGAGTACGTTGCGTAGATGGGTCATGCTGGAGCCTCCTGAAACGCGGTAGGCCTATGTTAGGCGAGGCGATTCGGGAGATGGATGGGGAAAGGCCGTGTTATCCATCGAGAAAATCGATGCCGGATGGCGGCGCCACGGGGCGCCGCCATGTCGGTCACTCGGCGATCTGCAGCTTGCGCGATTCGGTGTAGAAGAAGCGCAGCTTCTCGTACTCGAACGGCGAGTTGATCTGGCCGTAGCGGAAGCTGGTGGTCGACCGCTGATCGACGCCCCTGAGCAGGGTGACCTCCGGGTGGTCGCTGGCCACTTCGGCCATGTTGAGGTAATTGACCGCTTGTGCGACGCCGAAGTCCACCGCCAGGCCACCCGTGTCGCGCAGGTTGGATGGGCCCAGAATCGGCAGCATCAGGTAAGGGCCGGCGGGGGTGCCATAGAAACCCAGGGTCTGGCCGAAATCCTCGCGCTGCTTGGGCAGGCCCATCAGAGTGGCTGGGTCCCACAGCCCGGCCACCCCGAGCGTGGTGTTGAACAGCAGGCGTGCCGTGGTGTTCAGTGCGCGCTGCCCCTTGAGCTGCGCCACGCTGTTGAACAGGTTGGGCACGTCGCCCAGGTTGCCGAAGAAATTGGTCACACCCTTTTGCACGAAGCCGGGTGTGATGTAGCGGTAACCGTCGACCACCGGCAGGAACACCCACTCGTCGAAGCGGTAGTTGAAGTGGTAGACGCGGCGGTTCCACGATTCCAGCGGGTCGAAGATTTCCAGCGCGGACAATGTCGAACGCTCGAACTCGCGCTGGTCCAGGCCGGGGTTGAATTTGAGCCTGCTCAACGGTTGCTTGAATCCGTCATCGTCGACCGTGGTCTGGGCAACGGCTGTACCGCAGGTCAGCAGGGCAGAGAACAGCGCGAGAGTAGGAAAGGACTTAGCCACGGAAGAACTCCAACATGTCTTTGCTGTTGACGCGGTAATTGAGGTTGCCGCAGTGGCCGCCGAGCGGGTACACGGTCAGACGGTCACCCATGGTACGGCGCAGGAAACCCAGATCACCCGGGCCGAGAATCACGTCATCGGCGTTGTGCATGACCGCGATTTTCGGGCTGTTCTTCAGGTAATCCTCGATCCCGTACAGGCTCACCTCATTGATCAGTTGAGTCATGCTGCCGCCGTCATAGCGGGCACGCCACATGGGGATCAGCTGTTCGGCCATGTAACAGTCGAAATCGCATTGCAGCGCCCGGCGGAAGAACGGCGTCAGGCTGGTGCCCTCGCCAATCGGATAGTCCACCGGGGTGATCAGGCCTCGACGGTTGATCAGGTCGGACGTGAAGGTGATGTCGGCTGCCGAGAAACGGAAGGAGGTGCCGATCAGCATGGCCATCTGTTCGTCGGTCAGATGTTCCTTGGACTGCTGGAAGTCATAGAGCAGCGCATCGTTGATATCGACGTAACCCTTCTCCTGGAAGTAGCGGGTCAGTTTGCCCAGCACCAGTTCATAGAAGGTCGTGCGGTTGCTGATGCCCTTGACCTCGGTCTGTACCAGACGATCCAGGTTGGTGATCGAGGTGTACAGGTTGACCGGCGGGTTGAGCATCAGCACGCGCTTGAAATTGAAGCTGCGGCGGGTTTCGTCCAGTTGGCTGACGAATGCGGCGTGCAACGCACCGAGGCTGTAACCGGTCAGGTAGAAGTCGGTGACCTCCAGGCGCGGGTGCTGGGCACGTACTGCCTGCATGGCGCGGTACAGATCCTCGGCATCGTCACGGCTGATACCCGGTGTGGCGAAACGCGAGGCCGAGGTCATGAAGTCGTAGCTGGTCGGCGACGACAGCTGCACGACGTGGTAGCCCGCGCCGTAGAACAGCTTCTTCAGGTACTCGGGGGTGCTGCTCGAGTAATGTGCGCCGGTGCCGGCGATGATGAAGATCAGCGGCGCTGGACCCTTCTGCTCGGCCAGCCGATAGCGCATCTTGGTCACCGCCCAGAAGTTGTCCGGCAACTGGAATTCGCGCTCCGGACGCAGGCGGACCTGGTAGTCCTTCTGATTGATATCCGCGTCGTTCGGTAGCTCCGGGCGCAGCTCCGGCGGCGTGGTGGCGATGGTCGCCTCGAACGGATTGGTGAGCGGATAGCCATAGGTCTGCGCGTCGATGTCGGCAGCCCAGAGTGGGGCGCTGAGCAACAGACTGCCGAGCAGAGCAGCGAGGCGGGGTATGAAAGACATACAAGATCCCTTTGGAAGAGAACATTCTTTTCAGAGGTGGGCGGGGCTGCCCGTGCTTTCGGCATCAGCCGCGATGACTAGGACAACTGCCCATGTGTCAAAGTGCCATGGGAAATTAGCGTTGCTTTGCAGCTTAATGCAGTAGATACCGGATTTGCCGCGAAAGGTCGAGCTAGCGCGGATTCACGCGGCTGCGCGCCGACTTCATTTGTGGCTTGCATCCGTCTGGCGGGCGATTATGCTGAGCGCCATTTCCACCCCCCTCTGGAGTGCCGCATGCCCCGTCGCCTGTCTATCGTTGTGCTGGTGATCACCGCCGTTGTGTGCGTGGTCGCCAGCTATGGCCTGCGTTACCTGCTCATGGAGGGTGATCAGTGGGTCGGTCGCTGTGTTGACGATCCGGCCAATCTGGCCTGCCAGGTCCGTGCCACGCTGGGTTGGATGATCCATCTGCGGATCATCGCCTGGGCCGCGCTTGGCTGCGCGGTGCTGGCATTCGTGCTGCCGGGTGCATGGGGCTGGCGTCTGGCGGTGCCGGGGCTGCTGCTCGGCTTGCCGGCGCTGGCGCTGTATACCGCGAGCCTGGCGGTGTTCGCGGTGGTACTGTCACTGCTGCGACTGGTACGCGCGCCTGCTTCGACCCTTGGCTGATGCCGCCCGGCGTTGCGCTCATTCGCAACGCCGGGCAAGGCCGTGCTAGCCCTTTCAGGCTTTCGAGCGTTTCAGGCTTCGCCATAGCGCGAGCGCCAGCAGTACGCTGGTGATGGCCCAGCCAATCGCCTGCAGGTTGTCCAGCGTCTCTTCGTAGAGTTGCGGTATCACGCCTGCGGCGATCAGCACCGCCAGCAGGGCGATTTCCCGACGTGGTGCGGCCACCGGGCGCAGCAGGTAGACCAGCGCCGGTAACAACAGCGCCGCGCTGGGGAAGCTGCGGTAGCGAGCGTCGGTGACCATGGCCAGCATCATCACCGAGCCGGCGAAGCCGGCTGCCGCCAGCCACCAGCCTGCACGACGCTCCAGCCAGGTGAATGCCCGCCCACGCCAGCTCTGTGCGGTGGACAGCGACAGCGCCGCATGGGCCAGTACCAGCATGTTGAGCGCAAGCAGGGCAGCGGCCCACAGCCATTCGCCGACGTAACGGCTGGTGACCCAGGACAACTCTGCCCATAGCCCGATGCACGCTGCGCCCAGCGCGGCCAGCAGTGGCAGCAGCACGGCGTTGCGGGTCGAGCTCGGGCGCCCGCCAATCAGCAGGCCGAAGGCCAGAACGGCGCCACTGATGGCCAGCCACAGAGGCCAGTGCGGCAGGTTGGAAACCGGCCCGGCGAGGATCGACTTGTCCTGACGGTCGGCATCGTACAACCCCCAGAAGCCGCCGACGGCACCTTCGCTGACACGTTTCCAGGGTTGATCGAAGGCTTCGATCAGGTTGTAGCGCCAGCCGTGCTGTTCGGCCAGGGCGACGAAACCACGGATGAAGGTGGCCTGGTTGACGCGGCTGGGCACGGCGGTTTCGCGCTGGCGGCCTTCGCTGGGCCAGCCGGTTTCGCCGATCATGATGTCCTTGGGCGCGAACTGCTTGCCGAACAGCTCGCGTACTTCGGTGACCTCATGCAGAGCCGCGTCGATGCCGGCAGGATCATCTTCCCAGTAGGGCAGCAGGTGAATGGTGATGAAGTCCACTGCCGGCGCC
Source organism: Pseudomonas sp. MEJ086 (assembly GCF_030209025.1). Classification (NCBI taxonomy): domain Bacteria; kingdom Pseudomonadati; phylum Pseudomonadota; class Gammaproteobacteria; order Pseudomonadales; family Pseudomonadaceae; genus Pseudomonas; species Pseudomonas sp. MEJ086. Next base: position 5,114 of record NZ_JARVSV010000054.1, read on the forward strand.
ACTTCGGGGTGTTTGAGCCAGAACTCCCAGACATCGGCATACGTCACGGGCTGGGTGATTTCGGCCTTGACCTGATTGATCAGCTCGACCAGTTGCCCGCCCGTGACTTCCTTGCGCAGCAGCGCTTCGTTGCCGACGATCACCGCTTCGACGACGTCCGGGTTTTCCTTGGCCAGCTTGATCAGGCCCTGAATTTCGATGGCCGTGTCATGCGGGTTGCGGCTCACCCAGGCGCCGGTGATCAGCTTGAGGCCATGTTTGCGCGCCAGGTCCGGCAGCGCCTCGAGGCCTGTGACCGAGTAGGTGCGAATGCACTGGAAGCGCTCGGCGAGCAAGGCCAGGTCGGTGTCCATCTGCTGCGGGTGAATCTGCAGAGGCAGATCGAACGGTGACTGATCCTTGCCGAATGGTGTGTAGGACGCGCACTGCAGCTTGTGCGTGGGTGTCGCGGCATCGGCCAGGACGACGGGCTTGCCAATGGTTTGCCAGAGACTGCCAAGCGCGAGAAATCCGATGACGCAGGCGCTGATGTAGGGGAGCAGAGGAAAGCGGGCGATAGCGGGCATGATCGAACACGCGTGGTAAGAGAGACGCGCATCTTAGCGGCGAGCAGGGGCTTTAGATAGCTGCGCGGACGGTGCTTTCGAGCTCACCCATTTGACAAGTGGAGCAGGCTGGCTAATTTTGTTGATGCGGCGTTAGGAATACCCGCGTCGCTCAATTCGAGTGGATCTATAAGGATATTGATCATGATGAAAACTACCCTGCACGCTCTGTTTTTCGCCGCACTTGCCAGTGCTTCCCTGTTGGCGAGTGCCAACGAAAGTGCGAAGAAGCCCGCCGGCGAACCGGTTGCCCAGCAGGTGGCCGAGCTCAACCCCATCAACCTCAATACCGCTGACGCGGAAACGCTGCAGCGCGAGCTCAGTGGCGTCGGTCTGGTCAAGGCGCAGGCCATCGTTGCCTACCGTGAGGCCAACGGCGAATTCGCTTCGATCGACGAAGTGCTCGAGGTCAAGGGGATCGGCGAGGCGTTGCTCGAGCGCAACCGTGCCAAGCTGACCGTCGGCCAGTAACCCTCACCAGCCAGCAACAGCGGAGCCGCTCGCCCTTTGGGGCGAGCGGCTTTTTCGTGGCTGCCGTAAGCGATGGCGGCCATACCGCGCGATTCGAGTCAGCCGCACGATTCGCCCGCAAGCGGGCTCCTACAATGTGCGGGCGGTGGCGTACTCCACGTCAGCCGCCGTCGGCGTAGGCGCGTCGACCTCGGCGCGAAACGATGGTGGCCATACCGCGCAATTTGAGGTGGCCTCGCGATTCGCCCCGGGGGCGGGGCTCCTACAACTTGTGCGGGCGGTTGCGTAACCCGCGTCAGCCGCGGTCCGCGTAGGAGCGTCGACCTCGGCGCGAAACGATAGCGGCCATAGCGCGCGATTCGAGTTGGCCTCGCGATTCGCCCCGGGGGCGGGGTTCCTGCAATGGGCGGGCGGGTGCGTACTCCACGTCAGCCGCCGTCCGCGTAGGCGCGTCGACCTCGGCGCGAAACGATGGCGGCCATGGCGCGCGATTCGAGTTGGCCTCGCGATTCGCCCGCAAGCGGGCTCCTACAATGTGCGGGCGGCGGCGTACTCCACGTCAGCCGCCGTCCGCGTAGGAGCGTCGACCTCGGCGCGAAACGATGGCGGCCATGGCGCGCGATTCGAGTTGGCCGCGCGATTCGCCCCGGGGTCTGGGTTCCTGCAATAGGCATCCATGCGTCGCGGTTGCCGGGCGCCGACGAGAATTGATGCTTGGCCGTTCAGACGCGATTGGCTCGCTTCCTGCTTTTACCCGTCTGCGCAGCGCCATGGCGCCAGCAAAACGACGTTCCGGGCAAAGGCGCGCAGTTGGCACCCTTGTTGCAATCACCCTTGCAAAGCACACGCGGCGTCAAAAAACCGCGGTCAGTGGAGGAAAGGTCATGAGTCAGGGTGTCGCGTTCAATCGTCTAATGCTGGAAATGCGCTCCATGCAAGCTGAGGCCATGGCTCGCAAACCGGCAGTCGCCGAAGCACAGGAGGCCGGTGCGCCGAGCTTCTCGGACATGCTCGGGCAGGCCGTGAACAAGGTCAGCGATACCCAACAGGCTGCTGGTCAGCTGGCCACGGCCTTCGAGATGGGCCAGAGCGGGGTCGACCTGACCGATGTGATGATCGCCTCGCAGAAATCCAGTGTTTCCTTTCAGGCCATGACCCAGGTGCGCAACAAGCTGGTTCAGGCGTATCAAGACATCATGCAAATGCCGGTTTAAGAGGTAAATTCCGATCATGGCCGACGCACTTGCCACCACCGTACCCGCCACTTCCGCTGGCAGCGCGCCGAAAAAGCCGCTGTTCGGGCTGACCTTTCTGGAAAATCTGTCCGATATGCCGGTGCTGCGTCAGGCAGGCCTGCTGGTTGGCCTGGCCGCCAGCGTGGCGATCGGTTTCGCCGTGGTGCTGTGGTCCCAGCAGCCGGAGTACAAGCCACTGTACGGCAGCCTCGACGGTATGGACGCCCGCGGCGTGATGGAAACCCTGACCACGGCCAATATCGATTACACCATCGAGCCGAACTCCGGCGCGCTGCTGGTCAAGTCGGAGGACCTGGCCCGTGCACGCATTCGTCTGGCTTCCGCTGGCGTTGCGCCCACCGATACCAGCATCGGTTTCGAGATTCTCGACAAGGAGCAAGGCCTGGGCACCAGCCAGTTCATGGAAGCCACCCGCTACCGCCGCGGCCTGGAAGGCGAGCTGGCGCGCACGGTTTCCAGCCTGAACAACGTCAAGGCCGCTCGCGTGCACCTGGCAATTCCGAAGAGCTCGGTATTCGTTCGTGACGAGCGCAAGCCAAGCGCGTCGGTACTGGTCGAGCTGTATTCGGGCCGTAATCTGGAGCCGAGCCAGGTGATGGCGATCGTCAATCTGGTCGCCAGCAGCGTGCCGGAAATGGACAAGGGCCAGGTCACCGTCGTCGATCAGAAGGGCAACCTGCTATCCGATCAGCAGGAAATGTCCGAGCTGAGCATGGCCGGCAAGCAGTTCGATTACAGCCGCCGCATGGAGAGCCTGTTCACCCAGCGCGTGCACAACATCCTGCAGCCTGTGCTCGGCATGGGTCGCTACAAGGCCGAAGTCTCGGCAGACGTGGATTTCAGCGCCGTCGAGTCGACTTCGGAAACCTTCAACCCGGATCAGCCGGCGCTGCGCAGCGAGCAGCAGGTCAACGAACAGCGCAGCAGTGGCAGCGGCCCGCAGGGCGTGCCTGGTGCGCTGAGCAATCAGCCGCCTGGCCCGGCCGCCGCGCCACAGCAGGCTGGTGGTGCCGCCGCGCCCGCTGGGCCGATCGCTCCCGGCCAGCCGCTGGTCGATGCCAACGGTCAGCAGATCATGGACCCGGCCACCGGCCAGCCGATGCTGGCGCCGTACCCGGCCGACAAACGTGATCAGTCGACCCGCAACTTCGAACTCGATCGCTCGGTCAGCTACACCAAGCAGCAGCAAGGTCGCCTGCGCCGGCTTTCCGTCGCCGTGGTGGTCGATGACCAGGTGCGTGTCGACCCGGCTACCGGCGAAACCACCCGTGTGCCGTGGACCAGTGACGATCTGGCGCGCTTCACTCGGCTGGTCCAGGATTCGGTTGGTTTCGATGCCAGCCGTGGCGACAGCGTCAGCGTGATCAACACCGCCTTCAGCAGCGAAACCGCCGAAGTGATCGAGGTGCCGTGGTACCAGAGCGAGCTGTTCCTGATGGCCATGGGCGGCCTCAAGTCACTGTTCCCGGCACTGCTGATCTTCCTGCTGGTGTGGTTCGTGCTCCGCCCGGTGCTCAACAACATCACCGGTGGCGGCAAGGGCAAGGAGCTGGCCATGGCTGGCGGCGGCCGCGATGGCGATGTCGACCTCGGCGAAATGGGTGGTCTGGATGGCCAGTTGGCGTCCGACCGGGTGAGCCTGGGCGGCCCGCAAAGCATTCTCCTGCCGAGCCCGAGCGAGGGGTATGATGCACAACTCAATGCGATCAAGAGTCTGGTCGCCGAAGATCCGGGCCGTGTCGCCCAGGTAGTCAAAGACTGGATCAATGCCGATGAATGAGAACCGTACCACTGCCAAGATGACCAAGGTCGAGAAGGCCGCGATTCTTCTGCTGTCGCTCGGTGAAACCGATGCAGCACAGGTACTTCGTCATCTGGGGCCCAAGGAGGTCCAGCGGGTGGGTGTGGCGATGGCTGCCATGCGCAACATTCATCGCGAGCAGGTCGAACAGGTGATGGGTGAGTTCGTCGAAACCGTCGGCGACCAGACCAGCCTCGGCGTCGGCTCCGACAGCTACATCCGCAAGATGCTCACCCAGGCCCTTGGCGAAGACAAGGCCGGCAACCTGATCGACCGCATTCTGCTCGGTGGCAGCACCAGCGGGCTGGACAGCCTGAAGTGGATGGAACCGCGTGCCGTGGCCGATGTGATCCGCTACGAGCATCCGCAGATCCAGGCCATCGTGGTGGCCTATCTGGACCCTGATCAGGCTGGCGAAGTATTGGCGCATTTCGATCACAAGGTTCGCCTGGACATCGTCCTGCGCGTGTCGTCGTTGAACACCGTACAACCCGCGGCACTCAAGGAACTCAACCTGATCCTCGAGAAGCAGTTCTCCGGCAGTTCCAATACCACCCGCGCCACCATGGGCGGCGTGAAGCGCGCTGCGGACATCATGAACTACCTCGACAGCTCGGTCGAAGGGCAGCTCATGGACTCGATCCGCGAGATCGACGAAGACCTGTCGTCGCAGATCGAAGACCTGATGTTCGTCTTCGACAACCTGGCTGATGTCGATGACCGCGGCATCCAGGCGCTGCTGCGCGAGGTGTCTTCCGATGTGCTGGTGCTGGCGCTCAAGGGCGCGGACGAGGCGATCAAGGAGAAGGTGTTCAAGAACATGTCGAAACGTGCCGCCGAATTGCTGCGTGATGACCTCGAAGCGAAAGGCCCGGTGCGTGTCAGCGACGTCGAGACCGCTCAGAAGGAAATCCTCACCATCGCCCGGCGCATGGCCGAGGCTGGTGAAATCGTGCTGGGTGGCAAGGGCGGCGAGGAGATGGTTTAACCCATGGCCGGCAAGGAACCCGTCAGCGAACTGATTCGCGCCAAGGACCTGGGCAGCGTCAATCGCTGGTCGTTGCCGAGCTTCGACGAGCATGTCGATGTGCCCGAAGAAGAGCAGCCCACCAGCGAGCCGGCTGCCGAGGCTGCGTTGCCGGTGCAGGAGAGCGAAGAGGTCTCCCTCGAGGATGTCAAACCCTTGACGCTCGACGAGCTCGAGGCCATTCGCCAGGACGCCTACAACGAAGGCTTCGCCACCGGCGAGAAGGACGGTTTCCGCGCCGGCCAACTCAAGGCCAAGCAAGAAGCCGACACGGCGCTTGCCGGCAGGGTGAAGGCGCTCGAGCAGGTCATGAGCCAGTTGTTCGAGCCGATCGCCGATCAGGACCAACAGATCGAAGCGGCGCTGGTCACCCTGGTCGGCCAGATCACCCGTGAAGTCATCCAGCGCGAATTGAGCCGCGACTCCAGCCAGATCCGCCAGGTGCTGCGTGAAGCGCTCAAGTTGCTGCCCATGGGCGCAGAGAACATTCGCATTCATCTCAATCCCCAGGATTTCGAACTGGTCAAAGCGCTGCGCGACCGCCATGAGGAAAATTGGCGGATTCTCGAAGACGATGCGCTGCTGCCCGGCGGGTGTCGGGTCGAGAGCGAGCACAGTCGCATCGACGCCAGTGTCGAAACCCGTCTGAGCCAGGCGCTCAAGCAGCTCTTCGAACAGCAGCGCGAACACGCCACGACGCCTCGATCCGCTGACATGCACATCGATCTGGACGGCGCCAATGCGCCTTGAGCGCATCAGTTTCGCCCGGCGCATGGACGGCTACGGTGACGCCGTGAAGCTGCCGTCCCAGCCGATCGTCGAAGGTCGCCTGCTGCGCATGGTCGGCCTGACCCTCGAAGCCGAAGGGTTGCGAGCTGCGCTGGGCAGCCGCTGCCTGGTCATCAACGACGACAGTTATCACCCCGTGCAGGTGGAGGCCGAGGTGATGGGCTTTTCCTCGGGCAAGATCTACCTGATGCCGGTCGGCAGCCTGGCCGGCATCGCGCCGGGCGCGCGGGTGGTGCCATTGCCGGATACCGGGCGCTTGCCAATGGGCATGTCGATGCTCGGCCGGGTGCTCGACGGCGCTGGCCGTGCCCTCGATGGCAAGGGCGGGATGAAGGCCGAGGACTGGGTGCCAATGGATGGTCCGACCATCAACCCCCTCAAGCGCCATCCGATCAGCGAGCCGCTGGATGTCGGCATTCGCAGCATCAATGGCCTGCTCACCGTCGGTCGCGGCCAGCGGCTCGGCCTGTTCGCCGGTACCGGTGTCGGTAAGTCGGTATTGCTGGGCATGATGACCCGCTTTACCGAAGCCGAGATCATCGTGGTCGGTCTGATCGGCGAGCGGGGTCGTGAGGTGAAGGAATTCATCGACGAGATTCTTGGCGAGGAGGGCATCAAGCGTTCCGTGGTGGTGGCATCGCCTGCCGATGATGCGCCGCTGATGCGCCTGCGCGCCGCCATGTATTGCACACGCATTGCCGAGTACTTCCGCGACAAGGGCAAGAACGTTCTGCTGCTGATGGATTCCCTGACCCGTTTCGCCCAGGCGCAGCGCGAGATCGCTCTGGCCATCGGTGAGCCGCCAGCCACCAAGGGCTATCCGCCGTCGGTGTTCGCCAAGCTGCCACGCCTGGTCGAGCGTGCCGGTAACGCCGAGGAGGGTGGTGGCTCGATCACCGCGTTCTATACGGTCCTCTCGGAAGGCGATGACCAGCAGGATCCGATCGCCGATGCCGCCCGCGGGGTGCTCGATGGGCACTTCGTGCTGTCGCGGCGTCTGGCCGAGGAGGGGCATTACCCGGCGATCGACATCGAAGCGTCCATCAGCCGGGTCATGCCTCAGGTGGTCAGCCCCGAGCACATGCGCAACGCTCAGCGTTTCAAACAACTGTGGTCGCGTTACCAGCAGAGCCGCGACCTGATCAGCGTGGGCGCCTATGTACCCGGTGGCGATGCCGACACCGACATGGCCATCGCGCGTCAGCCGGTGATGGTGCGCTACTTGCGCCAGAGCCTGGTTGAAAGCGAAAGCCTGGACAGCAGCCGCGACCTGCTGGCCGCGGTTCTGAACCCCACAGCGGCGTCCTAACCGGTGGCAACCAGTCGCGCCGCTCGGCTGGCGCCCGTCGTCGAGATGGCCGAAAAGGCCGAGCGCGAGGCCGCGCTGCAACTCGGACGAGCCCAGGGCATGCTGGGGCAGGCGCAGGGAAAACTGGCCGATCTGGAAAATTACCTGCAGGGCTATCAGCAGCAGTGGATCAATGAGGGGCAGCGGGGCGTGTCCGGTCAGTGGCTGATGAACTATCAGCGCTTTCTTTCCCAGCTCGATGTGGCGATCGCTCAGCAGCAGCAGGCCGTGAGCTGGCACCGTAGCAACCTGGACAAGATGCGTGAGATCTGGCAACAGCGCTATGCTCGTCTGGAAGGATTGCGAAAACTGGTGCAGCGCTATCTGGACGAAGCCCGTCTGGCCGAAGACAAGCGTGAACAGAAGTTGCTCGACGAGCTCGCGCAGCGCATACCTCGACGCGATTATCAGGAATGATGGTTGCCGCTGACGCAGGCTAATGCTAAATCTTCATATGCCGGAATTCAGGCCGCCGGAGAGCGGCCTGGGCAGGGTCAGGAAAAACAGGTGAGACACCGCGCCACGGCTCCGGTCAACAAGGTATAACCTGCTCATAAGGGTAGAGTCGGCCTGGTTGGCTCGTATACGGCGGGCCAGCGGGTTTCCCGGATCTCAAGGAGTGTTTCATGCCCATCACCTCGCTGCCTTCGGAAGACGGGCAAGAGTTGACCATAACGATTCAAGGTCGCTTCGATTTTGGCGTCCATCAGGAGTTTCGTCGTGCTTACGAGCGCGTCGACATTCGTCCGAAACGCTACGCGGTAGATCTCAAGGGGACGACCTACCTCGACAGCTCGGCGCTCGGCATGTTGCTGCTGCTGCGCGATCATGCCGGTGGCGACCGTGCGCAGATTCGTCTGCTCAACTGCAATCCCGATGTGCGCAAGATCCTGTCCATTTCCAATTTCGAACAGCTTTTCCAGATCGTCTGAGGCGCGATGAACGCCTCTCGACTCACCATCCTGATCGCCGAGGACAGCGCCACTGACCGCATGCTGCTGGCGACCATCGTCGGTCGTCAGGGGCACCGGGTGCTGGCTGCCAGCGATGGCCTCGAGGCGGTCGCGCTGTTCGAGTCGCAGCGCCCGCAATTGGTATTGATGGATGCGCTGATGCCGGTCATGGACGGTTTCGAGGCGGCGCGGCGAATCAAGGCCATGGCTGGCGATGCCATGGTGCCGATCATTTTCCTGACCTCCCTCAGTGAAGACGAGGCGTTGGTTCGCTGCCTCGAGGCAGGCGGCGATGACTTTCTCGCCAAGCCCTACAGCCGGGTCATTCTGGAAGCCAAGATCAACGCCATGGATCGCCTGCGTCGCCTGCATCAGGAGGTGTTGCAGCAGCGTGACCTGATCGCCCGCCACAACGAGCACCTGCTCAACGAGCAGCAGGTGGCCAAGGCGGTGTTCGACAAGGTGGCCCACTCCGGGTGTCTGGCAGCCGGCAACATTCGCTACATGCAGTCGCCCTATGCGCTGTTCAACGGCGATCTGCTGCTGGCGGCGTTTCATCCCAGTGGCGACATGCACGTGCTGCTCGGTGACTTCACCGGCCACGGTCTGCCCGCGGCGATCGGCGCGATGCCGTTGGCCGATGTCTTCTACCGCATGACCGGCAAGGGGCATTCACTGGCCGAGATCCTTCACGAGAGCAATGCCAAGCTGCGGCGTATCCTGCCGCGCGGGGTATTCTGCTGTGCCACGGTGTTGAATATCAGCTTTCGCCGTCAGGTGGTCGAGTTCTGGGGCGGCGGCCTGCCGGACGGCTACGTGCTGCGCAAGGGCGGCGAGCGAGTCGCGCTGGTATCACGCCATCTGCCGCTTGGGGTGCTGGAGCCGGACAGTTTTCGCGATGGCTATGAGGCCTATCCGCTGGAATTGGGCGATCGCGTATTCCTGCTCTCCGATGGCGTGCTCGAAGCCCAGAACGAGCATGAAGAGCTGTTTGGCGAGCAACGATTGCTCGACGTACTCGACAACGGTCATCCGCCGTCTGCGTTGTTCGACGACATTCAGCGAGCGCTGCAGCGCTTTCATGGCGAGGCGCGTGACGACGTCAGCCTGGTCGAGGTGACCATGGTCGAGGACAGCACGGTCAATCGACCGCCGCTGACGACCGGCGAATGGCGTGCCGGGCCTGAACAATGGTCGGCGCGTTTCGATTTTCGTGGCCCCACCCTGCGTGACTTCTATCCCTTGCCTTACCTGCTGCAGCTGTTGCTCGAAGTGCCCGGCTTGCGTGGCCATGGCGGCAATCTCTACAGCGTGCTCTGCGAGCTGTACACCAACGCCCTCGAGCATGGCGTATTGGGGCTGGACTCAAGCCTTAAACGCGATGCCGCAGGCTTTTCAGAATACTACCGGCAGCGAGCGGAGCGTCTCGATGGCTTGCAGGATGGCTGCGTCAGCATCGCCGTCGACGTCAGTCGCGAGGAGGGCGGCGGGCGTTTGACGCTGACGGTGGAAGATAACGGCAAGGGGTTCGACCCGCTGGCGATACTGGCGCGTCAACATCCCGCCGGAGGGTTGAGCGGGCGTGGCATGAGCCTGGTTCGCGATCTCAGCGAGCGCAGCAGCTGGTCTGCTGACGGACGTCGGGTCACTGTGGAGTTTTCCTGGCCCGCAGAGGCATAATCGCCAAACAATTGATGGCTTCGGCTTGCTGGCGCGAGCCGTTTCGATCTGCTGCGGTGAACTGCCCCCCTGGGCAGGCTTGGAGTTAAGGGTGTCCGACAATCATCTAGACCGCGCCGTGCTGGTTGCCCTGCAGGACATCATGGAGGACGAGTATCCCGTGCTGCTGGATACCTTCGTCGCCGATTCCGACGAGCGCCTGCGCCTGTTGCAGGAGGCCGAGCGCCTGCAGGACGCCCAGGCCATGCGCCATGCTGCACACAGCTTCAAGGGCAGTTGCAGCAATATGGGCGCCAAGGTGCTGGCTGAATCCTGTCGCGAGCTCGAAGAGCTGGCGCGGCGCGGCGACCTCACCGATTCAGCCGAATTGATCGGGCGTGTCGAGCGCGAGTTCGCCATCGTGCGCATTCTGCTCAAGTCGGAACGCCAGCGTTTTTCCACCGATTGAATCTTCCGCTTGAGAGGTTGGCCCGACCCTTGCTTGGTCTCAGGTCACGACAACATTCATGCGGAGAGCATTCATGCCCGTTGCCCCTGATCTGCTGCTGACGCCTACGGCCGTAGCCAAGCCCAAGGCCCCTGCGGCGAACACTGCGCAGAACAAGGCCGAGCCGCGCAAGCAAGAGGCTTCCAGCTTCTCGCAGGTATATGCCAAAGAGCGTCAGGCCAAGGCGGCCGAGCGCCAGGACGATGCCGCCAAAAGCGCACGCGACAGCAAGAACGAGCCGCAGAAAGACGTCAGTAGTCCGGCGCCTACCGCGGAGCAGGCGCCAGCCGTTGCCGAAAGCGGCAAGGACTTGCCTGCCGACCCGGCAAGCGAGGACGCGGCGGTCGATCCGTTGCTGATGCTCGGTCTGTTCGAGCCACAGCCGATCGTCGAGGAGGTCATCGACCCCGCGTTGCAAGCGCAGGTCACTGCAGCCCCGACCAGCCTGATCGGCTCCGCGCCAGCCGCCATGACTGAAGCCAGCTTCGATCCGGAGATCGATGCGCTCAACCAGTTGCCCGCTGTGCGCCTGGCGCTCGATGTCGGCGTGCAGGAAAAGGTGGCCGAGCAGACCGCAACGAGCAACGGCGGGGCGTCGACGTCCTCGTCCGCCAGCAGTGGTCAGGCGTTTGCCAGCGCCATGGCGGCAATGGGCATGAAGACCACGGCTGTCGAGGGCGAAGCCGGCGAGACCGTCGAGCTGCCGCAACTGGAGCTCAGTACCCAGGGCCTGGAGGCGCTCAAAGAGAGTTCGGCCGATACCGCTCCCGAGCAGTTCGTCAGCAAGCTCAGTGCACTGACCCAGGCGATCAACCAGCAGACCTCGCAAGTGGCGCGCGTGCCAACGGTGCCTGGCCATCCGGTCGCCATGCAGCAGGCTGGCTGGAGCGAGGGCGTGGTGGACAAGGTGATGTGGATGTCCAGCCAGAACCTCAAGTCCGCCGAGATTCAGCTCGACCCGGCAGAGCTTGGCCGCCTGGACGTGCGTATCAGCCTCAACCAGGACCAGACCCAGATCAGCTTCGCCAGCGCCCACCCGGGTGTGCGTGAGGCGCTCGAAAGTCAGGTGCACCGCCTGCGTGAGATGTTCACTCAGCAGGGCATGAACCTTGCCGACGTGAACGTTTCCGACCAGTCCCAGGGGCGTGCCTGGCAAGGGCAGGGGCAGGACGGTGACAGCCGTGGCCGTGGTGGCCGGCTCGCCGACGACGGCGCTGCCGGTGGCGCTGATGACGAGCGGGTGATCGGCAGCGTGGAGCTGCGTGATCCCGCTCAGGGCGCCGGCCGCGGCATGGTCGATTACTACGCCTGATCGAGGGCCTGGCGATCCTCGCTGGACGATTCCCGGGTAGCGCTGCGCTCGGCCGGGGCTATCGGGGTCGATACGTCATCCGGCCGCCTGTCGCCAAGCGCGAGGCAAACGCTTAAAACCGCTCAGCGTCGGTACTCTGTTCTAGACTTCACCCTGTCCGAGTCTGTCGGTCAGGGTGTTTTCGTTAATGGCCCGATGCCCGGGTCAGCGCTGGCGCTTTCGCGTACCATGGCGCGCGCAGCATTTGCGCCAGAGCTTATGAGCTGGCATAACACTTGCTCTTAACCCTTTGAAAGCGGAAGGTTCTCCGCCTCGTGACGGATTTTTGGCATGGCTAAGAAGAACGCCCCACCCGCTGCGGCTGCCGAAGCAGGCAGCAAGCCGCCAGGCAAGCTGAAGCTCATCATCGCGATCGTCCTGGCGCTGCTGCTCGCCGTGGGGCTGTCGGTCGGTGGCACCTGGTTCTTCCTCAGCAAGGGCGCCGCCAAGGAAGAGGCCTCCCACGAGCAGGCCGAGAATGCCGCGCCGGTCAAACAGCCCGCCATTTATGAAGAATTGACACCCGCGTTCGTGGTCAACTTCACGCAGAACGGCCGCGCCCGCTACATGCAGGTCAGCGTTGCCTTGATGACCCGCGACCAGGCCGGGCTGGATGCTCTCAAGGTGCATATGCCGGTACTGCGCAACAATCTGGTGATGCTGTTCTCCAGTCAGGATTTCGCCACGCTGATCACCCCGGTGGGCAAGGAGATGCTGCGTCAGCAGGCCACGGCCAGCGTGCAGCAACTGGCCGAGAAGGAGACGGGCAAGGTCACCGTCGAGCAGGTGCTGTTCACCAACCTCGTGTTGCAATAGGGCGGGAGTCCGATAATGGCTGTGCAAGACCTGCTATCCCAGGACGAGATCGATGCGCTGTTGCATGGCGTCGACGACGGCATGGTGGAAACCGAGGAGTACGTCGAGCCTGGCAGCGTCAAGCAGTACGACCTGACCAGCCAGGATCGGATCGTGCGCGGGCGCATGCCCACCCTGGAAATGATCAACGAGCGCTTTGCGCGCTACACCCGCATCAGCATGTTCAACCTGCTGCGTCGCTCTGCCGATGTGGCCGTGGGTGGCGTGCAGGTGATGAAGTTCGGCGAATACGTGCACTCGCTGTACGTGCCGACCAGTCTCAATCTGGTGAAGATGAAGCCGCTGCGCGGTACGGGTCTGTTCATTCTCGATGCCAAGCTGGTGTTCAAGCTGGTCGACAACTTCTTCGGCGGCGATGGTCGCCACGCCAAGATCGAGGGGCGTGAGTTCACGCCTACCGAATTGCGCGTGGTACGCATGGTGCTGGACCAGGCCTTCATCGACCTGCGCGAAGCCTGGGCCGCCGTGATGGACATCAACTTCGAATACGTCGGCTCCGAGGTCAACCCGGCACTGGCCAACATCGTCAGCCCCAGCGAAGTCATCGTGGTCTCGACCTTTCACATCGAGCTCGATGGCGGGGGCGGCGACCTGCACATCACCATGCCCTACGCCATGGTCGAGCCGATCCGCGAAATGCTCGATGCCGGCTTCCAGTCCGACGTCGACGATCAGGACGAACGCTGGGTCAAGGCCCTGCGCGAGGACATCCTCGAGGTCAGTGTGCCGCTCAGCGCCACGGTCGCAAGGCGTCAGCTCAAGGTGCGCGACATCCTGCACATGCAGCCGGGCGACGTGATTCCCGTCGAGCTGCCGGAGCACATGATCCTGCGCGCCAATGGCGTGCCGTCCTTCAAGGTCAAGCTCGGTTCGCACAAGGGCAATCTGTCGCTGCAGGTGCTCGACCCGATCGAGCGTCATCGCTAGCCCCATTTTCGCCATGCGCCGAGCGTGTGGCCCAACCGATAAACGCCAGCCGAGGTTGAACGATGGCAGACGAGAACGAAAACACCACGCCAGAGGAACAGGCGCTCGCCGATGAATGGGCTGCGGCCCTGGCCGAGTCCGGTGATGCCGAAGGGCAGGACGACATCGATGCCATGCTGGCCGCCAGCGTGCCGAGCCAACCGGCTGCCCCGCGGGCGCCCATGGAAGAGTTCGGCAGCATGCCCAAGGCCAACAACCCGGTCAGCCTGGACGGCCCGAACCTCGATGTGATCCTCGATATCCCCGTGTCCATTTCCATGGAAGTGGGCAATGCCGATATCACCATCCGTAACCTGCTGCAGCTCAATCAGGGCTCGGTGATCGAGCTCGATCGCCTCGCCGGTGAGCCGCTCGACGTGCTGGTCAACGGCACGCTGATCGCCCATGGCGAAGTGGTGGTGGTCAACGAAAAGTTCGGCATCCGCCTGACCGACGTGATCAGCCCAAGCGAACGCATCAAGAAGCTGCGCTAGAGATCATGAATAGAATCCTGCTCGTTCTTCTCGCCCTGCCACTCTCCGTACTGGCCGCCGAACCCGCAGCCCAGGCGCCGGTGGCAGGCAGCGGTATCGGTGGCCAACTGGTGCAACTGGTGATTGGCCTGTTGCTGGTCATCGGCCTGATCTTCCTGCTTGCCTGGATGATGCGCCGTGTACAGCGTCTCGGGCCAAGCGGCGGCAAGGTGATCAAGATCGTCGCCACCCAGGCGCTGAGCCCCCGTGATCGACTGGTGCTGGTACAGGTGGGCAACGAGCAGATATTGCTGGGCATGACCCCGGGGCGGATCAATCAGTTGCACGTGATGAGCGAGCCGGTTCATCTGCCCGATGCCGAGCCCGCTTCGACGGAGTTCGCCCAGCGCCTCATGGAGCTGCTGGGCAAGGACCAGAAGGACAAGTCCTGATGCTGCGCCTTCTGCTTGTGCTGGTGTTCACCCTGGGCGCCTCGCTGGCTTTCGCCCAGGAGCCGCCTGGCGGCAGTTCGCTGATCCAGCAGGGCAACAACCCGCTGTCGATTCCGGCGATCACCCTGAGCACCGACGCCGAGGGTCAGCAGGAATATTCGGTGAGTCTGCAGATCCTGCTGATCATGACCGCGCTGAGCTTCATCCCGGCGTTCGTCATGCTGATGACCAGTTTCACGCGGATCATCATCGTGTTTTCCATCCTGCGTCAGGCCCTGGGCCTGCAGCAGACGCCCTCCAACCAGATTCTCATCGGTCTGGCGCTGTTTCTGACCATGTTCATCATGGCGCCGGTGTTCGACCAGATCAATCGCGAGGCGCTGCAGCCCTACCTGAGCGAGCAACTGCCTGCGCAGCAGGCGATCGAGCGGGCGGAGGTGCCGATCAAGAACTTCATGCTGGCGCAGACCCGGGAGAGCGATCTGGAGCTGTTCGTGCGCCTCTCCAAGCGTACCGACATCGCCACGCCCGAACAGGCGCCGCTGACCATTCTGGTGCCGGCGTTCGTGACCTCCGAGCTGAAGACCGCCTTCCAGATCGGTTTCATGATCTTCATCCCGTTCCTGATCATCGACATGGTGGTGGCGAGCATCCTCATGGCCATGGGTATGATGATGTTGTCGCCGCTGATCATTTCGCTACCCTTCAAGATCATGCTGTTCGTGCTGATCGACGGCTGGGCGCTGATCATGGGTACGCTGGCCAGCAGTTTCGGCACTTTATAGCGAGGCTCACATGACCCCTGAAGTCGCTGTCGACCTGTTCCGAGAAGGGCTCTGGCTGATCTGCCTGATGGTCGGCCTGCTGGTCATGCCCAGCCTGCTGGTGGGCTTGCTGGTGGCCATGTTCCAGGCCGCTACGCAGATCAACGAACAGACCCTGAGCTTCCTGCCGCGCCTGCTGGTGATGCTGCTGACGCTGATCGTCGGCGGGCCGTGGATGGTGCGTGAGCTGATGGAATACACGCAGAACCTGATCATGAACATTCCGCAGCTGATCGGCTGAGTGCGATGTTCGAGCTGAGCGATGCGCAGATAGGCAGCTGGGTCAGCAGTTTCGTGCTGCCGCTGTTTCGCATCGCCGCCTTGCTGATGGTGATGCCGATCTTCGGGACCCAGTTGGTGCCGACGCGGGTGCGCCTGTATCTGTCGCTGGCCATCAGCGTGGTGCTGGTGCCTACCTTGCCACCGATGCCGCAGGTGGACTCCATCAGCCTGCAGGCTTTCATGCTCATCGCCCAGGAAATTCTCATCGGGGTGATGCTCGGTTTCGTGCTGCAGCTGTTCTTCCATGTATTCGTGGTCGCCGGGCAGATCCTGGCGATGCAGATGGGCCTGGGCTTCGCGTCCATGGTCGATCCGGCCAACGGTATTTCGGTACCGGTGATCGGTCAGTACTTCACCATGCTGGTGACCCTGTTGTTTCTGGCCATGAACGGCCATCTGGTGGTGTTCGAGGTGCTCGCCGAGAGTTTCGTGACGCTGCCCCCAGGTTCCGGCCTGCAGGTCGAGCATTACTGGGAGGTGGCGACCAAGCTCGGCTGGGTGATGGGGGCTGCATTGATTCTGGTGCTGCCGGCGGTCACCGCCTTGCTGGTGGTCAACATCGCCTTTGGCGTGATGACCCGGGCGGCTCCGCAACTGAACATCTTTTCCATCGGCTTTCCGCTGACGCTGGTGCTGGGCATGATCATCGTCTGGATTTCCCTGGCCGATATCCTTTCGCACTATCAGGGCCTGGCGTCCGAGGCGCTGATCATGCTGCGTGAACTGGCGAGGGCGAACTGATGGCCGAATCGGAAAGCGGTGCCGATAAAAGCGAGGAACCCACGGAGAAACGTCGCCGGGAGTCTCGCGACAAAGGTCAGATCGCGCGTTCGCGCGAGCTCAACACCTTCGCCATCATGCTCGCCGGCACCGGCGGCCTGCTGGCGACCGGCGGAGCTGTCGGCAACGCCATGCTGGAGATCATGCGCGGCAATTTCGCGCTGTCACGCGAGGTGCTGATGGACGAGCGCAGCATGGCGCTGTGGCTGGCGGCTTCAGGGAAGATGGCCCTGGATGCGCTGATGCCGCTGTTCATCGTCCTGCTGATCGCCTCCATCGTCGGTCCCATCTGTCTGGGTGGCTGGCTGTTCTCGGCCAAGGCCATGGCCCCCAAGTTCAGCCGCATGAACCCGCTGGCCGGGCTCAAGCGCATGTTTTCGATGAAAGCGCTGATCGAGCTGCTCAAGGCATTGGCCAAGTTCCTGCTGATTCTGATGGTGGCGCTGGTGGTGCTGTCGATGGATCGCGACGACCTGCTGGCGATCGCCAACGAGCCGGTCGAGTCGGCCATCATGCACTCGGCGGAGGTGGTGGGCTGGAGTGCGCTGTGGATGTCCCTCGGGCTGATCCTGATCGCGGCCGTCGATGTGCCGTTCCAGCTCTGGGACAACAAGCAGAAGCTGATGATGACCAAGCAGGAAGTCAGGGACGAGTACAAGGACAGCGAGGGCAAGCCCGAGGTCAAGCAACGGATTCGTCAACTGCAGCACGAAATGACGCAGCGCCGCATGATGCAGGCTGTCCCGCAGGCCGACGTGGTCATCACCAACCCGACCCACTTCGCCGTGGCCCTGAAATACGACCCGGAGAAGGGCCAGGCGCCCATGTTGCTCGCCAAGGGCAGTGACTTCACCGCCTTGAAAATCCGCGAGATCGCTCAGGAGCACAAGGTCATGCTGCTGGAGTCGCCTGCGCTGGCGCGTTCGATCTATCACACCACCGAGCTCGATCAGGAAATCCCCGCAGGGCTGTATCTGGCAGTCGCTCAGGTGCTCGCTTACGTCTATCAGATCCGGCAGTACCAGGCTGGCAAGGGCAAGCGTCCGGTGCCGCTGAAGGACCTGCCCATCCCGCCGGATCTGCGGCGCGACGAGTAAGCGCACACCACGAGCCACGGCTCGCGATGTGCGCCAGTGCAGTTACTTGATGACGCCACAGGCGACGCGAGCACCACCGCCGCCCAGCGGTTTCGGATGGTCGGCATGGTTGTCGCCGCCGGCATGCACCATCAGCGCCAGGTTCTTCAGCTCGTCCACGCTCTTGATGCGGGGTGCCAGCACGGGCTGGTTGGCCTTGCCATCGGCGGTGACCAGCAGGGCAGGGAGGTCGCCGAGGTGGCCGTCACCCCAGGGTAAGCCATGTTTGCCGGTGTTCTGCGGGTCCCAGTGGCCGCCAGCGGCTTCGGCAGCTGACGGCTGGCCGTCCTTGGGTGCCGGATCGCAGCTGGGCTTGCCGTGCACGTGGAAGCCGTGCACGCCGGGTTCCAGGTCATGCAATTCGGGGGTGAAAACCACGCCGTAGGGGCTCTGGCTGATCACCACCTTGCCCACCGAGCTGCCGACGCCCTTGGCGTCCACGGCGTTGAGGTCGACCGTCAGGTCGGCGGCCTGCAGGCTTGCAGCGCAGCAACTGGCCAATGCGGCCATCATCCAGCGTTTCATACGTGACTCCTCGAGGATGGAAAAACGGGGGGCGAAACCACCGCCCACAGGGTGTGGACTCGTGTTTGCCGGCGGGGTTCGTGTTTTCGTCTCGCCTCGGTGCCGCTCACGGCACTCGTCATGGGCCTCGTAGCCCAGTCATTTCGCGCTTTTCGAAGAGTTGGAAAGGTTCTTGCAAACACCGGCAGCAAGGGCGTTCAGGCGTCAAAAGATTGAATAAGCCGGGGTAACCAAGTGGCAGTAGATCGCGCACAAATGATTGGCGACGTTCGCAGCAACCTTTCCGGGTTGCGCAACGGCAATCTCGGCATCCCGCTGTTGCTGCTGGTCATGCTCGCCATGGTCATGCTGCCGATTCCGCCGTTCCTGCTGGACGTGCTGTTCACCTTCAGCATCGCCTTGTCGATCGTCGTCCTGCTGGTGGCGATCTACGCGCTGCGGCCGCTGGACTTCGCGGTGTTCCCGACCATCCTGCTGGCCGCGACCCTGCTGCGCCTGGCGCTCAACGTCGCCTCCACGCGTGTCGTGCTGCTGCACGGCCAGGATGGCCATGACGCTGCCGGTAAGGTGATTCAGGCCTTCGGTGAAGTGGTGATCGGCGGTAACTACGTGGTCGGTATCGTGGTGTTCGCGATCCTCATGATCATCAACTTCGTGGTGGTCACCAAGGGTGCGGGGCGTATCTCCGAAGTGAGCGCGCGTTTCACCCTGGACGCCATGCCTGGCAAACAGATGGCCATCGACGCCGACCTCAACGCCGGCCTCATCGATCAGGTCGAAGCCAAGAAGCGCCGTACCGAAGTCGCTCAGGAAGCCGATTTCTACGGCTCCATGGACGGTGCCAGCAAGTTCGTTCGCGGTGACGCCGTCGCCGGCCTGCTGATCCTGTTCATCAACCTGATCGGTGGCATGGCCATCGGCATGCTGCAGCACGGCCTGAGTTTCGGCGAAGCCGGCCGCATCTACACCCTGCTGACTATCGGTGACGGCCTGGTGGCGCAGATCCCGTCGCTGCTGCTGTCCACCGCTGCCGCGATCATGGTGACCCGGGTTTCCAGCTCCGAAGACATGGGTGCCCAGGTCAACCGTCAGATGTTCGCTTCGCCCCGTGCGCTGGCGGTTTCCGCGGCCATCATGATCGCCATGGGCCTGGTGCCCGGCATGCCGCACATGTCCTTCATCAGCCTGGGCCTGGTGGCTGCCGGTGCCGCCTACTGGATCGCCAACAAGCAGCGCAAGACCAAGGAAGCCGAAGTTCAGGAAGTGCAGCGCCAGCAGGAGTTGCTGCCCGCGCAGCGTGCTCAGGAAGTGAAGGAGCTGGGCTGGGATGACGTGATGCCGGTTGACATGGTCGGCCTGGAAGTCGGTTACCGGCTGATTCCGCTGGTCGACCGCAACCAGGGCGGGCAACTGCTGGCGCGGATCAAGGGCGTACGCAAGAAGCTCTCTCAGGAGATGGGCTTCCTGATGCCGTCCGTGCATATTCGCGACAACCTGGATCTGCAGCCCAACGCTTATCGCCTGACCCTGATGGGGGTGAGCGTCGCCGAGGCCGAGGTGTATCCGGATCGCGAGCTGGCGATCAACCCGGGTCAGGTGTTCGGCACGCTCAATGGCGTCGCCGCCAAAGATCCGGCGTTCGGCCTGGAGGCTGTCTGGATCGATCCCGGTCAGCGTGATCAGGCGCAGTCGCTCGGTTACACCGTGGTGGATGCCAGTACCGTGGTCGCCACGCACCTCAATCAGATTCTGCACAAGCATGCCCACGAGCTGCTGGGCCACGAGGAAGTCCAGCAATTGATGCAATTGCTGGCGAAAAGCTCGCCAAAACTGGCAGAAGAGCTGGTTCCTGGCCTGATCTCGCTGTCGACCCTGCTCAAGGTGCTGCAGGCGCTGCTGCAGGAGCAGGTGCCGGTGCGCGACATCCGTACCATCGCCGAAGCCATCGCCAACGTCGCGCCACGGAGTCAAGATCCCGCCGCCATGGTGGCCGCAGTACGTGTCTCGCTGGCCCGTGCAATCGTGCAAAACATCGTGGGACTAGAGCCGGAGCTGCCTGTGATCACCCTTGAGCCAAGGTTGGAACAGATATTGCTAAATAGTCTTCAGAAGGCCGGTCAAGGCTCCGAGGATGGCATCCTCCTGGAGCCTGGCATGGCCGAGAAGCTGCAACGTTCCCTGGTGGAAGCAGCGCAGCGTCAGGAGATGCTTGGCAAGCCGGTGATTCTGCTGGCAGCCGGGCCGGTTCGGGGAATGCTCTCGCGTTTCGCCCGGTTGGCCGTCCCGAGCATGCATGTTCTGGCGTACCAGGAAATTCCGGACAACAAGCAGGTCACCATCGTTGCGACGGTGGGGCAGAACTAATCGAGGGTACGGGCCATGCAGGTCAAACGCTTTTTTGCCGCCGATATGCGCCAAGCCATGAAGCTGGTTCGTGATGAGCTGGGCGCTGATGCGACCATCATCGGCAACCGCCGAGTAGCGGGTGGCGTGGAATTGACGGCCGCGCTCGATTATCAGGTTGCGCCCCCACCGGCGCGACAAGCCAACCCGGCGCTGGAGGCCGAGCTGCGCAAGACTCAGTCGCGCATCGCTTCCGCCCAGGCCGAACTGACCACCCGTGCGCAGCTCGATGCCGGCAAGGATCGTCAGATGTTCGCCGAAGCGCCTGCTGCCGCGCCAGCCGACAGCCTGGACGCGGTACTCGAGCGTCAGCAGAAGAAGCCGGTCTCGGCCTCGGTCGATCAGTCTGCCCTGGAGTCCATGCGCTCCGAATTGCATGGCCTGCGTGAGTTGATCGAAATGCAGATGGGCTCCATGGCCTGGGGCCAGCTGCAGGCTCGTCGCCCGCAACAGGCCACCCTGTGGCGTCGCCTGCAACGCATGGGCCTGCCTGGTGAACTGACGCGTACGCTGCTCGATCGCGTTGCCTCGCTGAGCGATCAGCGTCAGGCCTGGCGCATGGTGCTTGCGCACCTTGCCCACTCGATTCAGACGCCCAAGCAGGAGCCGATGGAAGAGGGCGGCGTGATCGCTCTGGTTGGCCCGGCCGGCATGGGCAAGACCACCACCCTGGCGAAGCTCGCAGCGCGCTACGTACTCAAGTACGGCGCCACGAACATCGCTCTGGTGAGCATGGACAGTTACCGCATCGGTGCGCAGGAGCAGCTCAAGACCCTTGGCCGTATCCTTGGCGTATCCGTGACCCACGTCGATCCTGGTCAGTCACTGACTCAGGCGCTGGCACCGCTGGTGCGCAAGCGCGTGGTACTGATCGACACCGCCGGCTTGCCGGCCAACGATCCGGCGCTGCGCATGCAGTTGGAGACGCTGGCGAGCCGCGGTGTCAACGCGCGCAATTACCTGGTGCTGGCGGCTACCAGCCAGGCGCAGGTGCTCAAGGCGGCCTACCACAGCTACAAGCGCTGTGGGCTGGCTGGCTGCATTCTGAGTAAACTGGACGAAGCGACCAGCATGGGCGAGGTATTGGGTCTGGCTATTAGCCACCGTCTACCGGTAGCCTATCTGGCAGATGGTCCGCGGATCCCGGACGACGTTCATGTGCCGCGCAGTCATCAGCTGGTCAGCCGTGCCGTTGGCCTGCAGGCCCCGGATGAGCCGAGCGAAGACACGATGGCCGACATGTTCGCCGGGTTGTACCAGGACCCGGCACGACGTGCAGGATGAACAGGCAGGTGTGGCGAAGTGCTGGTTGTGCTCGCCACGGCAGCGCACAATGGCCCTAAGGCTTAAAGCGAAGTTAGATAAGGTGTGTAGATAACATGGGTATGCATCCCGTACAGGTGATCGCGGTGACCGGCGGCAAAGGCGGCGTTGGCAAGACCAATGTGTCGGTGAATTTGTCGCTGGCGTTGGCGGATCTCGGTCGGCGCGTAATGCTCATGGATGCCGACCTCGGTCTGGCCAACGTCGACGTGCTGCTCGGCCTGACGGCCAAGCGCACCCTGGCCGATGTCATCGACGGCCAGTGCGAACTGCGAGACGTGGTTCTGCAGGGGCCTGGCGGCATTCGTATCGTTCCCGCGGCCTCCGGCACCCAGAGCATGGTGCAGCTCACGCCCATGCAGCACGCCGGCCTGATCCAGGCCTTCAGCGACATCAGCGACAACCTCGACGTCCTGATCGTGGATACCGCCGCCGGTATCGGCGACTCGGTGGTGAGCTTCGTGCGCGCCGCCCAGGAAGTGCTGGTGGTGGTGTGCGATGAACCCACCTCGATCACCGATGCCTACGCGCTGATCAAGCTCCTCAACCGTGACCACGGCATGAACCGTTTCCGGGTGCTCGCCAATATGGCGCACAGCCCGCAGGAAGGCCGTAATCTCTTTGCTAAGCTGACCAAGGTGACCGACCGTTTTCTGGATGTCGCGCTGCAGTACGTGGGCGCGGTGCCGTACGACGAATCGGTACGCAAGGCCGTACAGAAACAACGTGCGGTGTATGAGGCGTTCCCTCGCTCGAAGTGCGCGCTGGCGTTCAAGGCGATTGCCCAGAAGGTGGATGCGTGGCCACTGCCGGCCAATCCGCGAGGCCATCTGGAATTCTTCGTTGAGCGCCTGGTGCAACAACCGACTGCAGACACGGCTGTATGACGACAGCCTCTGGACTCCGTATGTACAGCAAGGCAACAGCACGAGATTCACAGCATCAGTTGATCGAACGTTACGCGCCGTTGGTCAAGCGCATTGCCTATCACCTGTTGGCGCGGTTGCCCGCCAACGTGCAGGTGGATGATCTGATCCAGGCCGGGATGATCGGTCTGCTCGAGGCATCGCGCAAATACGACGCCGGCAAGGGCGCCAGTTTCGAGACGTTCGCCGGCATTCGCATTCGTGGCGCCATGCTCGATGAGGTCCGCAAGGGCGACTGGGCACCGCGTTCGGTACACCGCAACAGCCGTATGGTCAGCGACGCAATCAGAAAAATCGAAGCCAGAACGGGGCGAGACGCTAAAGATCAGGAGGTTGCTGCCGAACTCCAATTGAGTCTCGAAGATTACTACGGCATTCTTGGCGACACTTTGGGCAGCCGCCTGTTCAGTTTCGACGACCTGTTGCAGGAAGGCGAAAGCGGCGGACTGCAGGAAGACACGAATTCTTTGCACCATGGGCCATCGCATGAACTGGAAGACGATCGTTTCCAGGCCGCGCTGGTGGATGCCATCAGCAACCTGCCGGAGCGTGAGCGGTTGGTGTTGTCGCTGTATTACGACGAGGAATTGAACCTCAAGGAAATCGGCGAGGTACTGGGAGTGAGTGAGTCGCGGGTCAGCCAATTGCACAGTCAGTGTGCCGCGCGTTTACGCGCGCGGTTGGTGGAATGGCGCGCATAGGGAAATTTCAGGCGCTGGACATACACAGTGGACGCAGCAAAGCCGGGCGCAATAGGTTTGCGGCGTTCCGCCAGGCCGGTTTCACGATTTATAAGCGCTTTGGAATGCCGAGGCGTTTTAGGACTGTACGGAGGTCGACTTGGACAAGAACATGAAAATCCTCATCGTCGATGATTTCTCGACGATGCGACGGATCATCAAGAACCTCTTGCGTGATCTGGGGTTCACCAACACCGCGGAGGCCGACGACGGCACCACCGCATTGCCGATGCTGCAGAGCGGTAGCTTCGACTTCCTGGTGACCGACTGGAACATGCCGGGCATGAGTGGCATCGATTTGCTGCGCGCAGTGCGTGCCGACGAGCGCCTCAAGCAGATGCCCGTGCTGATGGTTACGGCAGAAGCCAAGCGTGATCAGATCATCGAGGCCGCCCAGGCCGGTGTGAACGGCTATGTGGTCAAGCCATTCACTGCCCAGGTGCTCAAGGAAAAGATCGAGAAAATCTTCGAGCGGGTCAACGGCTGATGTCTGCCGCGAGGTTGTTATGGAACACGATGATTCAAAAGAGGCCGACCTCGAGTCGACCCTGAAAAGCAATGCCCGCCAACTGGTCAACAGCCTCGAACAAGGCAACTTTGGCGAAGCGGTACAGCTGATCAACGAACTGAACAAGGCGCGCGACCGTGGTCTTTACCACGAAGTCGGCAAGCTCACCCGTGAGCTGCACAACGCTATCGTCAATTTTCAGCTCGACCCGCGCATGCCTCACGCCAAGGAGGTCTCGCAGATCTCCGATGCGACCGAGCGGCTCAATTACGTCGTGACCATGACCGAGCGTGCAGCCAACCGCACCATGGATCTGGTCGAGCAAAGCGCGCCGCTGGTCAACGACCTGAGCAGCGAAGCCGATGCCCTGAGCGAGGATTGGGGGCGCTTCATGCGTCGTGAAATGGGCGCTGACGCGTTCCGTGAACTGGCCAAGCGCATCGAGCTGTTTCTGGCGCGCAGCCAGCGTGACAGCAGCAAGCTGTCCGGGCATCTGAACGACATTTTACTGGCGCAGGACTATCAGGACCTGACCGGGCAAGTGATCAAGCGTGTCACGCAACTGGTGACCGAGGTCGAGAGCAATCTGCTGAAACTGGTGCTGATGGCCAGTCAGGTGGACCGCTTCGCGGGTATCGATCACGACCACGAAGAGCTGCGTGCCGAGCAAAACAAACAAAAACCTGCGTCACATGGTGAAGGTCCGCAGATTCATGCCGATAAGCGTGATGACGTTGCTTCTTCCCAGGACGACGTCGACGATTTGCTGTCCAGCCTGGGATTTTAGGAGCACGTCATATGAGCTTCGGCGCCGATGAAGAAATCCTCCAGGATTTCCTGGTAGAGGCCGGCGAGATTCTCGAGCAGTTGTCCGAGCAATTGGTAGAGCTGGAAAGCCGCCCGGACGATATGAACCTGCTCAACGCGATTTTTCGGGGATTTCACACGGTAAAAGGCGGTGCCGGTTTCCTTCAGCTCAATGAGCTGGTGGAGTGCTGTCATATCGCCGAGAACGTGTTCGACATCCTGCGCAAGGGTGAGCGTCGCGTCGACTCCGAGTTGATGGACGTGGTGCTCGAGGCGCTGGATGCCGTCAATGGCATGTTCGCCGAAGTGCGCGAGCGCGCCGAGCCGACGCCTGCATCTCCCGAGCTGCTGGCCGCCCTGGCGCGTCTGGCCGAGCCGGCCAGTGCCCAGCCGGCGCCAGTTGCCGCAGTCGCTGCGCCAGTGGCTGCTGCTGTCGCCGAGCCGGTGACAGCCGAAGCCTCGTCGGATATCACCGACAGCGAGTTCGAGCAGTTGCTCGACGCCCTGGGTGACGAGCCGCAGCCGCAAGCCAGCGCCTCTGATGATGAAATCAGCGATGACGAATTCGAGTCGCTGCTCGACCAGTTGCATGGCAAAGGCCAGTTCGCAGCGCCAGCAGCGGCTGCTGTCCAGGCGCCAGCGCCTGTGCCTGTGCCTGCTCCGGCCAGCGCTGCGAGCAGCGCCAGCGGCGATGACATCACCGATGACGAATTCGAAGCCTTGCTCGACCAATTGCATGGCAAGGGCCAGTTCGTGGCTCCTGCGGTGGAAGCGCCGGCACCGGCTGCTCCTGCCGTATCCGCCAGCTCCGCGGCGCAGAGCGACGAAATCACCGATGATGAGTTCGAAGCGCTGCTCGATCAGTTGCATGGCAAAGGCAAGTTCGTCGAGCCGACACCGGTCGCTCCCGCTGCTGCCGCTCCTGCCCCCGCAGCCGCTGCGGCCCCAGCGCCGAAGCCGACAGCCAAACCCGCTGCGCCGGTAGCTGCCAAGGCTACGCCGGCACCAGCACCAGCACCTGCGGCCAAGGCAGAGCCAGCCAAGGCAGCGGCTGCGCCGGCCGTTGCTGCACCAGCCAGTGAAGCGGAAACCACCGTGCGGGTCGACACCGCGCGTCTGGACGAAATCATGAACATGGTCGGCGAGCTGGTGCTGGTGCGTAACCGCCTGGTGCGCCTGGGGCTCAACAGCGGCGACGAGGCCATGTCCAAGGCCGTGTCCAACCTCGACGTGGTCACCGCGGATCTGCAGACGTCGGTCATGAAGACCCGCATGCAGCCGATCAAGAAGGTCTTCGGGCGCTTCCCGCGCCTGGTTCGCGACCTGGCTCGCCAGTTGAAGAAAGAGATCAATCTGGAGCTGGTCGGTGAAGAGACCGATCTCGACAAGAACCTCGTCGAAGCCCTGGCCGACCCGCTGGTCCACTTGGTGCGCAACGCGGTCGACCACGGCGTGGAAAGCCCGGAAGAACGCGAGGCCGCTGGCAAGTCGCGTACCGGGCGCGTGGTGCTGTCCGCCGAGCAGGAAGGTGACCACATCCTGCTGATGATCACCGATGACGGCAAGGGTATGGATGCCGACGTGCTGCGCAGCAAGGCCGTGGAAAAGGGCTTGCTGGACAAGGACGCCGCCGATCGCCTGACCGATCTGGAATGCTACAACCTGATCTTCGCCCCCGGTTTCTCGACCAAGACCGAGATTTCCGACGTGTCCGGCCGTGGCGTCGGCATGGACGTGGTGAAGACCAAGATTTCCCAGCTCAACGGCACGGTCAACGTGTTCTCGCAGAAAGGTCAGGGTTCGAAGATCGTCATCAAGGTGCCACTGACCCTGGCGATCATGCCGACGCTGATGGTGATGCTCGGCAACCAGGCGTTCGCCTTCCCGCTGGTCAACGTCAACGAGATCTTCCATCTCGACCTGTCGCGCACCAACGTGGTCGACGGCCAGGAAGTGGTGATCGTTCGCGACAAGGCATTGCCGCTGTTCTATCTCAAGCGCTGGCTGGTCAGCAAGGCTGCCCACGAAGAGCAAGGAGAAGGCCATGTGGTGATTCTCACCGTCGGCAATCAGCGTATCGGCTTCGTCGTCGATCAACTGGTCGGCCAGGAAGAGGTGGTGATCAAGCCGTTGGGCAAGATGCTGCAAGGCACGCCTGGCATGTCGGGTGCGACCATCACCGGCGACGGGCGCATCGCCCTGATTCTCGACGTGCCAAGCATGCTCAAACGCTACGCACGGCGTATCTGATCGTCCGCGGCGCGGCCTCTGCCGTGCCGCTTAGGAGTGTTTATGGTTGTCAAGGTACTGGTGGTCGACGACTCCGGCTTCTTCCGCCGCAGGGTTTCGGAGATCCTCTCGTCCGATCCCAACATCACCGTGGTCGGCACGGCCACCAACGGACGTGAGGCCATCGATCAGGCGCTGGCACTCAAGCCGGACGTGATCACCATGGACTACGAGATGCCGTTGATGGACGGCATCACGGCAGTGCGCAGCATCATGCAACGCTGCCCGACACCGGTGTTGATGTTCTCCTCGCTCACCCACGAAGGCGCCCGGGTCACCCTGGATGCGCTGGATGCCGGGGCGGTGGATTTCCTGCCGAAGAATTTCGAGGACATCTCGCGCAACCCGGAGAAGGTCAAGCAACTGCTGTGCGAGAAGGTGCACAGCATTTCGCGCAGCAACCGCCGGGGGATCGGCACGGCGTCCCTGACGCCGCCTGCCGGCGGTAGCCTGAGCCGACCTGCCAGTACGTCGAGCGCACCTGCACCCGCGGCGCGGCCACAGCCAAGCGTGAGTCACCCGCCTGCCGAACGTCATTCGTCCAGCGCCAGTGCTGCGCCCAAGCGCAAGGCCTACAAGCTGGTGGCGATCGGCACCTCGACCGGCGGCCCGGTCGCTCTGCAGCGGGTGCTAACGCAGTTGCCGGCGAATTTCCCGACGCCGATCGTGTTGATCCAGCACATGCCTGCGGCCTTCACCAAGGCCTTCGCCGAACGTCTGGACAAACTCTGCAAGATCAACGTCAAGGAAGCCGAGGATGGCGACATCTTGCGCCCCGGGCTGGCCATTCTGGCGCCGGGCGGCAAGCAGATGATGATCGACGGGCGCGGCACCATCCGCATCCTGCCCGGCGACGAGCGTCTGAACTACAAACCCTGCGTGGATATCACCTTCGGTTCTGCCTCCAAGTCGTACAACGACAAGGTGTTGGCCGTGGTGCTGACCGGCATGGGGGCCGATGGTCGCGAAGGCGCTCGCCTGCTCAAGCAGGGGGGCAGCCAGGTATGGGCGCAGGACGAAGCCAGTTGCGTGATCTATGGCATGCCCATGGCGATCGTGAAGGCCAACCTGGCGGATGCGGTGTACCCGTTGGATGACATCGGCCGGCATCTGGTCGAGGCCTGCCTCTGATGGATGTACTGAGCCTGATCGGTGTCATCCTGGCATTCGTCGCCATACTTGGCGGCAATTACCTGGAAGGCGGTCATGTCTCGGCACTGCTCAACGGCCCGGCGGCGCTGATCGTGATCGGCGGTACGCTGGGGGCGGCGTTGCTGCAAACGCCGGTCATCGTATTCAAGCGCGCCATGAGCATCCTGCGCTGGATCTTCTTCCCGCCGCAGATCGATCTGCCTGGCGGTATCGACCGGGTGGTGAACTGGAGCATGACCGCGCGCAAGGAGGGCCTGCTCGGCCTCGAGGCGGTCGCCGACGGCGAAGCCGATCCCTACGCACGCAAGGGCCTGCAACTGCTGGTCGATGGCGCCGAGCCGGAAGCCATCCGCAGTATTCTCGAGGTCGATCTCTACACCCAGGAAAGTCGCGACATACAGGCTGCCAAGTTCTTCGAGTGCATGGGCGGCTACGCGCCGACCATCGGCATCATCGGCGCGGTCATGGGGCTGATCCACGTGATGGGCAATCTGGCCGATCCGAGCCTGCTCGGTGGCGGGATCGCCGTCGCTTTCGTCGCTACCATCTACGGCGTGGCCATCGCCAACCTGCTGCTGTTGCCCATCGGTGCCAAGCTCAAGTCCGTGGCCATGCGCCAGTCGGCGTATCGGGAAATGCTCCTCGAAGGCATTCTGTCCATCGGCGAGGGTGAGAACCCACGCTCCATCGAGTTGAAGCTGCAAGGCTTCATGAACTGATCATGGCTCGCCGACGCCGCCACGAAGAGCATGAGAATCACGAGCGCTGGCTGGTGTCCTACGCGGACTTCATCACGCTGCTGTTCGCCTTCTTCGTGGTGATGTACTCGATTTCCTCGATCAACGAAGGCAAGTACAAGATCCTTTCGGAAACCCTGACGGGCGTGTTCAATCAGCCTGATCGCTCGATCAAACCCATTCCGGTGGGTGATGAGCGACCGCGCACCACCGAGCCGGATCGCTCCATGGTGGATGAGGAGACGGCGCAGCAGATCGCCGCCTCGACCCTGGAGAGCATTGCCGACAGCGTGCGTGAGGCCTTCGGCGGGCTGCTGCAGAGCGATCAGCTGAAAGTGCGCGGCAACGAGCTGTGGATCGAAATCGAATTGAGCTCCGGGCTGTTGTTTCCCAGCGGCGATGCACTGCCCAACGATGCAGCCTTCGAGATCATCGAGAAGATTGCCAAGATTCTGGCGCCCTACGGCAACCCTGTGCACGTGGAAGGCTTCACCGACAATCAGCCGATCAGAACCGCGCAGTTCCCAACCAACTGGGAGCTGTCTACCGCACGCGCTGCCAGCATAGTACGGATGCTGGCCATGGATGGCGTCGATCCGTCACGCATGGCGGCGGTGGGCTATGGCGAGTTTCAGCCGGTAGCCGACAACGCCACGGCAGAGGGCAGGGCGCGCAATCGTCGAGTGGTGTTGGTGGTCTCGCGTAATCTCGATGTGCGGCGTAGTGTAAGCGGCGTGGGTAGCGCCAATGCCCAGCCGGATGCGGCGATGCAGCGTGCTGGCACGCAACCTGCTTCAGCGCCTGCAGCACAGGCTCCAGCCAATGGCGCCGTCAATTCCCCGTCGCCTGCGCAATGAAGTGGGCACTCAGTCTCGGCCGGGCTCAGCCTGCTCCGGGAGGATGAAGAGTATGAGAGTTTGGGCTGTATCCAATCAGAAAGGCGGCGTGGGTAAAACCACTTCGACCATCGCCCTTGCAGGTCTGCTGGCAGACGCCGGCAAACGTGTGGTGGTAGTCGATCTCGACCCGCACGGTTCGATGACCAGCTATTTCGGTCACGATCCCGATAGCCTCGAACACAGCGTCTTCGACCTGTTCCAGCATCAGGGCAGCGTGCCCCAGGGGCTGCCGCAGCAGCTGTTGCTGCCGACCAGTCACGAACGAATTTCCCTGCTGCCGTCGAGCACCGCACTGGCCACCCTGGAGCGACAGTCTCCCGGACAAAGTGGCCTGGGGCTGGTGGTCGCCAAGAGCCTGGCGCAGCTGTGGCAGGATTTCGACCACGCGGTGATCGACAGTCCGCCCTTGCTCGGTGTGCTGATGGTCAACGCCCTGGCAGCCAGCCAGCAGTTGGTGATTCCGGTGCAGACCGAGTTTCTTGCGGTCAAGGGGCTCGAGCGTATGGTCAGCACCCTGGCGATGATCAATCGCTCGCGCAAGCAAGCCTTGCCGTACACCATCGTGCCGACCCTGTTCGACCGCCGTACCCAGGCATCGATGTCGACGTTGCGGTTGCTCAAGAGCACCTACCCCGAGCATCTCTGGCAAGCCTATATACCTGTCGACACCCGCCTGCGTGATGCCAGCCGGGCCGGGCTGACCCCCTCGCAGTTCGATGCCAACAGCCGCGGCTCCATCGCTTACCGGGCGCTGCTCAAGCATTTGCTGGCGCAGCAGCCTGCGTCTCAAGTGGCCTGATCCGCCATGGCCAGATATTCTGCGCAAACAGCCTCAAGTCTGCCGCCCTTGCGGCCGATAGCTCATACAGGTCTCCATTGCGGGTTGCATTCATGAGTCGTTCCACCGCCACAGCCACAAGGCCCCAACTGGCCCTGCAGTCGTACCTCGACGGGTTGCTGCAGGAGGCCGCGGTCGAGCTCGAACAGGAGCAGGCCCAGAGCAGCCTCGATGATTTCGAGGCTGCCGTGCTCGAGGAGCAGATTCGCGATGCCCAGGCCGCGCCGCGTGTCGAAGCCGCGCCCCTGACATTGGTTCAGCCGGTGGCCGAGGTGGTTGTCGAGCCGGTGGTCGAGGCATTGGCGCCGGTGTTCGTCGAGCCGATTGCCATGCCGTCGGTGGTCGAGCCTGTGGCCGAAGTTCATCGCCCGGCGCCGCAGATCGCCTCGGTGCTGGCAGACGGTCGCCCCGAGTGGGCTGAAGAGCCGTTCGAATGCCTGCTGTTCGACGTCGCTGGCCTGACGCTTGCCGTGCCACTGGTGTGTCTGGGCTCCATCTATCCGCTGGCGGGGCAGGACCTGACACCTTTGTTTGGCCAACCGGACTGGTTTCTCGGCATACTGCCATCACAGTCGGGCAACCTGAAGGTGCTCGACACCGCGCGCTGGGTTATGCCGGATCGCTATCGAGAGGATTTCCGCCAGGGGCTGCAGTACGTGATTTCCGTTCAGGGTTACGAGTGGGGTTTGGCCGTTCACCAGGTCAGCCGTTCGATTCGCCTGCACCCGGACGAGATCAAGTGGCGCAGTCAGCGGGCCCAGCGGCCCTGGCTGGCGGGTACGGTGATCGAACACATGTGTGCGCTGCTGGACGTCGCCGCATTGGCCGAGTTGATCGCCAGCGGCGCGACCAAGCGCATGAGCAACGGACAGATACACTGATTACTGGATGCGCGCGCCGTGGCGCGGGCAGCCGATTGAATAGCGGGAATCCCGCACACCGCCACACGCGGTCAATGACGAGGCTAGGCCATGAAGAAAAACTCTGCACAAGGCGCTGAAGATCCGATCCTGCAGTGGGTCACGTTCCGTCTGGACAACGAAACCTACGGCATCAACGTGATGCAGGTGCAGGAAGTCCTGCGCTACACGGAAATCGCCCCCGTACCTGGCGCGCCGAGCTACGTGCTGGGGATCATCAACCTGCGCGGTAACGTGGTCACCGTGATCGACACGCGCCAGCGTTTCGGCCTGGATTCCTCCGACGTCACCGACAACACCCGTATCGTCATCATCGAGGCGGACAAGCAGGTCGTGGGCATCATGGTCGACAGCGTGGCCGAAGTGGTTTACCTGCGTCAGTCCGAAGTGGAAACCGCACCGAACGTCGGCAACGACGAGTCGGCCAAGTTCATCCAGGGCGTGTGCAACAAGAACGGCGAGCTGTTGATCCTGGTCGAGCTGGACAAGATGATGACCGAGGAGGAGTGGTCGGAGCTGGAGAGCATCTGAGGTGCTCGAAGCTGCACTGATCGTTCTTGCCCTGGTCTGTGCCGGGCTGGTGGGTACCTGCGTGTGGTTGGCAGGGCGCTTGCGCCTGGCCAGCCAGCTACAGGCCGAGCGCGACACCCAGCGTGACCAGCGCATCCGCGAACTGGGCAAGCGCCTGGACACCTACCTGACTGGCAGCATCCGTATGGGCGAGGAGCTCCACGAGCTACGCCGCACCGTCGCGCCGCTGCCGGACAAACTGACCCAGATCGAACAACGCGATCCCTCCAGCCTGTCCTTCACCCAGGCCGCTCGCCTGGTCGGCATGGGTGCCAGCGCCGATGACCTGACTCAATCCTGCGGCCTGAGCAAGGCCGAAGCAGAGCTGGTCGCCAAGCTGCACCAGTCGCGCCGTACCTAGACGCCACAGCACTACGACAGCCCCGTAGGAGCCCGCTCGCGGGCGATACGATAGCGGCCACACCGCAACAACGCATCAAGCCCAGAAATCGCCAGCAAGCTGGCTCCTACGTACAGCGGCGCTACCTGCCTCCGTAGGAGCCCGCTTGCGGGCGATACGACAGCGGCCACACCGCAACATCGCATCAAGCCCAGAAATCGCCAGCAAGCTGGCTCCTACGCCACGGCGCTACGACATTCCCGTAGGAGCCCGCTTGCGGGCGATACGATAGCGGCCACACCGCAACAACGCATCAAGCCCAGAAATCGCCAGCAAGCTGGCTCCTACG
>NZ_JARVSV010000035.1:0-249731 GCF_030209025.1 Pseudomonas sp. MEJ086
GGGGCGACGCTCCTACGATCGGCGGAAATGCCGCATTCGTGTGGGGGCCGCGACCTCGCGGCGAATGGTGGTAGCGTTGGAGTGTTGCGGAGTGGCCGCAATCGTTTTCGCGCCGGGGGCGACGCTCCTACGGTCGGCGGAAATGCCGCATTAGCGTAGGAGCCGCGACCCCGCGGCGAATGGTGGTCATACCGCGGTTTCTGCAGGATGGCTGCTATCGATTCGCCCCGAGGTCGGGGCTCCCACGGATCTGAGGGCCCACGCGATCCTGTAGCCGCGACCCCGCAGGCCGGGGGAAAATCACGGCATGGCCGCAACCGTTCGCGCCGCGGGCGACGAGCCTGCGGAGCCCGTGGCGGCTGTTTTCACTTGAGGCTTTCAACCCTGACCGGCACTACGCCGGAGCGGATCATGTCCAGCGACTCCGCCGCCTTGCGCGACACATCGATGATGCGCCCACGCGAGAAAGGGCCGCGGTCGTTGATGCGCACCACCACGCTGCGGTCGTTGTTGAGGTTGGTGACCCTGACCCGGGTGCCGAAGGGCAGCGTGCGATGGGCGGCGGTCATGGCGTTCTGGTCGAAGCGTTCGCCGCTGGCGGTCCTGTTGCCGTGGTGCGCCTTGCCGTAATACGAGGCCTTGCCGTCAGCGCGGTAGTCACCGGGTACACCGCCTCCAAAGCTGCTACAGCCGGCGAGCAGGCTGAACAGCACCAGCAGAACCGATAATCGACGCATTGCTCTTCTCCATTTCCCATACGGCAGACACAAAAACGCCGGGCAACCCCGGCGTTTTCAAATCGCTCAGCCTTCGAGCTTTTTCTTCAGCAGTTCGTTCACTTGCCCCGGGTTGGCCTTGCCCTTGGAGGCTTTCATGGCCTGACCGACGAAGAAGCCGAACATCTTGCCGCGCTTGGCTTCGTCGCTGGCGCGGTACTGTTCGACCTGCTCGGCATTGGCGGCCAGCACCTCGTCGAGCATCTTTTCGATGGCGCCAGAGTCGGTGACCTGCTTGAGGCCCTTCTTCTCGATCACCTCATCCGCCGTTGCGCCTTCACCAGCGGCCAGGGCTTCGAAGACCATCTTGGCGATCTTGCCGCTGATGGTGTTGTCCTTGATACGCAGGATCATGCCGCCCAGTTGCTCGGCGGAAACCGGCGACTGATCGATCTCCAGATTGTCCTTGTTGAGCAGGCTGGACAGCTCGCCCATCACCCAGTTGGCCGCCAGCTTGGCGTCGCCACAGGTTTTCTCGACGGCTTCGAAGTAGTCGGCCAGCTCACGGCTCGCGCTCAATACGCTGGCGTCGTAGGTGGACAGCGCATATTGGCTTTCGAAGCGCTCGCGTTTTTGCGGCGGCAGCTCGGGCAGCTTGCCGCGCAGGTCGTCGAGGAAGCTCTGCTCGATCACCACCGGCAGCAGGTCAGGGCAGGGGAAGTAACGGTAGTCGTTGGCTTCTTCCTTGCTGCGCATGGACTTGGTTTTGTTGGCTGCTACGTCATACAGAACGGTTTCCTGCACGATTTTGTTGCCGGACTCTATTTCGTCGATCTGCCACTCGATCTCGGTATTGATCGCGCGCTCAATAAATTTGAAAGAGTTGACGTTTTTAATCTCGCGACGGGTGCCGAACTCGGCCTGGCCTTTCGGGCGTACCGACACGTTGCAGTCGCAGCGCAGCGAACCTTCGGCCATATTGCCGTCGCAGATGCCGAGGTAGCGCACCAGGGCGTGGATCGCCTTGACGTAGGCCACCGCTTCCTTGGCGGAGCGGATGTCCGGTTCGGAGACGATTTCCAGCAGCGGTGTGCCGGCACGGTTTAGGTCGATGCCACTCATGCCCTGGAAGTCTTCGTGCAGGCTCTTGCCGGCATCTTCTTCCAGGTGCGCGCGGGTGATGCCGATGCGCTTGACGGTACCGTCTTCCAGGGTGATGTCGAGGAAGCCCTTGCCGACGATGGGGTGGTCCATCTGGCTGGTCTGGTAGCCCTTCGGCAGGTCCGGGTAGAAGTAGTTCTTGCGGGCGAAGACGTTACGCTCGGCGATCTCGGCGTCGATGGCCAGGCCGAACTGGCAGGCCATGCGCACGGCTTCGGCGTTGAGCACCGGCAGGGTGCCGGGCATGCCGAGGTCGACCAGGCTGGCCTGGGTATTGGGCTCGGCGCCGAAGGTGGTGGCGCTGGCCGAGAAAATCTTCGATTGAGTGCTGAGCTGAGCGTGGATCTCGAGCCCGATCACTGTTTCCCATTGCATATCTTGATCCTTCCTCAGAAGCCGCTCGGTGCTTGTTTGTGCCAGTCGCTGACCTGCTGGTACTGATGTGCGACGTTCAGCAGGCGGCCCTCCTGGAAGTAGTTGCCGAGCAACTGCACGCCGACCGGCAGACCGTCGACGAAGCCCGCAGGCATCGACAGGCCCGGGATCCCGGCGAGGTTGGCGGTGATGGTGTAGATGTCTTCCAGATAGGCCGACACCGGATCCGCGTTCTTCTCGCCCAGTTTCCAGGCCAGGTTCGGCGTGGTCGGGCCAAGGATCACGTCGACGTCCTTGAAGGCGGCGACGAAGTCGTTCTTGATCAGGCGGCGGATCTTCTGCGCCTTGAGGTAGTAGGCGTCGTAGTAGCCAGCGGACAGCGCGTAGGTGCCGACCATGATGCGGCGTTTCACTTCTGCGCCGAAGCCTTCTTCGCGGGAGCGCTTGTACAGGTCTTGCAGGTCCTTCGGGTTTTCGCAGCGGTAGCCGAAGCGCACGCCGTCGAAACGCGACAGGTTGGAGCTGGCTTCCGCCGGAGCGATCACGTAGTAGGCCGCAATGGCGTGCTGCAGGTTCGGCAGGCTGATGTCCTTGACGGTGGCGCCGAGCTTTTTCAGCGCCTCGACCACGGCCAGGATCTTCTCGCCGATGCGGGCGTCGAGGCCGGCGCCGAAGTATTCCTTCGGCAGGCCGATGCGCAGGCCGCTCAGGGGCTGGGCGAGGGTGGCCAGGTAATCATCCACCGGCTGATCGACACTGGTCGAATCCTTCGGGTCGAAACCGGCGATGGCGCCGAGCAGCAGGGCGCAGTCTTCGGCGGTGCGGGCCAGCGGGCCGCCCTGGTCGAGGCTCGAGGCGTAGGCGATCATGCCCCAGCGCGAAACGCGACCGTAGGTCGGCTTGATGCCGGTCAGGTTGGTCAGCGCGGCCGGCTGGCGGATCGAGCCGCCGGTGTCGGTGCCGGTGGCAGCGGGCAGCAGGCGTGCAGCCACCGCGGCGGCCGAGCCACCCGACGAGCCGCCAGGTACGCGGGTCAGATCCCAGGGGTTCTTGACCGGGCCATAGTGGCTGGATTCGTTGGCCGAGCCCATGGCGAACTCGTCCATGTTCAGCTTGCCCAGGCTCACGGTCCCTGCGGCGGCGAGCTTCTCGACCACGGTGGCATCGTAGGGGGCCTTGAAGCCGGTGAGGATCTTCGAGCCACAGCTGGTCAGCACGCCCTTGGTGCAGAACAGGTCCTTGTGGGCGATCGGCGCGCCGAGGAGCGAATTGTTTTCACCAGCGGCGCGGCGCTGATCGGCGGCCTTGGCCTGCTCGAGGGCGAGGTCGGCGGTCACGGTGATGAAGCTGTTGAGCTGCGGATCGAGCTGTTCGATACGCGTCAGCAGGCTCTGGGTCAGCTCGGTGGATGAGAACTGCTTGTCGGCGAGTGCGCGAGCGATCTCGGCCAGGGTCATTTGATGCATGGCAGGGCGCTTTCCTTACTCGATGACTTTGGGAACCAGGTACAGGCCGCTTTCCACGGCTGGGGCGATGGCCTGATAGGCGTCGCGCTGGTTCGCTTCGGTAACGGCGTCGGCGCGCAGGCGCTGAGTGGTCTCCAGCGGATGCGCCAGAGGCTCGATGCCGTCGGTATCGACCGCCTGCATGCTGTCGATCAGGCCGAGAATGTTGTTCAGGGTTGCGGTGGTGTGTGGCAGTTCGCCTTCACTC
The DNA here is from genome assembly GCF_030209025.1 of Pseudomonas sp. MEJ086. NCBI lineage: Bacteria > Pseudomonadati > Pseudomonadota > Gammaproteobacteria > Pseudomonadales > Pseudomonadaceae > Pseudomonas > Pseudomonas sp. MEJ086. The sequence goes on from NZ_JARVSV010000035.1 coordinate 3,966, forward strand.
AGGCCCAGTCGGGCCAGGTGTGCGATCTTTTCCACCTCGGAGCGTTCAAGCGCCATCGGGTTCTCCTATAAAGGCAGCCACCAGAGGGCTGCCAGTGAAAATATGAGCGGTTGCCATGCACGGGGGGCAGGGAACGGATGCGTCTGGCCGGCGGTCAAAGGCGGCGATATGTGGCTTGGGGCGAGCCTGGTAGCGCATGACAGGGTTTCGCCGCTGTCGCCGCCAGTGTCGAAGATGCCTCAAAGCCGCGGAAAAACAGGCAATCTAACATATTGGTGCCTTGCTCAAAATCCCTGCCGTTGTTAGAGTTTGCCGCACTTTTTTACCTGCGTGTTTTCTTGCGCTGTATCTTTACCCACGCGTTGCCTAGGGTCCCTATCCCATGTTCAAAAAACTGCGTGGCATGTTTTCCAGCGATCTGTCGATTGACCTGGGCACTGCCAATACCCTTATTTATGTTCGCGAGCGCGGCATCGTCCTGAACGAGCCGTCGGTCGTCGCCATCCGTACCCATGGCAATCAGAAAAGTGTTGTAGCCGTCGGCACCGACGCCAAGCGCATGCTTGGTCGTACGCCAGGCAATATCGCCGCCATCCGTCCGATGAAGGACGGTGTGATCGCCGACTTCAGCGTCTGCGAAAAGATGCTTCAGTACTTCATCAACAAGGTTCACGAGAACAGCTTCCTGCAGCCTTCGCCGCGCGTGCTGATCTGCGTGCCGTGCAAATCGACCCAGGTCGAGCGCCGTGCCATCCGTGAATCCGCGCTGGGTGCCGGCGCTCGCGAAGTGTTCCTGATCGAAGAGCCGATGGCCGCTGCCATCGGTGCCGGCCTGCCGGTCGAAGAAGCCCGTGGTTCGATGGTCGTCGATATCGGTGGCGGTACCACCGAAATCGCGCTGATCTCCCTGAACGGCGTGGTTTACGCCGAATCCGTACGGGTCGGTGGCGACCGTTTCGACGAAGCCATCATCACCTACGTACGCCGCAACTACGGCAGCCTGATCGGCGAGTCCACCGCCGAGCGCATCAAGCAGGAAATCGGTACCGCCTACCCGGGTGGCGAACTGCGTGAAGTCGACGTACGTGGTCGCAACCTGGCCGAGGGCGTGCCGCGCAGCTTTACCCTCAATTCCAATGAGGTGCTCGAGGCGCTGCAGGAATCTCTGGCGACCATCGTTCAGGCGGTCAAGAGCGCCCTGGAGCAATCGCCTCCAGAGCTGGCTTCGGATATCGCCGAGCGCGGCCTGGTGCTGACCGGTGGCGGTGCGCTGCTGCGCGACCTGGACAAACTGCTGTCCCAGGAAACCGGCCTGCCGGTGATCGTCGCCGAAGACCCGCTGACCTGCGTCGCCCGTGGCGGCGGCAAGGCGCTGGAAATGATGGATCGCCACACCATGGATCTGTTGTCCACCGAATAAGGCGCACGCCTTTCGCTGCAGCAGTCAGGACGCCGCATGCAGCTCCCGGAAATCAGTCGTCGATGTTTCGGCGCGATGTTTCCGGGAGCGCGGTATCCTGCCATGCGTTGCCGGAGCACCTGGCAAGGGAAAACCACGGACGGCTAGTCCATTCCCTGCGTTCTGAGCCTGATCGGCTGCTGTCCGTGCCCAGGTAGCAACGCGGCTTGCGCTGAAACGTCAACAGACCCTAGCTGCGAGGTAATCGCCATAAAGCCGCTATTCGCCAAAGGTCCTTCGCTCGGTATCCGCCTGTTGGTGTTCGCCGTGCTGTCGTCTGCGTTGATGGTCGTCGATGCTCGCCTGACCGTTCTGCAGTCGGTACGCAGCCAGATTGGCCTGATCGTCGAGCCGGTGTACTGGCTGGGGCGTTTCCCGGTGACCCTGTGGGAAAGCGCGACCCAGGAGCTCAGCTCGCGCAACGAGCTGGCGGCCGAGAACGAGAAGCTCAAGGCCGAGCAATTGATGATGCAGCGTCGCCTGCAGAAGCTGGCCGCGTTGACCGAGCAGAACGTGCGCCTGCGCGAACTGCTCAATTCGTCTGCCCTGGTCGATGACGAGGTGCTGGCCACCGAACTGATCGGTATCGACCCCAACCCCTTCACTCACCGCATTCTCATCGACAAGGGCGAGAAGGATGGTGTCGTGCTTGGTCAGCCGGTGCTCGATGCCCGCGGGCTGATGGGCCAGGTGGTCGAGGTCATGCCGTACACCTCTCGCGTCCTGTTGCTCACCGATACCACCCACAGCATTCCGGTGCAGGTCAACCGCAACGGCCTGCGCGCCATCGCCACCGGCACCGGCAACCCGGAGCGCCTGGAGCTGCGTCATGTCGCCGATACCGCGGATATCCGCGAGGGCGATCTGCTGGTCAGTTCCGGCCTGGGGCAGCGCTTCCCGGCCGGTTACCCGGTGGCGACGGTGACCGAGGTGGTGCATGACTCCGGCCAACCCTTCGCCATCGTCCGTGCCGTGCCGACCGCCAACCTCAATCGCACCCGTTACATGCTGCTGGTGTTCACCGACCCGCGAACGCCGGAACAGCGCGCTACCGAGTCGGCCGAAGCCCAGGAAGAGGTCGACCGCAAGGCGCTCGAAGGCGAAATGCCGTCCGAGGCCATCACGCCGCCTGCCGATGAACCAAGCCCGGCGCCTGCCAACGGTGAGGAGGCCAGCCAATGATCGCTGCTCGCTCGAACAATCTCTGGGTGATCTGGGCCAGCATGGGGCTTGCGCTGTTGCTCAGCGTGTCCACCCTGCCGCGCTTCATGGAGATCGGTCGGCCGCTTTGGCTGGCGCTGTTTCTCACCTACTGGGTGCTGGCCGTACCGCACCGTGTCGGCATGACCAGCGCCTGGTGCGTCGGTCTGCTGGCTGACGTGCTCAACGGCACCCTGCTGGGGCAGAACGCGCTGATCCTCACGTTGACCACGTTCATGGTGCTGAGCCTGCATCAGCGTTTGCGCATGTTCCCCATGTGGCAGCAGAGCATGGTGCTGCTGGTGGTGTTCGGCGTGGCGCAACTGGTGCAGTTGTGGCTCAACGCATTGACCGGCAACCGGCCGCCGATTCTGGTGTTCATACTGCCCGCGCTGGTCAGTGCCCTGCTCTGGCCGTGGGTCTGTACCCTGCTGCGTGCAGTGCATCGTCGTCTGGGTGTCAACTGAAACGCGCTGCGGCGCCTGCTTGTGAGACGTCTGCATGGCAACGCTTTACCTGGCTTCCGCTTCACCGCGCCGCAGTGAGCTGCTGACGCAGATCGGCGTTGCCTTCACCACCCGGATCGTGCCCATCGATGAAACGCCGCAGCCTGGCGAGGCGCCGGCGACCTACGTCGAGCGCCTGGCACGGGCCAAGGCGGCGGCGGTGCTCGATAGCCTGCCCGAGCGTGAGGGTGCGGTGGTACTGGGTTCCGATACCGCAGTGGTGCTCGATGGGCGCATCCTCGGCAAGCCTCTCGACCGTGACGATGCGGTGGCCACGCTGACCGCCTTGTCCGGCCGTGAGCATCAGGTGCTCACCGCCGTCGCGCTGATCAGCGACGAGCGCAGCAGCGCACGGGTGGTGACCAGCAGCGTACGCTTCAAAGCGCTCGAGCAGACACAGATCGAAGCGTATTGGGCCACCGGTGAGCCGCGCGACAAGGCAGGCAGTTATGGTATTCAAGGGTTGGCTGCGGTCTTCGTCAGCCAGATGCAGGGCAGTTATTCAGCGGTGGTCGGCCTGCCGTTGTGCGAGACTGCCGAACTGCTCGCGGAATTCGCGATTCCGTGCTGGCAATGACTGCCAGCGCATAACCCAGAGGTTGCAGGCCGCGATGGGCCGGGCTCGACTGAGTCTGCCGCTGCTTTCAGCTTCATCTCAAGCAGAGATGGGCGCATGAGTGAAGAGATTCTGATCAACATCACGCCGATGGAGTCGCGCGTGGCGGTGGTGGAAAACGGTGTCCTGCAGGAAGTGCACGTCGAGCGCACCCAGCGTCGCGGCATCGTCGGCAACATCTACAAGGGCAAGGTCGTGCGCGTGCTACCCGGCATGCAGGCAGCCTTCGTCGATATCGGCCTGGAGCGGGCGGCGTTCATTCACGCCTCGGAAATTTCCAGCCGTGAAGGCAGCGCGGTGGAAACCATCAGCGCGCTGGTGCACGAGGGCCAGAGCCTGACGGTGCAGGTCACCAAGGACCCCATCGGCAGCAAGGGCGCACGGCTGACCACGCAGTTGTCCATTCCCTCGCGCTATCTGGTGTACATGCCGCGCACCAGTCACGTGGGCATTTCCCTGAAGATCGAAGACGAATCCGAGCGCGAGCGCCTCAAGCAGGTGGTCGCCGACTGCGTGGCCGCCGAAGGCATCGCCGAGGCCGGTGGCTTCATCCTGCGCACTGCCGCCGACGGCGCGCGTGCCGAAGAGATCCTCGTGGACATCCGTTACCTGCGCCGCCTGTGGGCGCAGATCGGCGAGCAGATGAAGAGTGCGCCGACCCCCTCGGTGATCTACGAAGACCTCAGTCTGGCCCTGCGCACCCTGCGCGACCTGGTCGGCCCGCGTACCGAGAAGATTCGCGTCGACTCCCGGGAAACCTTCCAGAAGATCACCGGGTTCGTTGCCGAGCTGATGCCGGAGATCTCCGATCGCCTGGAACATTATCCGGGCGAGCGGCCGATCTTCGACCTGCATGGCATCGAAGACGAGATCCAGAAGGCACTGGAGCGCAAGGTGCCGCTCAAGTCCGGTGGCTATCTGATCATCGACCCGGCCGAGGCGATGAGCACCATCGACGTGAATACCGGCGCCTTCGTCGGCCATCGCACGCTCGAAGAAACCATTTTCAAGACCAACCTCGAGGCGGCCACCGCCATCGCCCGGCAACTGCGCCTGCGCAACCTGGGCGGGATCATCATCATCGACTTCATCGACATGGAGGACGAAGAGCATCAGCGCCAGGTGCTGCGCACCCTGGAAAAGCAGCTGGAGCGAGATCACGCCAAGACCAACATCATCGGCATCACCGAGCTCGGCCTGGTGCAGATGACCCGCAAGCGCACCCGGGAGAGCCTCGAGCAGGTGCTGTGCGAGCCGTGCAGTCACTGTCAGGGCCGCGGCAAACTGAAGACGGCGGAAACCACCTGTTACGAGATCTTCCGCGAGATCCTTCGCGAGGCCCGCGCCTACCAGCCAGAAGGCTATCGCGTGCTGGCCAACCAGAAAGTGGTCGACCGCCTGCTCGACGAGGAGTCGGGCAACGTCGCCGACCTCGAAGCATTCATTGGACGAACCATCAAGTTCCAGGTCGAAACCATGTACTCCCAGGAACAATACGATGTGGTGCTGCTATAACGGGGCCCGGCCGGGCCGGGGCGTGAACTGAATGGAGCGGCTGGGGCTGGCCTTCGCCGCGCTGCTGCGTTGGAGTCTGGGGCTGTGCGCCCTGGGTTTGGTGCTGGCCGCCTTTTACGTGAGCCTCGGTCGTCAGCTGGTGCCGCTGGTCGCCGAGTACCGGGAAGAGGCGCAAGCCCAAGCCACCCAGGCACTGGGCTTGCCGGTCACCATTGGCGCACTCGAAGGTCACTGGAGCGGTTTCTCGCCATTGCTGACGGTGCGCGATCTTCGCCTTGGCGAGGGTGATCAGGGCCTGGCTCTTGAGCATGTGCGGGTGGTGCCCGACCTGCTTGGCAGTCTGATGGCCTGGCAGCCGCGTATCGCCGAGCTGCAACTCGACGGCCTGAACCTGACGCTGCGCCAGGACGCGCAGGGCGCATGGCGCGTGGAAGGTCTGCCTCAGCGGCAGAATCAACCCCCGCTGGACATCGCCAAGGTGCTGCGCCAGTCGCAGATGGTCAGCCGCATTGCGCTCTTCGACAGCCAGGTGAGCGTTCAGGCTCAGGGTCTGAAACCCTTCAGCCTTACCGCCATCAACCTGAGCCTGAGTAATGGCAGCTCTCGCCAGCGTCTGGATGCCCGTGTGCAACTGCCGGACGGTCAGCCACTCGCCCTGCAGGTGCGTACGCGCATGCAGGCCGAGCACTGGCAGGACATGCGCGCCGAGTTCTACCTCAGTGCACCGCAGAGCGACTGGGCCACCTGGCTGCCGCCAGCCCTGACCCGCGAGTGGCACCTCGATCACTTGCAACTCGGTGGCGAGGCGTGGGGGCTCTGGGACAAGCGCAACCTGCAACGTGCCGTCACCCGCCTGCACGCCCCGCAGTTGGCAGGGCGTTATGGCGAGCGCAAGGCCGTGGCACTGAACGACCTGTCCCTGAATGCTTATTTCGAGCGCAACGAGGGCGACTTCGATCTGTTGCTCGACGACTTCGCCTTCAGCCGTGGCGACGACCGCTGGGGCGAGGCGCGTATTGCCCTCGGCCATCAGGCGGCCAGTGGCGAGCAGTCGCAGCGCTGGAGTCTGAGCGCCGATCGCCTCGACGTCGGGCCCCTGGTGCCTTTGGTGGAGGGCCTGGCACCGATGCCGGAAGCTGCCCTGGACCTGCTGCAGACCCTCAAGCCCCATGGTGCCTTGCGCAACCTCAATGCCAGCTTCCGCCCCGAGTTCGAAGGGCCGGAGCGCCTGCAGTTCTCAGCCAATCTGGAGCGTGTCGGCTTTTCCGCCTGGCACGCCTCGCCTGCCGTCGAGAATGGCAGCGGCAGCATCACCGGCGATCTGGGCCAGGGCGAGCTGAAGGTCGACAGCGAAGATTTCTCACTGCACCTCACCACCCTGTTCCCAAAAGCCTGGAAGTACCAGCAAGCCAAGGGCCGGCTGACCTGGACGCTCGACGATCAGGGCTTCACCCTGCGCGCGCCGTACCTGCAGGTGGAAGGCGAGGAGGGCAAGATCGCCGGCGATTTCCTGATTCGCATGCTCAAGGATCCCGAGCGCGAGGACTACATGGATCTGCGTGTCGGCATGCGTGACGGCGATGCGCGGTTCACCGAGAAGTACCTGCCGACGCCAGTGCTCAGTCCGGCCCTGGACGAGTGGCTGAAAACCGCGATTCGCGGTGGCAAGGTGGAAGAAGGCTATTTCCAGTACCAGGGGTCGATCAACCGCAACCCGGATCCTGCCGTGCGCAGCATCAGCCTGTTCTTCGCGGTGCAGGACGCCGAGCTGGCCTTCCAGCCCGGTTGGCCAGCGCTGCACGATGCCCGTGGTCAGGTGCTGATCGAGGACAGTGGCGTTCGGGTGCGCGTCTCCGAAGGACGTATCCTCGACAGCCAGGTGCGTGAGGCCTATGCCGACATCCCTCATGTCGAGGCTGGAGAAACACCGCACCTCAAGCTCAAGGGCAAGCTGCAGAGCAGTGTCGGCGATGGCTTGAAGATCCTTCAGGAAACGCCCCTCGGGGTTGCCGATACCTTCGCCGGTTGGAAAGGCACAGGTGCCCTGAGTGGCGCGCTTGATCTGGATATCCCGCTGCACAAGGGCGAACAGGCCAACGTGGTCGTCGACTTCAGTGCCGACAAGGCGTCGCTGAAAATCAGCAAGCCGGCGCTGGAGCTGAGCGACGTGACCGGAGACTTTCGTTTCGACACCAGCAAGGGCCTTAGCGCACCCTCGATCAGTGCCCGCGCGCTGGGCCATGCGGTGACCGGCAAGGCCATTGCCGATGGCCGGCCCGGTCATTCGCGCAGCCGCATCGAGGCCAATGGCATCATTCCCCTGGCCAATCTCACTGGCTGGCTGGGTGTCAAGCAGCCGTTGCCTGCCCAGGGAAATGTGCCGTATCGCTTGCGCCTGAGTCTCGAGGGGGCGGACAGCCAACTGCGTGTCGACTCCAACCTCAAGGGCCTGAGCATCGGCCTGCCTGCGCCGTTCGGCAAAACCGCCAGCGAGGAACGCTACGCCGACTGGCGCATGACGTTTGGCAGTGGCGAGCAGCGCTACTGGCTCGATTACGCCAATGTCGCCAGCTTTACCCTGGCAGCGCCGCCCGGGCAGTTCAACCAGAGCCGTGGCGAGCTGCGCCTGGGCGACGGCCCGGCGATCCTGCCAACCGCGCGTGGCGTGCGGGTTCGCGGTCGGGTAGCGGAAGTGAACCTGGCGGCTTGGCAAGAGGCCATCAAACCCTACGAGCAGACTTCGCGTCAGGATGCCCAACAACTGTTTACCGATGCCGAACTGCGCATTGGCCGTTTCGAGGGGCTTGGTCAGAAGCTCGACGATCTCGACGTCGGCTTCCGGCCCATCGATGGCGGCTGGTCGCTGAGTGTGGACAGTGCGCTGGCCAAGGGCCGTGTCGACCTGTTCGAGGCCAGTGGTCGGCCTATCGTCGCCGATCTGGAATATGTGCGTCTGCCTGCCGCCAAGCCGAAAACCGCTGATGCGCCGGAGCCCGAGGCGCCGGACCCGTTGGCTGATTTCGATCCGCGGCAGATTCCGGCGCTGGATCTGCGCGTCGCCCATGTGTTCCAGGGTGAAGACGACATGGGCGCCTGGTCGTTGAAAGCCCGTCCGGATGCCCAGGGCGTGCAGTTCAGCGATCTGGATATCAACCTCAAGGGATTACGCCTTGGCGGTGCCATCGGCTGGCAGGGCGTGCCGGGGCAGACGCGCAGCTGGTACAAGGGGCGCATGCAGGGCGAAAAGCTCTCCGAAGTCCTCAAGGCCTGGGGCTACGCCCCCTCGGCGACCAGCGAGAGTTTCCGTCTGGACGCCGATGGGCACTGGCCCGGCTCACCGGCCTGGTTCAGCCTCAAGCGTTATTCGGGCAGCCTCGATGCGGCGCTGCGCAAGGGCCAGTTCGTCGACGTGCAGGGCTCGGCGTCGGCGCTGCGGGTGTTCGGCCTGCTCAATTTCAATTCCATTGGCCGCCGTCTGCGCCTGGACTTCTCCGATCTGCTCGGCAAGGGCCTGAGTTATGACCGGGTGAAAGGCAATCTGAATGCAACGGATGGCGTGTTCGTCACTCAGGAGCCGATCACCATGACGGGCCCGTCGAGCAATCTGGAATTGAATGGCACCCTGAACATGATCGACCAGGGCATCGATGCCAAGTTGCTGGTGACCCTGCCGGTCACCAACAACCTGCCGCTGGCCGCGCTGATCGTCGGCGCTCCTGCCATTGGGGGGGCCCTGTTCATCGCCGACAAGCTGCTCGGTGACCGCGTGGCGCGTTTCGCCAGCGTGCAGTACGACGTCAAGGGCACCCTGCACGATCCGCAATTGACCTTCGACAAACCGTTCGAGAAACCCAACTGACCCTGGAGGCCAGCATGTCTTTCGCCGTGATCCAGATGGTCAGCCAGGACGATATCGCCGCCAACCTGCTGCAGGCCCGTCGCCTGCTCGAAGAAGCGGCCTCCAGCGGCGCGCGCCTGGCGGTGCTGCCGGAAAACTTCTCGGCCCTCGGGCGGCGCGATGCCGCCGACCTGGGGCGTCTGGAAGCCAGCGGTCAGGGCCCTGTGCTGCCCTGGTTGAAACGCACGGCACGTGACCTCAACTTATGGATAGTGGCCGGCACCCTGCCGTTGCCGCCGGCCAGCCAGCCGAATGGCAAGCCAAGAGCCTGCTCGCTGCTGCTCGACGATCAGGGGCAAACCGTCGCCCGTTACGACAAGCTGCACCTGTTCGACGTGGATGTCAGCGACAGCCGTGGCAGCTATCGCGAGTCGGACGATTACGCCCACGGCGAGCAGCTGGTGGTCGCCGATACACCCGTTGGGCGTCTGGGTTTGACCGTATGCTATGACCTGCGCTTTCCTGAACTCTATGGGGCCCTGCGTGAAGCGGGTGCCGAGCTGATCAGTGCGCCGTCGGCGTTCACCCGGGTCACAGGTGCCGCCCACTGGGATGTACTGATCCGCGCACGTGCAATCGAAACCCAGTGCTACCTGCTGGCGGCAGCTCAGGGCGGCGTTCATCCTGGCGGTCGGGAAACCTATGGCCACGCGGCCATCATCGACCCCTGGGGACGCAAGCTGGCGGAACGGGCGGATGGCGAGGCTGCGTTGCTGGCCGAGCGCGATATCACCGAGCAGGCCGCTATCCGCGAGCGCATGCCGGTAGTGCGACACAAACGATTTTTCGCTGCGGCGCAGCCGCGGCAGCCTGATGTGGAGACGTTATGAGCGACATGTTGTTGACCGTCAGCGAGCAGATGCTGAGCCCTGGCGGGCTGACCCTGGAGCATTTGCCGGGGGTACTCGGCGAACTGGCCGGCCCTGGCATCGATGCCGCCGACCTGTACTTCCAGACCCAGGTGTCCGAAACCTGGGTGCTGGAAGATGGCATCGTCAAGGAGGGCAGTTTCAATCTCGATCAGGGCGTCGGCGTGCGCGCCCAGTCCGGCGAGAAGACCGGCTTTGCCTATAGCAATGCGATCACCCCCGATGCCTTGAGCCAGGCCGCCCGCGCGGCCCGTTCCATTGCCCGCGCCGGGCAACAGGGCCGCGTGCAGGCCTTTGCCGCGACCCAGGTAACGCCGTTGTACGCGCCGGAGAACCCGCTGGATGTCCTGGACCGCGCTCAGAAGGTGGAGCTGCTCAAGCGTGTCGATGTGGCTACCCGTACGCTGGACCCGCGTATCAAACAGGTGACGGTGAGCCTCGCCGGTGTCTGGGATCGCATTCTGGTCGCCGCTACCGACGGCAGCCTGGGCGCCGACATTCGCCCGTTGGTGCGTTTCAACGTCAGCGTGATCGTCGAGCAGAACGGTCGTCGCGAGCGTGGCGGGCATGGCGGCGGCGGGCGAACGGACTACAGTTATTTCCTCAATGAGGACCGTGCCATGGGCTACGCCCGTGAAGCGCTGCGTCAGGCGTTGGTCAACCTCGAAGCGGTTGCCGCTCCGGCTGGCACCTTGCCGGTGGTGATGGGCGCCGGCTGGTCCGGCGTACTGCTGCACGAGGCGGTCGGCCACGGTCTGGAGGGGGACTTCAACCGCAAGGGCAGCTCCAACTACAGCGGCAAGATCGGCCAGCAGGTGGCTTCCAAGCTGTGCACCATCGTCGATGACGGCACCCTGGCGCAGCGCCGCGGCTCATTGAGCATGGACGACGAAGGCACGCCTACCCAGTGCACCACGCTGATCGAGAACGGTGTGCTCAAGGGCTACATGCAGGACAAGCTCAATGCTCGACTGATGGGTGTGGCACGTACCGGCAACGGCCGTCGCGAGTCCTATGCGCACCTGCCGATGCCTCGCATGACCAATACCTACATGCTGGCCGGCGAGAGCGACCCCGAGGAGATCATCCGTTCGGTGAAGAAGGGCATCTATTGCGCCAACCTGGGCGGTGGTCAGGTCGACATCACCAGCGGCAAGTTCGTGTTCTCGACCAGCGAGGCGTACCTGATCGAGGACGGCAAGATTACCGCTCCGGTCAAGGGTGCGACCCTGATTGGCAACGGCCCGGAAGCCATGAGCAAGGTGTCCATGGTCGGCAACGACCTGGCGCTCGACAGTGGCGTCGGCACCTGTGGCAAGGACGGCCAGTCGGTACCGGTTGGCGTGGGCCAGCCGACGCTGAAGATCGATGCGATCACGGTCGGCGGAACCGGCGCGTGAAACCGCTACCGGCCTCGAGCCACGCTGCGCGATATCCAGCGCTCGTGGCTTGCGGCGTGTGGCCTGCTGCTGTCTTAACGCAGCCCGCGCTGGGTTTCGTCGAGATCGCGGATGTACTTGAAGATCTTGCGTGACGAGGCGGGAGCCTTTTCCTGAGCCGCTTCATGCTGGGCATGGCGGATCAGCGCACGCAGGTGTTGGCGGTCGGCTTCGGGGTACTCGACGACGAATTTTTCGAGCACTTCGTCGTTGCCGGCGATCAGACGATCACGCCAGCGTTCGAGGTTGTGGAAGCGCTCGTTGTACTGGCGCGTGGAGGCGTCCAGCTGATCGAGGAGCGTCAGGATCGCTTCGATGTCCTGATCGCGCATCAGCTTGCCGATGAACTGCATGTGGCGTTTTTTTGCCGCATTGGCGGTGTGCTTTGGCGATTCTTCCAGAGCACGGCGCAGGCCATCGGTAAGCGGTAGCTTGTTCTGCAGATCAGGCTTGAGGCCTGCCAGACGCTGGCCTAGCTCCTGTAACGCGTGGAACTCACGCTTGACCTGGGTTTTGCTCTTCTCGCCGGAGAAGTCGTCGAGGTAATCAGACATTTTGCGGTGATCCAATGGGAAACGCCGCCATGATAGCAGCAAGTTTCTTGCCGTATGCGCGACCAGAGTCGTTGCCGCTGCGGCTATCGTTCAGGAGTCGTTATGAGTGAAGTGGAAGTAGTCGGGCCGGGTGCACTACCGGGCCTTCAGGCGCAGGTCGAACAGATTCTCGCCGAGGCGAAGAAGCAGGGCGCAAGTGCCTGCGAAGTGGCGGTATCGGTGGAGCAGGGGCTGTCCACCAGCGTGCGCCAGCGTGAGGTGGAAACCGTCGAGTTCAATCGCGATCAGGGCTTCGGCATCACCCTTTACCTCGGCCAGCGCAAGGGCTCGGCCAGCACCTCGGCCACCGGCGAGGCAGCGATCCGCGAAACCGTGGCGGCGGCCCTGGCCATCGCCAGGCATGCATCCGAAGACGAGAGCGCCGGTCTTGCCGACGCTGCGCTGATGGCTCGCGATCTGCCGCAGCTGGATCTGTACCACGCCTGGGACATCACGCCGGAGCAAGCGATCGAGCGTGCGCTGGTCTGCGAAGCGGCGGCATTCGACGCCGATCCACGCATTCGCAATGCCGATGGCACCAGCCTGGGAACTCACCAGGGTTGCCGTGTATACGGCAACAGCCACGGCTTCATCGGCGGCTACGCCAGCACCCGGCATAGCCTCAGTTGCGTGATGATCGCCGAAAGCGACGGGCAGATGCAGCGCGACTACTGGTATGACGTGAACCGTCAGGGCGAGCTGCTCGCCGATGCCGCGAGCATCGGGCGTCGCGCCGCCCAGCGAGCGGTCAGCCGCCTCGGTGCCCGCCCGGTGCCAACCTGCGAAGTGCCCGTGCTGTTCTCCGCGGAACTGGCCACCGGCCTGTTCGGCAGCTTTCTCGGGGCGATCTCCGGCGGCGCACTGTATCGCAAGTCATCGTTCCTCGAAGGAACCCTGGGCGAGCAACTGTTTCCCTCCTGGCTGAACCTCGACGAGCGCCCGCACATTCCCCGTGCCATGGGCAGTGCGGCATTCGACGGCGATGGCCTGGCCACCTATGCGAAACCTTTCGTGGAGGGCGGCAGGCTGGTCTCCTACATTCTGGGCACCTACGCCGGGCGCAAACTGGGTATGCCCAGCACCGCCAACGCCGGAGGGGTACACAACCTGTTCGTCAGCCATGGCGATGAAGATCAGCAGGCGCTGATCAAGCGCATGGGCCGTGGGCTGCTGGTCACCGAGTTGATGGGCCACGGTCTGAACATGGTCACCGGCGACTACTCCCGCGGCGCGGGCGGCTACTGGGTGGAGAATGGCGAGATCCAGTTCGCCGTGCAGGAGGTGACCATTGCCGGCAACCTGCGTGACATGCTCAAGCAGATCGTCGCGGTCGGCAGCGATCTGGAGCTGCGCAGCAATATCCGTACGGGCTCGGTGCTTATCGAGAAGATGACCGTCGCGGGCAGTTGATTCGAGTGGGCGCTGCAGGCGCCCGATCGTCGAGGCGCTGACGTTTTCGTTGCCACCCCTGAAAACGTCAGCGGACTCTGGCTAGCCACGCAATGTGGTGGTGCCCGTCTTTTCACTCTGTTTCCCTAATACTGAACGCAGATGGCGGCGTATTGCCGGCCGTTCGGCCATTTTCTCTTTCTGCATCTTTGCCATTGGGCGCAGCCGCGGTGCTGCGCGACGAGACCAATGGCGCTTCACATCAATTCGGTATTGATTATTCTTTCTATATAGGAATTAATATTATTAGCTTTTAAAAGGTGAGCCATGAGATTTCGCTCGAGCAATACGCCCTGCCTGGATTGTTGGTACTGGCTGGGTTTTCGGATCCGTTGCGGGCTGCTTCCCGATGAACCAAGGCTGCTCGAGTTGCACTGGGCACAGGGGCGACAACTGGTCGAGCATGGCCGTCTGTGCCCCTGGCGGATGTCGCTGACCACCCTGAATCTGCTCATGGATACCGCCTGCGATACGGCGCTGCCCTGGCACTGGCGCAGTGTCTGCCTCGATCACGCCTACCGCTCCCTCTACGCGCTGCAGCACCTGGCGACCAATCGCGATCAGCAACACAGTCTGAATCGCGTTCGCAACCGTCTGGCCACCTTGCGCATGCAGCCCTCTCTTTCGATGTCCGAATTGGCAGAAGGAAATCCCTATGAGTAACACCCGGATAGAACGCGACAGCATGGGCGAACTGGCCGTCCCCGCCGAGGCCCTCTACGGTGCCCAGACCCAGCGTGCGGTCAACAATTTCCCGGTATCGGGGCTGGCCATGCCCAAGGCGTTCATTCGTGCGCTGGTACTGGCCAAGGCCGCCGCTGCCCGCGCCAACGTGGATCTGGAGCAGATCCTGCCTGCCCAGGGCGATGCCATCGTTTCAGCGTGCCAGCAACTGCTGGCCGAGGATTTCATGCGTCACTTCCCGGTGGATGTGTTCCAGACCGGTTCCGGCACCAGCTCCAACATGAATGCCAACGAAGTGATCGCCACCCTGGCCACGGGCATTCTCGGCGAGCCGGTGAACCCCAACGATCACGTCAACTGTGGTCAGAGCAGCAACGACATCATCCCCACCACCATCCATGTCAGTGCCGCCATCGAGGTCAGCGAGAATCTGCTGCCGGCGCTCGGTCACCTGCTCAAGGTGCTCTGCGAGAAGTCTCTCGAGGTGCAGCCCTTCGTGAAGACCGGTCGTACGCACCTGATGGATGCCATGCCGGTGCGCATGAGCCAGGTGCTCGATGGCTGGGCGCAGCAAATCCAGGGCAATATCCAGCTGCTCACCAGCCTGCTGCCCGCCCTCCAGGCCCTGGCCCAGGGTGGTACAGCGGTCGGTACCGGCATCAACGCGCATCCGCGATTTTCCGAACTATTCTGTCAGGAGCTCAATGCGCTGACAGGTCGGCAATTCACCCCCGGCACCAACTTCTTCGCGCTGATCGGCTCTCAGGACACAGCGGTGGCGCTGTCCGGGCAACTGAAGACCACGGCAGTGTCGTTGATGAAGATCGCCAACGATCTGCGCTGGATGAACTCCGGCCCACTGGCCGGCCTCAGTGAGATCGAACTCGAAGCGCTGCAGCCTGGTTCCTCGATCATGCCGGGCAAGGTCAATCCGGTGATCCCGGAAGCCACCGCCATGGTCGCGGCTCAGGTCATCGGCAATGACACCACCATCGCGGTGGCGGGGCAGTCCGGGAATTTCGAGCTGAACGTGATGTTGCCGGTGATCGCTCACAATCTGCTCGGCAGCATCGAGTTGCTGGCCAATGCCAGCCGCCTGCTGGCGGATCGTGCCATCGCCAGCTTCAAGGTCAACGAGCCGAAGCTCAAGGAAGCACTAGGCCGCAACCCGATTCTGGTAACGGCGCTGAACCCGCTGATCGGTTATCAGAAGGCGGCGGAAATCGCCAAGAAGGCGTATCGCGAAGGCCGGCCGATCATCGACGTGGCCGAGGAAATGACCGATCTGGGGCGTGCCGAACTGGAGCAGTTGCTCAACCCGGAACGCCTTACCGAAGGTGGTCTGTAATCGTTGAAACCGCCGCGCAGGTCATCTGGCCTGCGCATTTTCGTCTCAGGGCGAGGAGGCAATCCATGGAGCAGTGGAAGCGACTCATCCAGGCGGGTAACCGCTACTTCGCCGAGGGTTCCTGGGTCGAGGCGCGGGAACAGTATCTGCAAGCGCTGGCGCTTGCTCAAGTGCTGTTCGAGCGCTGGCGGGATGCCGATGCTGCGGTGGCGGCTTTCGTCGTTTCTCAGCACAACCTGGCCGATCTGCAACTGATGATCGGTCATCCGGAAGGCTCCGCGGAGCACCTCTGTGCCTGCCATGAACACCTGTTGCGCTGCATGGACAGTGAGCATCTGTCGCCGTCCTTGCGCCAGGCCGCACTCAATCACAGCGGCCGAACCTACACCAGTCTGTTGAACTTTGTCGCCGAGCACGGGGCCTACCCCCGTACGGATCGATTGTTGGGCGCCCATGCGCCTGGCGATGCTTCACCGGCAGAACGCCCAGCGTCTGTCGTTCGTCAGTACCATTAGAGGAGTGAAAACCATGCCGTATAGCCTGCCTGCTCTGCCTTACGCCTACGATGCCCTGGAGCCGCACATCGATGCGCAAACCATGGAAATCCATCACAGCAAGCACCACCAGACCTACGTCAACAACCTCAACGCTGCCCTGGAAGGCAACTCGCTCGGCGAGCTGCCGGTCGAAGAGCTGCTGACTCGCCTCAAGGACGTGCCGGAAGACAAGCGCGCTGCGGTGATCAACAACGGTGGTGGACATGCCAACCACTCGCTGTTCTGGACCGTGATGAGCACCAGCGGTGGTGGCGAGCCTCAAGGCGAACTGAAAACTGCCATCGACAGCCAGCTGGGTGGTCTGGAGGCTTTCAAGGAAGCCTTCACCAAAGCCGCACTGACCCGCTTCGGCAGTGGCTGGGCCTGGCTCAGCGTGACGCCGCAGAAGAAACTGGTGGTCGAGAGCACCGGTAACCAGGACAGCCCGCTGATGAACGGCAACACGCCGATCCTCGGTCTGGACGTGTGGGAGCATGCCTACTACCTGCGTTATCAGAACCGTCGTCCCGAATACATCGGTGCGTTCTACAACGTCATCGATTGGGCCGAAGTCGCACGCCGCTATCAGGCCGCTCTGGCCTGATCGCATGCCCATGAGCCCACATCGAGTGTGCCTATGAGCCCGCTGCACGAGTTGATTGCGGCCAATGGCCGTTCCTTTCGCTATGCACTGGGCCTGATGCTGCTCGTTGGCGGCGGGACCATTCTCGCCCTCAAGGTCTGGAGTGGTTTGCAGAGCCGGCTTTCGCCGGCTCTGTGGTATGCCTGGCAAGGTGGCATGCTGTGCGCTCTTGGCACGGCTCTGGGCGCCTTGCCGGTCATTTTCATGCGCAGCATTTCGGCACGTTCGTACACGGCCATGCTGGGTTTGGGCGGGGGCATGATGCTCGCTGCCAGTCTTTTCTCACTACTGCCGCCGGCTTTTCAGCTGGCTGACGAGCAGGGCCTGACCAGCAGTCAGGGCTCATTGCTGGTCGCCGCGGCAGTGGTACTGGGTGCTGGCGCCTTATGGGGGCTGGGCCACGGGTTGTCCCGTACATCGCGAGCGCGGGTAAATCAGGGCGTCGGGTCGAGCGTCTGGCTGTTCGTCATCGCCATCGTGTTGCACAACGTGCCGGAGGGCATGGCGGTCGGCGTGGCGGCTGCAGCCAATCTGGCGAATGCCGACGGTTTGACGCTGGGGATTGCGTTGCAGGACGTGCCCGAGGGGCTGATCATTGCCTTGGTGCTGGCCGGGGCGGGCATGTCGCGCTACAAGGCGGTCTTCTGCGGTGCGGCGTCCGGGTTGGTAGAGCCGCTGTTCGCCGTGCTTTCGGCCTGGCTGGCCGGTGCGTCGTTGCAGCTGCTGCCCTGGGGGCTGGCGATGGCCGCGGGAGCGATGCTCTTCGTGGTGCTGCGCGAGATCATTCCCAAGCTGTATCGGCGCGCTGACGTGCCGCCAGCCTCGCTGGGGTTCGCATCGGGGTTCGTGCTGATGCTGGTTCTGGGCAATGCCCTGAGCGTCTGAGAGCGGTTACTCGCCTTCGTCGAAGTAGTTGTTGATCAAGTCGATCAGCGCCTGCAGGGCTTCCTCTTCCCGTTCGCCCTCGGTCGCCAGATGCACGGTGGTGCCCTTGCCGGCGGCGAGCATCATCACCGCCATGATGCTCTTGCCGTCCACCAGGCTGTCGACGCTGCGCCCGATTTTCACCTGGCAGGGAAAGCGCCCTGCGACTCCGACGAACTTGGCGGCGGCACGCGCATGCAGGCCGAGTTTGTTGATGATGGTGATTTCACGGGCGGGCATCGCGGCAATTCCTTAACTGAGGTCGCGGTGGCGGATCTGAACGTTCTTCAGCAGCGGTTTGAGGGCGTGGCCCAGGCGGTTGGCGAGATACACCGAACGATGATGGCCACCGGTGCAGCCGATCGCAACGGTGACGTAGGAGCGATTGCTGGCAGCGAAGCGCGGCAGCCATTTGTGCAGGTAGGCGAAGATGTCCTGGTACATGTCCTGGACGTCCTCCTGGGCTGCGAGGTATTCCTCCACCGGCTGTTCGAGGCCCGTGAAGTCACGCAGCTCGGGCTTCCAGTAGGGGTTGGGCAGGCAGCGCACGTCGAACACCAGGTCCGCATCCACTGGCATCCCCCGTTTGAAACCGAAGGACTCGATCAGGTAGGCGGTGCCCGGCTCCGGCTGGTTGAGCAGGCGCAGCTTGAGGGTGTCGCGCAGTTGGTAGAGATTCAGGTGAGTGGTGTCGATCTTGAGGTCGGCACGGTCGATGATCGGGCTCAGCAGCTTGGTCTCGTCGACCATGGCCTCGGCCAGCGAGCGCTGGTCGTTGGTCAGCGGATGACGCCTGCGCGTCTCCGAAAAGCGCTTGAGCAGCGTTTCTTCGCTGGCATCCAGGTACAGGACATCGCAGCGGATATTGCGGCCGCGCACTTCGTCGAGCAGTTCGGAGAAACGCTTGAGCTGGCTGGGCAGGTTGCGTGCGTCTATCGACACCGCGACTTGCGGGTGCAACAGCTCGGTGTGCAGCAACGCCCGTTCGGCCAGCTCGGGAAGCAGGCCGGCAGGCAGATTGTCGATGCAATAGAAGCCGTTGTCCTCGAGCACGTCGAGAGCGGTGCTCTTGCCCGAGCCGGAACGGCCGCTGACGATGATCAGGCGCATGGGCTCATCCTGTGTAGGGCTATTGGCCGTTCTGCACGTTCACTACGGTCTGGTACAGCGATTGACTGTCCTGAGCCTGGCGCAGTCGCTCGCGAACGTCCTCGCGGTCGAACATGCTGGCGATCTGGCGCAGCAGTTCCAGGTGCTCATCGGTCGCTGCTTCGGGAACCAGCAGCACGAACAGCAAATCGACAGGGGCGCCATCGATTGCGTCGAAATCCACCGCGGCGTCGAGTTTCAGCAGCGCACTGATCGGTGAGCTGCATCCGGGCAAGCGGCAATGAGGAATGGCGATGCCATTTCCGAAACCGGTCGAGCCGAGTTTCTCCCGGGCGATCAGGCTTTCATAGATGGTCTGGCCATCGAGATCGGGCAGGTCGCGCGCGATCACGGCAGCTATCTGTTCGAGTACACGCTTTTTACTGCCGCCCGGCACGTTCACGAGGGAACGGCCGGGGGTCAGGATATTTTCAAGTCGGATCATAGGAGAAGGACGAGGTCAGCGGGCCATTGCGCCCTGCTGGCGGTCGAGCTGTTTTTCCTTGTGCTTGATGAGTTGGCGGTCAAGTTTGTCGGTCAGTAGATCGATGGCGGCGTACATGTCTTCATGCTCGGCATTGGCCACCACTTCGCCTCCGGCGATGTGCAAGGTGGCTTCGACTTTCTGCTTGAGCTTCTCGACCTCCAGGATGACCTGCACATTGGTGATCTTGTCGAAGTGCCGCTCGAGACGTCCGAGCTTTTCCTCGATGTAGCTGCGTAGTGCGTCTGTCACATCCAGCTGGTGCCCACTGATGTTGACTTGCATACCGCTTCTCCTTGTTGCCGTGTGTGAGTGGCAGGCTATACACCTGCCGCAGGAACACTGGGGCTCTACTACAAGGCCGCTCACATCAGTCGTTTGCGTTCGCTCGAAGGCGCTATACCGAGCGATTCACGGTACTTGGCGACTGTGCGGCGCGCCACTTGAATGCCCTGTGCTTCCAGTAAACCAGCGATCTTGCTATCGCTCAATGGCTTTTTCGCATTTTCCGCGGCGACCAGTTTCTTGATGATCGCGCGGATCGCGGTGGACGAACATTCGCCGCCTTCGGAGGTGCTGACGTGGCTGGAGAAGAAGTATTTCAGCTCGTAAATGCCACGCGGTGTATGCATGTACTTCTGGGTGGTGACGCGTGAGATGGTCGACTCGTGCATGCCCACCGCTTCGGCGATGTCGTGCAGTACCAACGGCTTCATGGCTTCGTCGCCGTAGTCGAGGAAGCCGCGCTGGTGTTCGACGATCTGCGTCGCGACCTTCATCAGGGTTTCGTTGCGGCTCTGCAGGCTCTTGATGAACCAGCGTGCTTCCTGCAACTGATTGCGCATGAAGGTGTTGTCGGCGCTGGAGTCGGCGCGCTTCACGAAACCTGCGTACTGCGCGTTGACGCGCAGGCGCGGCATGGCCTCCTGATTGAGTTCCACCAGCCAGCGATCGTTGTGCTTGCGCACGATCACGTCAGGCACCACGTACTCGGGCTCGCTCGATTCGATCTGCGAACCGGGGCGCGGGTTTAGGCTCTGAATCAGCTCGATGACCGGGCGCAGCTCGTCTTCCTTGAGCTTCATGCGGCGCATCAGCTGGCTGTAGTCGCGGCTGCCGAGCAGGTCGAGGTAGTCACTGGTGAGGCGCTGGGCCTCGCTCAGCCAGGGGGTATTGGCCGGCAGTTGGCGCAGTTGCAGAAGCAGGCACTCGCGCAGGTCGCGGGCGGCGATGCCGGAAGGCTCGAACTGCTGGATGCGGTGCAGCACGGCTTCGACTTCATCGAGCTCGACATCGAGTTCGGGGTCGAAGGCGTCGGTGATTTCTTCGAGGGTTTCCTCGAGGTAGCCCTGACCATTGATGCAGTCGATCAGCGTCACTGCGATGAGGCGGTCCTTGTCGGACATCGGCGCCAGGTTGAGTTGCCAGAGCATGTGACTCTGCAGGCTCTCGCCGGCAGAGGTGCGAGTGGTGAAGTCCCACTCGTCGTCGTCATTGCTTGGCAGGCTGCTGGCGCTGGTCTGATAGACGTCTTCCCAGGCCGTGTCGACCGGCAGTTCGCTGGGGATCCGCTCGCCCCATTCGCCTTCTTCCAGATTGTCGACGGTCTGGGTGTTTTCCTGGAAAGTTGGTTCCTGAAATTTCTCTTCCTGAGCGGCCGCCGTGGGTGCGCTTTCCGCGCCGTCGGCCATGGGGTCCGAATTGTCGAAGTCGTCGCCTTCTTCCTGACGCTCGAGCATCGGGTTCGACTCCAGTGCCTCCTGGATCTCCTGTTGCAGATCCAGCGTGGACAGTTGGAGCAGGCGAATGGCTTGTTGCAGCTGCGGTGTCATCGTCAGCTGCTGGCCCATTTTCAGGACTAGCGATGGTTTCATTGCAGACCTTATCTGGCGTCTGTGCGCGATCCACGACAGGGCGCCAAAGCGCCACTAGGAAGCAAATTATATGCCTGAATCCGAGTGCTTTGCCTAGAGCCCGTTACCATTTCATTACGACCCTGTCGTGGGTAGCGGGCGCTGGGCGTTCATCGGCGGGAAATTCGTTACAGGCGGAATTCGTGGCCCAGATAGACTTCCTTGACCACCTGGTTGGCCAGGATCGCAGCGGAATCGCCTTCGGCGATCAGTTGACCATCGCTGACGATGTAGGCGGTTTCGCAGATATCCAGAGTTTCGCGCACGTTGTGGTCGGTGATCAGCACGCCAATGCCTTTGGCCTTGAGGTGGTGAATGATTTGCTTGATGTCACCGACCGAGATCGGGTCGACGCCGGCGAAGGGCTCATCGAGAAGGATGAATTTCGGCGAGGTGGCGAGGGCGCGGGCGATTTCGACGCGGCGGCGTTCGCCACCCGAGAGGCTCATGCCCAGGTTGTCGCGGATGTGCGTGATGTGGAATTCCTGCAGCAGGCTTTCCAGCTCCTGCAGACGCTGCGCACGGTTGAGGTCCTTGCGCGTTTCCAGGATCGCCATGATGTTGTCGGAGACGCTCAGCTTGCGAAAGATCGAGGCTTCCTGAGGCAGGTAGCCGATACCGGCGCGAGCACGGCCATGCATGGGTTGGTGGCTGACGTCGAGATCGTCGATCAGCACGCGGCCCTGATCGGCCTGAACCAGGCCGACGATCATGTAGAAGCAGGTGGTCTTGCCGGCGCCGTTGGGGCCGAGCAGGCCGACGATCTGCCCGCTTTCGATGCTCAGGCTGACGTCGCGAACGACCTGGCGACCCTTGTAGCTTTTTGCCAGATGCTGGGCTTTCAGTGTTGCCATCGTTATTGGCCCTGCTCGGCGGCGGGTTTCTTCTGCGGCTGAATCACCATGTCGATGCGCGGGCGCGGGGTCGACACGTTGGTGCCCGTGGCGCGACCAGCATTGACGATCTGACGCTGGGTGTCATAGACGATCTTCTCGCCTTCGAAGGTGTTGCCTTCCTGAACCACCTTGGCCTGGTCGATCAGCACGATGCGTTCATTGGCCGCGAAGTATTGGATGGTCAGGCCGTAGGCCTTGACGATCTGCTTGTCGGCAGACGGCTTCTGCTCGTAGTAGGCCGGTTTGCCCACCGAGGTGAACACGTCGATATCGCCCTGTGCATTCTGGGTGATGGTGACGGTGTCGCCAGTGATTTTCAGGGTGCCCTGAGTGATGACGACATCGCCGCGGTACACCGCCACGCCTTGCTTGTCGTCCAGCTCAGCACTGTCGGCCTGCACGCGGATCGGTTGATCGCGGTCGCTCGGCAGAGCCCAGGCGCTTGCGCTTCCGAGCGTGGCGCCGAGGCTGAGAAGTAGGGGGAGGGTTTTAACGAACCTCATGCTGGCCTCTTACGTTGGACTGCAGGAGCATCCTGCCGTCATTCAAGTACGCTTTCATTCCTTGTGCCGTGGTCACCCCGTTGGCCGCGTCGATTCTAACGGCTTGCTGGGTCTGCGCATATTCCTTCTGTGGGAATACGGTCAGGCGGCTGGTGGTGAGTATAGTGGGGCGGCCTTTTTCGTCCGTGCGCTCCACGCGCACCTGATCGATCAATTCGACCTCTTCGCCATCCGGGCCTACCTCGCCACGGGCGCTGCGCACCTTCCAGGGAAGTTCGGTGCCGCGGAACAGATTCATGCGCGGCTCGGTCAGCAGGGTGACGTCGGTGCTCTGCACGTGCTCCAGGCGGTCGCTGGTCATGTCGCTCTGCACCTTGCCGTCGGGCAGGTATTGCACGCTGCGGGCATTCACGGCGTAGAAGTCGATCGGATTGTCCGGCCCGCTCTGCTGTGGCGCGCTGGAGAAACTGTCTGGATTGATGTTCCAGTACCCGGCGGCCACCAGCAGCAGTGCACCGAAGGTCAGCAGGACGGGAGTGATGAATTTGCGCAGCATCGGCAGGCCCTAGAGGTAGGCGGACTGGGCGGCTTCGAGAGTGCCCTGGCCGCGCATGATCAGTTCGCAGAATTCGCGGGCCGCACCTTCGCCGCCGCGCGCTTCGGTGACGCCGTGGGCATGCTCGCGCACGAAGCCGTTGGCGCTGGCTACCGCCATGCCCAGGCCGACGCGGCGAATCACCGGCAGGTCCGGCAGGTCATCGCCCAGGTAGGCCACCTGTTCGTAGCTCAGGCCCAGTTCGGCGAGCAGCTCGTCGAGCACGTCGAGTTTGTCTTCACGGCCCTGATACAAGTGCTGGATGCCCAGGTTCTGAGCGCGGCGCTCGACCACCGGGGTCTTGCGACCGCTGATGATTGCGGTGCGCACGCCGGAATTGATCAGCATCTTGATGCCCTGGCCGTCCAGGGTATTGAAAGTCTTGAACTCGCTGCCATCGACCAGGAAGTACAGCTTGCCGTCGGTAAGCACGCCGTCGACGTCGAAGATCGCCAGTTTGATTGCGCGAGCGCGCTGTAGCAGGTCGTTCATCACATGACCCCCGCGCGCAACAGGTCACCAAGGTTGAAGGCGCCTACCGGGTAACCACTGGTGTCGATCACCACCAGTGCGCTGATCTTGTTGTCTTCCATTATCTTCAGGGCCTCGGCAGCGAGCATATCGGCACGAGCGGTCTTGCCGTGCGGGGTCATGACGTCGTCGATGCGCGCATCACGTACATCGATGCCTTTGTCCAGGGCGCGGCGCAGGTCACCGTCGGTGAAGATCCCGGCCAGACGACCGTCGTTTTCAAGGACCGCGGTCATGCCCAGGCCTTTCTGGGTCATTTCCAGCAATGCATCACGCAGGCTGGTGCCGCGTTTGACCTGCGGCAGGCTCTCGCCCGCGTGCATGACGTTCTCGACCTTGAGCAGCAGGCGGCGACCCAGGGCACCGCCCGGATGGGAGAAGGCGAAGTCTTCGGCGGTGAAGCCGCGGGCCTCCAGCAGCGCGATGGCCAGGGCGTCGCCAAGTACCAGCGAGGCGGTGGTGGAAGAGGTCGGCGCCAGGTTGAGTGGGCAGGCTTCCTTGGCTACGCGGGTGTCGAGGTTGACTTCGGCAGCCTTGGACAGCGGCGACTCCGGGTTGCCGGTCATGCTGATCAGGGTAATGCCGAGGCGCTTGATCAGCGGCAGCAGTGTGACGATTTCGGCCGTGGAGCCCGAGTTGGACAGCGCGAGCACGACGTCGTCACGGGTGATCATGCCCATGTCGCCGTGGCTGGCTTCGGCAGGGTGCACGAAAAATGCGGTGGTACCGGTGCTGGCCAGGGTGGCGGCGATCTTGTTGCCGATATGCCCTGATTTGCCCATGCCGACCACGACCACGCGGCCCTTGCTGGCGAGAATCAGCTCGCATGCCTTGACGAAATCGGCGTCGATACGAGGCAGCAGCTCTTGCACCGCCTCGATCTCGAGGCGGATGGTGCGCTGTGCGGAATCAATCAGGTCGCGGGTCTGGTTCATGCTCTGCTTGGGCTGCTGTACGAAAAAGACAGGGATTATAGCGGGAAAGACTACAGGACTCATCATTCATGGCGCTGCGCAAAAGTGGCAAAGCTGTCACAAGCCTGAACGTCGGTCTTGCTCGGCTTTGGCGGCCATTGGCGCGAATGCTATAGTCCGCTGCCATTTTTGGCCCGCATGGCCGATCGCCGTGCCCTTATTCCGATGCTGGGCGTCTGATTAGGAAGGCAGTACGCAATGGAGTTCCGATGAGCGCCGAAAATCAGTACGCGGTCGAGTTGAAAAACGTCAGTTTTCAACGCGGCGAGCGGCACATCTTCAAGAACGTCGACATATGCATACCGCGGGGCAAGGTCACCGGGATCATGGGCCCCTCCGGGTGCGGCAAGACCACCTTGTTGCGGCTGATAGCCGCCGAGCTGCGCCCGAGCGCGGGTCAGATACACGTCAACGGCCTGAATCTGCCCGACCTGTCGCGCAGCGAGCTGTTCGACATGCGCAAGCAGATGGGCGTGCTGTTTCAGAGTGGCGCGTTGTTCACCGACCTCGACGTGTTCGAGAACGTGGCGTTCCCGTTGCGGGTGCATACCCAGCTCCCCGAAGAAATGATTCGTGACATTGTCCTGATGAAACTGCAGGCAGTCGGCTTGCGTGGTGCCATCGAATTGATGCCCGATGAGCTG
This sequence comes from Pseudomonas sp. MEJ086, assembly GCF_030209025.1. Classification (NCBI taxonomy): domain Bacteria; kingdom Pseudomonadati; phylum Pseudomonadota; class Gammaproteobacteria; order Pseudomonadales; family Pseudomonadaceae; genus Pseudomonas; species Pseudomonas sp. MEJ086. The sequence continues at coordinate 29,334 of NZ_JARVSV010000035.1, forward strand.
TCCGGCGGTATGAAGCGGCGCGTCGCGCTGGCCCGGGCGATTGCCCTGGATCCGCAGATTCTGATGTACGACGAGCCGTTCGTCGGCCAGGACCCGATCGCCATGGGCGTGCTGGTGCGCCTGATCCGTCTGCTCAACGATGCCCTGGGTATCACCAGCATCGTGGTCTCCCACGATCTGGCGGAAACCGCGAGCATCGCCGACTACATCTATGTGGTCGGTGACAGTCAGGTGCTGGGGCAGGGAACGCCTGCCGAGTTGCGCGACTCCGAGAATCCACGGGTGCGCCAATTCATGCAGGGCACGCCAGACGGGCCGGTCCCGTTTCATTTTCAAGCGCCGAGCTACCACGACGATTTACTGGGGGGGCGCTGATGCGCAGGACATCTACACTCGAACGCGTACGCCTGTTCGGGCGTGCGGGTATCGACGTGGTCGCCTCGCTGGGGCGTTCGACGATCTTTCTGCTGCGCGCGCTGTTCGGTCGCGGTACGTCGGGCAACTCGCTGCAACTGCTGATCAAGCAGCTGTATTCGGTGGGCGTGCTGTCGCTCGCGATCATCGTGGTTTCCGGCCTGTTCATCGGCATGGTGCTTTCTCTGCAGGGGTTCAGCATTCTCGCCAAGTACGGGTCCGAGCAGGCGGTCGGGCAGATGGTCGCCCTGACTCTGCTGCGTGAGCTGGGGCCGGTGGTCACTGCGTTGCTGTTCGCCGGTCGAGCCGGTTCCGCGCTGACCGCCGAGATCGGCAACATGAAATCCACCGAGCAGCTATCGAGCCTGGCGATGATTGGTGTCGACCCGCTCAAGCACATCGTCGCACCGCGACTGTGGGCGGGCTTCATCTCCATGCCGCTGCTGACCATGATTTTCAGCGTGGTCGGTATCTGGGGCGGGGCGATGGTCGCCGTCGACTGGCTGGGCGTCTACGAAGGCTCGTTCTGGGCCAATATGCAAAACAGTGTTTCGTTCCGCGAAGACGTGCTCAACGGGATAATCAAAAGCCTGGTCTTCGCCTTCGTCGTTACCTGGATCGCGGTGTTCCAGGGCTACGACTGCGAGCCCACCTCCGAAGGTATCAGCCGCGCCACCACCCGTACGGTGGTGTATGCCTCGCTGGCCGTATTGGGGCTGGATTTCATTCTGACCGCTTTGATGTTTGGAGATTTCTGATGCAAAACCGCACGATGGAAATCGGTGTCGGCCTGTTTCTCCTGGCCGGCCTGCTGGCCCTGCTGCTGCTGGCTCTGCGTGTCAGCGGCCTGGCGCCTGGCAACGCCGTCGACACCTACAAGGTCTACGCGCACTTCGACAACATTGCCGGCCTCACCATGCGCGCCAAGGTGACCATGGCGGGGGTGAGCATCGGTCGGGTGACGGCGATCGATCTGGATCGTGACAGCTACACCGGGCGCGTAACGATGGAACTAGACGGCAGTGTCGACAATCTTCCGGTGGACTCCACCGCGTCGATCCTGACTGCAGGGCTGCTCGGTGAAAAGTACGTGGGGATCAGCGTCGGTGGCGATGAAGAGCTGCTGGCCGACGGCGGAACCATCCATGACACCCAGTCTTCTCTGGTGCTCGAAGACCTGATTGGCAAATTCCTGCTCAATTCGGTCAATAGGGATCAGGACAGCCAATGAGGTACCCGATGATGATCAAGACCGTGCGCAACAGCCTTGTCGCTCTGCTGGCCGCACTGCCCTTGCTGGCAGTGGCCGCGCCTGCCGCCCATGAAGTGGTGCAGCAGACCACCGAGACCCTGCTGGCCGATCTCAAGGCCAACAAGGAGCAGTACCGCAGCAATCCCGACGCGTTCTACAACTCGCTCAACGAGATCCTGGGGCCGGTGGTCGATGTCGATGGCGTCGCCCGCAGCGTGATGACGGTGCGCTACTCGCGTGAGGCCACACCCGAGCAGATGACCCGTTTCCAGGAGAGCTTCAAGCGCAGCCTGATGCAGTTCTATGGCAACGCGCTGCTCGAGTACAACAACCAGGACATCCGTGTGCTGCCTGCTTCCGGCAAGCAGGACCCGCAGCGCACCTCGGTCAACATGGAGATTCGCGACGGCAAGGGCACGGTCTATCCGCTGTCGTACACCATGGTCGCCATGGACGGGACCTGGAAGCTGCGTAATGTGGTGATCAACGGCATCAACGTCGGCAAGCTGTTCCGTGACCAGTTCGCCCAGTCGATGCAGAACAACCGCAACGATCTGGACAAGGTCATCGACAGCTGGGCCGATACCGTCGCCCGCGCACGCCAGGCCCGGGGGGCATCGTGAGTTCAGCGGCTATCTTCGAGCAGGCGCCAGGCGTTCTGGCGCTTTCCGGCATCCTCGATTATCAGAGTGGTCCGGCCCTGCGCGAGCAGGGTGGCCGGCTGATCCAGGCCACCCAGGCGCCCGCCTGCGTGATCGACTGCGCGGCGGTTGAGAAGTCCAGCAGCGTCGGGCTTTCCCTGCTGCTCTGCTACACCCGCGATGCCCGAGCTGCCGGCAAGACACTGAGCATTCGCGGTCTGCCCAGGGACATGGCCGGGATCGCCAAGGTGTGCGAGCTTCAGCACGTACTGCCCCTGGAGGCCTGAAGGCACTCTGCGAGCGGCGGCGATGAGCTTCTCGCGGTGGCGTTCGATACCGGGAATTTCTCGTCAGATTTTTTGGTATGATGCTCGCCCCATGTCTACAGGCTCGTGCCGAACGCGGCTGGTGGATCGTGAAGCCAGCATCGTTGCTTCCCGACCTTTCCCGCACTTGCAGCACAGACGCTTGTACACAGATGTCGCCATGCGACGTTCACGCTTATTGAATACGTTGATCGAGGTTGAGCATGCAGGCCCTTGAGGTAAAAAGTTTCTTGGAGACCAAACTGCCGGACGTTCAGGTAGAGGTCGACGGCGAAGGCTGCAACTTCCAACTCAACCTGATCAGCGACGAGCTGGCCGGCCTCAGCCCGGTCAAGCGTCAGCAGCAAATCTACGCTCACCTCAATCCCTGGATCGCCGATGGCAGCATCCACGCCGTGAGCATGAAATTCTTCAGCCGTGCCGATTGGGCCGCGCGTTCCTGAGACGACGAGTTAGCTATGGATAAATTAAGCATTACTGGCGGCGTGCGTCTCGACGGTGAGATCCGCATTTCCGGTGCAAAGAACTCCGCACTGCCGATCCTGGCTGCGACCCTGCTCGGCAGCGCGCCGGTGACCATCTGCAACCTGCCGCACCTGCATGACATCACCACGATGATCGAGCTGTTCGGACGCATGGGTATCGAGCCGATCATCGACGAGAAACTCAGCGTCGAAGTCGATGCGCGCACCATGAAGACCCTGGTCGCGCCCTACGAGCTGGTGAAGACCATGCGCGCTTCGATTCTGGTACTCGGCCCCATGGTCGCCCGTTTCGGTGAGGCCGAAGTGGCGCTGCCTGGCGGTTGCGCCATTGGCTCGCGTCCGGTCGACCTGCACATCCGTGGTCTGGAAGCGATGGGCGCGATCATCGATGTCGAAGGCGGTTACATCAAGGCCAAGGCGCCTGAAGGCGGCCTGCGTGGCGCGCACTTCTTCTTCGATATGGTCAGTGTGACCGGCACCGAGAACATTCTGATGGCCGCCACCCTGGCCAAAGGGCGCACGGTGCTGGAAAACGCCGCTCGCGAACCGGAAGTGGTCGATCTGGCCAACTGCCTGATCGCCATGGGCGCGAAGATTCAAGGTGCCGGTACCGACACCATCACCATCGACGGCGTTGAAAGCCTGCATGGCGCGCGCTTCAACGTGATGCCCGACCGTATCGAAACCGGTACCTACCTGGTGGCCGCTGCCGCCACCGGTGGCCGCGTCAAGGTCAAGGATGCCGACCCGAGCACCCTGGAGGCCGTGCTGGCCAAGCTGCAGGAAGCCGGCGCCGAAATCACTACCGGGCCCGACTGGATCGAGCTGGACATGAAGGGCAAGCGACCGAAGGCCGTGAGCCTGCGTACCGCTCCCTATCCGGCGTTCCCGACCGACATGCAGGCGCAGTTCATTGCCCTCAATGCCATTGCCGAGGGCTCTGGCACGGTGATCGAGACGATTTTCGAAAACCGCTTCATGCACGTGTACGAAATGAGCCGCATGGGCGCGCAGATCCAGGTCGAAGGCAACACGGCCATCGTCACCGGTACCGCGCAGCTCAAGGGTGCTCCCGTAATGGCCACCGACCTGCGCGCTTCGGCGAGCCTGGTCATCGCCGCGCTGGTCGCCCAGGGCGACACGGTGATCGATCGCATCTACCACATCGACCGTGGCTACGAATGCATCGAAGAGAAACTGCAATTGCTGGGGGCGAAGATTCGCCGCGTGCCGGGCTGACCACATGCTGACCATTGCCCTGTCGAAAGGCCGTATTCTCGATGACACCCTGCCGCTGCTCGCGGCGGCAGGCATCGTGCCGACCGAGAATCCGGACAAGAGCCGCAAGCTGATCATCCCGACCACCCAGGACGACGTACGTCTGCTGATCGTCCGTGCCACTGACGTGCCGACCTACGTCGAGCATGGTGCTGCCGACCTCGGTGTCGCTGGCAAGGACGTGTTGCTCGAGTACGGTGGCCAGGGGCTCTACGAGCCACTGGACCTGCGTATCGCTCGTTGCAAGCTGATGACCGCCGGTGCCGTGGGTGCGGCCGAACCCAAGGGCCGCCTGCGCGTGGCCACCAAGTTCGTCAACGTCGCCAAGCGCTACTATGCCGAGCAAGGCCGGCAGGTCGACATCATCAAACTGTACGGTTCCATGGAACTGGCGCCGCTGGTTGGCCTGGCCGACAAGATCATCGATGTGGTCGACACCGGTAACACCCTGCGTGCCAACGGTCTGGAAGCTCAGGAACTGATCGCCCACATCAGCTCGCGTCTGATCGTCAACAAGGCCTCCATGAAAATGCAGCATGGCCGCATCCAGGCCCTGATCGACACGCTGCGTGAAGCGGTCGAGACGCATCATCCGCATTGATCCTCTCCCGCGCGGCCTTCGGGCTGCGCAGTGCCTATCCGTGTCATAGCCAAATTCTCAGGTGCCCGCACGGTGGGCTTGCTACTCTAGCGGCGCCTGAGAACACGCCATCCAGATGAGGCTTTCGCTATGACCGCTCCAGTTGCCATTCGCCGACTCAACGCTGCCGACCCGGATTTCGCTCATCATCTGGATCATCTGCTGAGCTGGGAAAGCGTCTCGGACGACGGCGTCAATCAGCGCGTGCTGGATATCATCAAGGCCGTGCGTGAGCGTGGCGATGCTGCGCTGGTCGAGTTCACCCAGCGTTTCGATGCCCTTGAAGTCGCCTCCATGGCTGACCTGATTCTGCCGCGCGAGCGTCTGGAACTGGCGCTGACGCGCATTACCGCGGAGCAGCGCCAGGCGTTGGAAATCGCCGCCGAGCGGGTACGCAGCTACCACGAAAAGCAGAAGCAGGATTCCTGGACCTACACCGAAGCCGACGGCACGGTGCTGGGCCAGAAGGTCACGCCGCTGGATCGTGCAGGGCTGTACGTGCCGGGCGGCAAGGCATCCTACCCGTCGTCGGTACTGATGAATGCCATTCCGGCCAAGGTCGCCGGAGTACCCGAGGTCGTGATGGTGGTGCCAACGCCCCGTGGCGAGATCAACGAAATCGTTCTGGCTGCCGCGGCGATTGCCGGGGTCGACCGGGTCTTCACCATCGGGGGGGCACAGGCTGTCGCAGCGCTGGCCTATGGCACCGAGAGCGTACCGCCGGTGGACAAGATCGTCGGCCCGGGCAACATCTATGTGGCCACTGCCAAACGTCATGTATTCGGCAAGGTCGGTATCGACATGATCGCCGGGCCGTCGGAAATCCTCGTCGTGTGCGACGGCCAGACCGACCCGGACTGGATCGCCATGGACCTGTTCTCCCAGGCCGAGCACGACGAAGACGCGCAGTCGATTCTGGTCAGCCCGGATGCGGCGTTCCTCGACAAGGTTGCCGAGAGCATCGCCCGCCTGCTGCCGAGCCTGGAGCGGGAGGCGATTGCGCGAACTTCAATCGAAGGTCGCGGCGCGCTGATCCTGGTCGCGGACATGGGCCAGGCCATCGAGGTGGCCAACCGTATCGCGCCAGAACACCTGGAACTCTCGGTCGAGAACCCGGAGCAGTATCTGCCAGAGATTCGCCATGCTGGCGCCATCTTCATGGGCCGTTACACCGCCGAAGCACTGGGCGATTACTGTGCGGGGCCGAACCACGTATTGCCTACATCGGGCACTGCGCGTTTCTCGTCGCCGCTGGGGGTCTACGACTTCCAGAAGCGTTCGTCGATCATCCACTGTTCGGCCGAAGGTGCGTCCGAGCTCGGCAAGGTGGCCTCGGTGCTGGCCCGTGGCGAGTCGCTGACCGCCCATGCCCGCAGTGCCGAGTACCGCATCAAGAACTGACCCAACGACCCAACCGAATTCGAGGAGAGCGGGCAGATGAGCAAATTCTGGAGCCCCTTCGTCAAAGACCTGGTGCCATACGTACCGGGTGAGCAGCCCAAGCTGAGCAAGCTGGTCAAGCTCAACACCAATGAAAACCCCTACGGCCCGTCGCCCAGGGCCATCGCCGCCATGGGCGAGGCGCTCAACGACGACCTGCGTCTGTACCCCGACCCCAATGGTGATCGCCTGAAGCAGGCAGTCGCCCAGTTCTACGGCGTAAAGGCCGCTCAGGTATTCGTCGGCAACGGTTCTGACGAAGTGCTGGCCCATGCCTTCCACGGCCTGTTCCAGCACGGCAAACCGTTGCTGTTCCCCGATATCAGCTACAGCTTCTACCCGGTCTACTGCGGCCTGTATGGCATTCAGGCCGAACCGTTGGCGCTGGACGAGCAGTTCCAGATCCGCGTCGAGGATTATGCGCGGCCCAACGGCGGCATCATTTTCCCCAACCCCAACGCCCCCACTGGCTGCCTGCTGGCCCTGGAAGCCATCGAGCGGTTGCTGCAGGCCAACCCGGATACCGTGGTGCTGGTGGATGAAGCCTATATCGACTTCGGCGGCGTCTCGGCCATCGGCCTGGTCGACAAGTACCCGAACCTGCTGGTCACCCAGACCCTGTCCAAGTCACGTTCCCTGGCGGGCCTGCGGGTTGGCCTGGCGGTCGGGCACGTGGACCTGATCGAGGCGCTGGAACGGATCAAGAACAGCTTCAACTCCTACCCGCTGGACCGTATTGCCATCGCCGGTGCTGCGGCTGCGTTCGAGGACCGCGCCTACTTCGAGCAGACTTGTGCCGCGGTGATCGACAGCCGCGAAAAGGTCACCGCTGGTTTGCAGGCACTGGGGTTCGAGGTGCTGCCTTCGGCTGCCAACTTCATCTTCGCCCGTCATCCGCAACGTGATGCTGCCGGTATCGCGGCTGCACTGCGTGAGCAGGGCGTGATCGTGCGCCACTTCAAGCAGGCGCGCATCGCCCAGTTCCTGCGTATCAGCATCGGTTCGCCGGAGCAGAACCAGGCGCTGCTGGAGGCCCTGGCGGCGCTCTGAGGTTTGCGGGCAGCATGAAAAAGCCAGGGCAGATGCCCTGGCTTTTTCGTTTTAGTGTCGGCGCCGGCTTGGTCTCGAGCGGCAGTACGCACCACCGGTGTTGCCATCGCCATTCGCCGCGAGGTCGCGGCTCCTGCAGCTGCGTAGGAGCGTCGCCCACGGCGCGAATCGGGCGATGGAACCTCAGGCTCGATGCCGCTGACCGGCTCGAGCGTCGACCATCAGTGATGATGCCCCTGGCCGATGAACGTCAGCGAGGTGAAGTAGCCACGGCTGTCGATATCGGCGTCACCTTTCACCGGCTGGCTGGCCTCGGCGGCGATGATGTTCAGGCCTTCGTTGCGAATCACCACATGCGCTTCGCCCTTGGCATTGGTGGTGGCGCTGACCTGATCCGGTGCACTGCGATAGTCGCCGATCAGCTTGATGTCGGCAGCTGGCTTGCCGTCGACCAGCACACGGACCGGCAGTGGCTTGCCGACACCGACTTCGATGGGGTCGGCCAACGGCACGATCACCATGCGCAGGTCTTTGAGGTCAGGCAGGCGGGCACCTTCCTGATAGATGGCCAAGCTGTATTTGTAGGTATGCAGTGCTTCCACGGCGTTCGGGACGTGGCTGCGGCCCTGGTTGATCCATTTGCCATCCGCGGTCTTCGACCAGGCACCATTATCCAGCGCCACGGCCAGCGACGCTGGTGCGCTCAGCGGCTTCAGGCGGGCGTGGTCGGCGAGGCGCTCGATGGTCACCGGAATGCTCTTGCCGGCGCCATTGAAGGCCCAGGCGCGGCTGACCTTGTCGGCCTTGAACGCGTCGTCTTCGGCACCGTGGCCGTAGACCACTTCGATATTGCCGCGACGTTGCTCCGTCCACAGGCCGTGGGCGCCGGCTTGGCCGGCGACGACCAGAAGTGCCAGTAGAGCGGCGGTTTTGCTTGAGATGCGCATGATGCGTCCTTTCGATCAGAGGTTGAGAGTCAGGCTGACGCTGACATTGCGAGGTTCGCCCGGAACTACCCAGGCGCTGTTGAACGAGCGCTCGTAGTATTTGCGGTCCAGCAGGTTGTTGAGGTTCAGGCCCACGGTGACTTCTTCGCTGGCCTTGTAGTGGGCCAGCAGATCGACCGTGCTGTAAGAGGGCAGGGTGAAGTTGCTACCCGCCTGGCCGGAGCGCTCGCCGACGTAGTTGAGGGCTGCGCCGATGTCGGAGCCGCGCAGGGCTCCATTCTGGAACTCGTACACACTCATCAGGCTGGCGCTGTTGCGAGCGATGCCGAGCAGGTCGCTACCTTTCGGCAAGGCCGCGTCGCCTTTGGTTACCTCCGCATCGATGTAGGCGTAGGCACCGATGACCCGTACGGCATCGCTCAACTGGCCGCTGAACTGCATGTCGAGACCCTGGCTGCGTGCTTCGCCGGCGGCAACGCTTTCGCCCAGAGCATCGGTGGTGATGACGTTTTCCTTGTCGATCTGGAACAGCGCGATGGTCGCGCCGAGGCGTCCGTCGAGCAGGTCGAGTTTCACCCCGGTCTCGTAGCCCAGGCCCTTTTCCGGTTTGTAGACCTGGCCCTGTGTGCCAATGCTGTTGGGTTTGAACGAGGTCGAGGCATTGGCGAATACGCCGACCTGCGGAGTCAGTTGATAAAGCAGGCCGAGGCGCGGTGTAGCGACGTCCTTTTCCTGGCTGTTGCTGACGCGCGTCGCACGGTTCAGTGAGGTCTGTTCAACATGCTCCAGGCGTACTCCGACCAGACCACGCAGGCGCTCGGTAAAGGCGATCTGATCCTGAAGGTTCAGGGCGTAGCTTTCGGTGCGCTCGTGGAAGTCGTTGGCACGGGTCAGCGCTGGCTTGGCCTGGCCGTACACCGGGTTGTAGATATCCAGGCCGTAGCTCAGCAGGGTCGCGCTCTGTGGATACTTCTGACTGTTGCGGTAGTTCTCGTACTCCAGGCCAATCAGCGTCTGGTGCTGCCAGCCGGCGAACTCGAAATCACCATGCAGTTCGGCCTGGGTGATGTTGTCGTTCCACTCGAAGTCACGCTGGCGATAGAAGCGGCTGATAGTGGTGCCCACCAGTGTCTGAGGTTCCGAGCTGTTTCCCTGCAGTGTGCCCTGGGTGTAGTGGTTGGCCAGGCGCAGCTTCCAGGTGTCGTTGAGGTAGTTCTCGAGGGCCAGATCCAGGGTCTGGTTGTCATTGCGAATTTCGCCATCGTTGGGCTCACCGACGTAGGTCGAGCGTTTGACCGAGCCCAACTGACCGTTCACGGCCGGGATGCCGCGGTCGAACACGGATTCGGTGCGCGAAAACTCGGCATCCAGCATCAGCCGGGTGTCCGGGGAGATCTGCCAGCTCAGTGACGGGCTGATGATGCGTCGCTCGCTGGTGACGTGATCGCGGAAGCTGCCGTTGTCCTCGATGGCCATGTTGACCCGGGAAAGCAGGCTGCCGTCTTCGGTAAGCGGAGTGTTAACGTCCAGGCTGCTGCGGTAGCGGTCCCAGCTGCCGGCACTCAGCGAGAGGGTGGTGAATGCTTCTTCTTGCGGACGTTTGGTGACGATGTTGACCAGGCCGCCAGGGTCGCCGCGGCCATAGAGACTGGCAGCGGGGCCCTTGAGAACCTCGATTCGTTCGATGTTGGAGGTGTCCGGCGAGCTGTAGCTGCCGCGGTTGATCGCAAAGCCGTTCTTGTATAGCTCGCCTGTGGTGAAGCCCCGTACGCTGTAGTTGAGGAAGGTCAGCCCGCCGAAGTTGTTCTGCCGCGAAACGCCCCCGGCGAAGTCCAGCGCGCGGTCGATACGCGTGGTATTGAGATCCTTGAGCACCTGAGCCGGTACCACCTGAATGCTCTGTGGGGTATCGCGGATGTCGGTGTCGGTGCGGGTAGCCGTTGCCGATCGTGTGGCGCGGTAGCCCTGTACCGGGCCGTCGGCGGACTCCTGGCGATGTTCGGCGTTGATCACGCTCTCATCCAATAGCAGCGTGTCGGCGTTTTCGGCGTACGTGGGGATGCTCAGCAGGCTGAACGGTAGGCTGGTTAGCAGGGCGAGGGAGCGACGCAAGATGCAGGTCCTTGGCAGGTTAAAAACGTAATAACATTACATTTTAATGCTGTCAGGTTGCAACTACAGGTTGCGATATCGCTAGCTGTGTCTTATTCGGGGAGTTGCGCTGTACCGGTCTTCAGGCCGAAGCCAAGCGGTAGATGTGGCAGGTCAGGGAGGGCTGGGCGAGCGGCCTTTCACGTTCAGCGTTCCTGGCCGACCGCCGCTCGGTCACGCGATACCTATCGCTGCAACGTTTAGTTGCTGTTGGTCGCGACGGGAGGGCGCACGCCGATTTCAGCGCTCAGTTCCATCATCTTGCCGTTACGCATGACTTCGATGCGAATCGTCTCGCCCGGTTTGGCGCGCGCGACCTGGTTCATCGAGCGGCGGGCATCGCCGGCGGGTTCGCCATCGATCTTGAGAATCAGGTCATTGGGCTGCAAACCGGCCTTCTGCGCCGGGCCGTTGCGGTAGATGCCCGCGACGATGATGCCCTGACGGCCTTCGAGGCCGAAGGATTCGGCCAGCTCCGGGGTCAGCGGCTGCACCTCCAGGCCCAGCCAGCCGCGAATCACCTGGCCATGCTCGATGATCGCCTGCATCACTTCCATCGCCAGCTTCACCGGGATGGCGAAGCCGATGCCCTGGGATCCGCCGGACTTGGAGAAGATCGCCGTATTGATGCCGACCAGATTGCCATAGGCGTCGACCAGCGCACCGCCCGAATTGCCGGGGTTGATCGCCGCGTCGGTCTGAATGAAGTCTTCGTAGGTATTGAGGCCCAGCTGATTGCGCCCCGTGGCGCTGATGATGCCCATGGTCACGGTCTGACCAACGCCGAACGGGTTGCCAATGGCCAGGGTGACATCACCGATGCGGATATTATCGGAGCGCCCCAGAGTCATCGCCGGCAGGTCCTTGAGGTCTATCTTCAACACCGCCAGGTCGGTTTCCGGGTCGCTGCCAATCACGCGGGCCAGGGTTTCACGGCCATCCTTGAGCGCTACCACGATCTGATCCGCGTTGGCGGTCACGTGGTTGTTGGTCAGCAGATAACCCTCGGGGCTCATGATCACCGCGGAGCCAAGGCTGGACTCCATGCGCCGCTGGCCAGGCAGGCTGTCACCGAAGAACTTGCGAAACTGCGGGTCTTCGATCAGCGGGTGGGTCGGTTTGCTCACGTACTTGGTGGTGTACAGGTTGGCCACCGCTGGCGATGCGGTGTTCACTGCACTGGCGTAGGAGGCTGGGCCCTCCTGGGTGCGTGCATAGGCGGGCGCCTGGCGGAACTGCACATCATGCATCGGCAGGCCCACCAGTTGCGGGTACTGCTGCATGATCAGCAACGACACCAGAATGCCGACCAGTAGTGGCCAGCCGAAGAAACGCAGGGCCTTGAACATCTATACAATCCTGAGGGTTGCGAGGCCCTGATCGGGCCCTTAAGGTGCGCCATTATAGAGAACCGCGCCAAGAAAGCAGCGGTTCGCAACAGCTCGTGAGGAAACTGTATGGCCATTGCTCTGACGACCCTGGTGGAAGACGCCGAACGCTATCTCGGCGCTTCACGCATCAGCGATTATTGCCCCAACGGCCTGCAGGTCGAAGGGCGGCCACAGGTGCAGCGCATCGTCAGCGGCGTGACCGCCAGCCTGGCGCTGATCGAAGCTGCCGTCGAGGCCCGTGCGGACGTGCTGCTGGTGCACCACGGCTACTTCTGGAAGGGCGAGAACCCCTGCATCACCGGGATGAAGCAGCGCCGTCTGAAAACACTGCTGGCCAATGACATCAGCCTGCTGGCCTATCACCTGCCGCTGGATGTACATGCCGAGGTGGGCAACAACGTGCAGCTCGCCCGGCAGTTGGAGATTACCGTCGAGGGCCCGCTGGAACCGGACAACCCACGTACCGTCGGCCTGGTCGGTTCGCTGGCACAGCCCATGAGTGCCCGGGACTTTGCCCGCCGCGTGCATGACGTGCTGGGGCGAGAGCCATTGCTGGTGGAGGGCGAGGGAATGGTCAGCCGCATTGGCTGGTGTACGGGGGGCGGGCAGGGTTACATCGATCAGGCCATCGCCGCGGGCGTCGACCTCTATCTGACCGGAGAAGCCTCCGAGCAGACCTATCACAGCGCCCGGGAAAACGCTGTCAGCTTCATCGCTGCCGGGCATCACGCGACCGAGCGTTACGGCGTTCAGGCGTTGGGTGACTACCTGAGCCGGCGCTTCGCCATCGAGCACCTGTTCATCGATTGTCCGAATCCGATCTGAGCCCTGAACGGTAACCGGGCACTAGGCGCCCGGTTACCGTAGTGGGGGTGAGACTCAGAAGTCGTAACGAACCTTGGCACGCAAGGTGTCGGCATCGAAGCCCGAACGGCCGACGTGCTCATAGCCCGCACCGAGGCTCAGCGCCCCGACGCGGTAGTTGAGCCCCAGGGTCGCTTCGTAGCTGTCACGCGCCGGCTTAGCGCCGTTGCTCACGAACGACGAGCCGCCAAGCAGGTAGGACGAGGTACTGCTGACCTGATCGGCTGCGAAGTCGTGATAGGCCATCAGCTTCAGTTCCGGTTCCAGCGTGCCCTGGCCAACGGAGAACTGGCTGGCCAGACGCGCACCCGCGCCCAGTTCGATCACCTCGTTGCGCTGGCTGGAGACGTCCAGTGCCGCGGCCGAGCCTTTTTCACGGTAGCTGTCGATGTCCAGTCGGCTGTAGCGTGCTGCCACGCGAGGCTCCAGGGTCAGCGGACCGGCACTCAGGCCGTACCCGGCTTCCAGGTTGAGGCCGAGCGACTTGCTGTCGAAGTCACCTTTGGCACGGGTACCGGCAATGTTGCGCTTGCTGGTGTTGTCGTGGAAGCCGTAGCTGATGCTGGAGTCGACGAAGAACTGGCCATGCTCGAAGCCCGAGTAGAGGCTCAGCACCTGGCTGTCGATGTCGGACTTGTTGCCGTTGCGGCCTGTCACGCTGGTGTCCAGGTTGCTGTAGGCGACGCCCAGCGTCCATTGCTCGTTCAGCTTGCCATCCACACCGAGGCTGAGCCCGCGGCTATCGGCATCGTAACCGGCGATGCCGTCACGGCGACCCTGACGCAGGTCCGTGTCATGACCCTGGGCCCAGAATCCGCCCTGGCTGAGCGGGGAGCCCGAGGATTCGCCGCGCAGTGCCGAGGTACGGGAGCCCACGGCGCCCGAGACCAGATTGTGCGTGGCGCGGGTGGCGGCCTGGAGGGCACCATCGGCTTGCGGTGCGAGCTGCTCGCTCAGTGTCGCGAGCTGAGCGTCGTCGGCGTTGGCGAATGCCTGGAATACAGGATCGTCGTTATCCAACTGCCCCATGACACTTGCATAGAAGGGCTGGAAAGCGCGGCTGGCATTCGGGCTGCTGCCAGCATGCTCGATGAGCTCACCGGCTTGCTGGCCTGATACGGTGCTGACTGTTGCCAGAACTTCGGTGTCCGTGACTCTGGATGCGTTGATCGTCAGTAGGGGGGAGCTGCTGACAACCTGCGGACCTGCGCCGTCATACTCGAGTATTCCGGCTTCGATTAGTTTGTACTCCTTGCCAGAAGCCCGAAACGCTTCAGATGTCGGGCGCAGAGCGATGCTGCTCGTAGGAGCAAAGTAGGCGTCGTCGCGCACCGTGACAATGGCACGGTTGGGATCAGTGGCTTCGCTGAGGTTCAGCTGCAGCACGGTGCCCCTGTTCATCTCCAGATAGCCATCCAGGGTGACGTGAGGTTGAGTCAGCGTCAGGTGGCCGGCCGAGCCGAGAGGACTATCCTCGGCGTTATATACATCCACGCCGCCGAATCTGAGTGCATCTATATGGGTACCCTCGAAGACCGCTGTACCCGTCACATCTATGTACGACACGCCCGAGATGTTTCCTTTGATCGTTCCACCCGCCAGTCGTAGACGAGATGGTGCTGTACCCTCCGAATAGATCGCATACTGGCCGCCCTCGATCAGGCCACCGTTCTGCTGGATCACAGGAATGTTGAATTGTGCACTGCTGGGATAGTTGAGATAGATGCCAACGCGCTCGCCACTGACAGTGCCGCTGTTGACGATATCGCCACCGATGCGACCACCATCGACAAAGATACCTACAGAGTCGGCGCCCTTCGCTGAAATCGTACCGCTGTTATCGAGAGCGCCACCAATCTGCCCGTGAGAGATCTCGATGCCACGTGCAGTTGCGCCATCCTCGGCCACTGCGGTCACGTCGATGGTGCCGCTGTTGAGCAGGTCTCCACCGATGCGCGCCTTGTTGTCATCACCGTCATAGGCGCGAAGGTCGATACCGGTCGCTTCATAGCCGCTAACGGTAACGCTGCCGCTGTTGTTCAAGGTGCCATGGACGATGCTGCTGCCAATGGTGATGCCGCCCGCTTCACTGAGATTGGAGGTATCGCCGATGCCGGTAATACCTATCGCTCGGAGGGTTCCAGCGTTGGTCAGTTCAGCCAATTCGCTTTGAAAATTGACCAAAATAGCATTGGCTTCATCACCGGTTGTCTCGATCACGCCGCTGGCAGTGTTTTCCAGCTTGGCGCCGGACAAGTCGCTATTGCTCAGTGCGATGCCTCTGGCAAGGTCTGTGCTGGATACCTCGATCCGACCGCTGTTGCTCAAGCTGTTGCCCAGGCTCGTCTCATACAGGGCCAGCCCAGCGGGCATCGCGTTATCCAGCCCTTGGCTCAAGGGGTGGAGGAACTGGCTATCGCGGATGTTGATGACCCCTTCGTTGCTGATCCCGCCGCTGATTCGTGCATGACCGGCGTTGATACCGACGGCAGCGAAACCGTCGGTAATCAGGCTGCCTCTATTGACCAGAGCACCGTCGATTGTCACCTCATCATTCGGGCCTCGGCCCAGGGTGACCGGCCGCGCATATTGGGCCTGGTCATTCTCGGCGCCAGTGGCAATGATCGTGGCATCGAGCGTCAGGTCGCCCTGCACATGGGTACCTGGCTGCAGCGTGATTGCACTGGCTGGAGTGGTCAGTTCACCGCTGATGGTCAGGCCGTCTGCAATGACCTCGTTACCCCAGCTCTTGGGGCCGTCGTCGATCTGGTAGGTTTCTGCCTGGGCCGAAAGGCTGGCGGTGGTGATGGCGATAGCGAGAAGGGAATAGGACAAAGGGCTAGATTGCATGTGGCTCTCCTTGAGCGCGGCAGCTGGAATCCAATGGCGCGGCGAGCTGGGAGCTCGCTCCCCGGTAGGCGAGGTTGCGTTGTGGCGTAGGTTGGTTTGCAGCCACGTGAGTGTCAAGGCTTTGACGTGCGGAGTGCTTTGCGCTTCGCAAAACCGGAAGAATGCACTTCTCATTTGAGGCAGACGGGGTGTGACCCGAGCCTGAAGTTTCGAACGATTGTTCGTATTGCCGGCAGCGATGGGCAGCCTGTTTCAGTGGAATAAAGCTAGATCGTTTCGATCTAAGTGCCTCCCTGAATAGAATGAGGCGCTGTGCTAGAGTGCGCGCTCGTCCAAGGCCCGCCGGCCTGAATAAAATACCGTGATCCCGTGAGTAGCCATGCTCGACAAACTGACGCACTTGAAACAGCTCGAGGCGGAAAGCATCCACATCATTCGTGAAGTGGCCGCCGAATTCGACAACCCGGTGATGCTCTATTCCATCGGCAAGGATTCCGCCGTGATGCTGCATCTCGCGCGCAAGGCCTTCTTCCCCGGGAAGCTGCCTTTCCCGGTGATGCACGTGGATACGCGCTGGAAATTCCAGGAGATGTACCGTTTCCGCGACAAGATGGTCGAGGAAATGGGCCTGGATCTGATCACTCACGTCAACCCTGACGGCATCGCTCAGAACATCAATCCGTTCACCCACGGCAGTGCCAAGCACACCGATATCATGAAGACCGAGGGCCTCAAGCAGGCGCTGGACAAGCATGGTTTCGATGCGGCTTTCGGCGGTGCCCGCCGTGACGAGGAAAAGTCCCGGGCCAAGGAACGTGTCTATTCGTTCCGCGACAGCAAGCACCGCTGGGATCCGAAGAACCAGCGCCCGGAGCTGTGGAACGTCTACAACGGCAAGGTCAAGAAGGGCGAGTCGATCCGCGTGTTCCCGCTCTCCAACTGGACCGAGCTGGATATCTGGCAATACATCTACCTCGAGCAGATCCCGATCGTGCCGTTGTACTTCGCCGCCGAGCGCGATGTCATCGAGAAGAACGGTACGCTGATCATGATCGACGACGAGCGCATTCTCGAGCACCTCAGCGATGACGAGAAAGCGCGCATCGAGAAGCGCAAAGTGCGTTTCCGTACCCTTGGCTGCTACCCGCTGACCGGCGCCGTGGAGTCCGAGGCGACCAGCCTCACCGACATCATCCAGGAAATGCTCCTGACCCGAACTTCCGAGCGCCAGGGCCGCGTGATCGATCACGACGGTGCCGGTTCCATGGAAGAGAAAAAACGTCAGGGGTACTTTTGATATGTCGCACCAATCCGAACTGATCAGCGAAGACATCCACGCCTACCTGGCGCAGCACGAGCGCAAGGAACTGTTGCGTTTCCTGACCTGCGGCAACGTCGATGACGGCAAGAGCACCCTGATCGGGCGCCTGCTGCACGACTCCAAGATGATCTATGAAGACCATCTGGAAGCCATCACTCGCGATTCGAAGAAGAGCGGCACCACCGGCGAGGAGGTCGATCTGGCGTTGCTGGTCGACGGCCTGCAGGCCGAGCGCGAGCAAGGCATCACCATCGATGTCGCCTACCGCTATTTCTCCACCGCCAAGCGCAAGTTCATCATCGCCGACACCCCCGGCCATGAGCAGTACACGCGCAACATGGCCACCGGTGCTTCGACCTGCGACCTGGCGATCATCCTGATCGACGCCCGTTACGGCGTGCAGACCCAGACCAAGCGCCATAGCTTCATCGCCTCGCTGCTGGGCATCAAGCACATCGTCGTCGCCATCAACAAGATGGACCTGAAGGGCTTCGATGAAGGCGTGTTCGAGCAGATCAAGGCCGATTACCTGTCCTTCGCCGACAAGATCAACCTCAAGCCCACGTCGCTGTTCTTCGTGCCCATGTCGGCGCTCAAGGGCGACAACGTGGTCAACAAGTCCGAGCGCTCGCCGTGGTACAGCGGCCAGTCGCTGATGGAAATTCTCGAGACCGTGGAAGTGGCGGGTGACCGCAATTTCGATGATCTGCGTTTCCCGGTGCAGTACGTCAACCGCCCGAACCTGAACTTCCGCGGCTTCGCCGGCACCCTGGCCAGTGGCATCGTGCGCAAGGGTGACGAAGTCATCGCCCTGCCATCGGGCAAGGGCAGCAAGGTCAAGTCCATCGTCACCTACGAAGGCGAGCTGGAGCAGGCCGGTCCAGGCCAGGCGATCACCCTGACCCTGGAAGACGAGATCGACGTATCGCGCGGCGACATGCTGGTGCATGCCGACAACCGTCCCCAGGTGGTCGACAGCTTCGATGCCATGCTGGTGTGGATGGCCGAAGAGCCGATGCTGCCGGGCAAGAAGTACGACATCAAACGTGCCACCAGCTACGTGCCGGGCTCCATCGCCAGCATTGCCCACCGGGTCGATGTGAACACCCTGGAGGAGGGCGCTGCGAGCAGCCTGCAGCTCAACGAAATCGGCAAGGTGAAGATCGCCCTCGATGCGCCGATCGCCCTGGATGGTTATGCCCACAACCGCACCACCGGTGCCTTCATCATCATCGATCGGCTGACCAATGGCACCGTCGGTGCCGGGATGATCATCAGCGATGCGCGCGTTTCCGGTTCCGGCCACCACAGCGAATCCGGCCATGTCTCCACCGAGGAGCGTGCATCGCGGTTCGGCCAGCAACCGGCCACCGTGTTGTTCAGCGGCCTGTCTGGCGCGGGCAAGAGCACGCTGGCCTACGCGGTAGAGCGCAAGCTGTTCGACATGGGCCGCGCGGTGTACGTGCTCGACGGCCAGAACCTGCGCCACGACCTGAACAAGGGTTTGCCGCAGGATCGTGCTGGGCGTACCGAGAATTGGCGTCGTGCCGCCCACGTGGCGCGTCAGTTCAACGAAGCCGGTCTGCTTACCCTGGCCGCTTTCGTGGCGCCTGATGCCGAGGGGCGCGAGCAGGCCAAGGCGTTGATCGGTGCCGAGCGCTTGATCACCGTCTACGTGCAGGCTTCACCGCAGGTGTGTGCCGAGCGCGATCCGCAAGGTCTGTATGCGGCGGGCGGCGATAACATCCCGGGTGATTCCTTCCCCTACGATGTGCCACTGAACGCGGATCTGGTGCTCGACACCCAGAGTCTGTCGGTAGAAGAGGGCGTCAAGCAGGTGCTGGCCATCCTGCGTAGCCGTGGCGCTATCTGACAAAGGCAGCTGCAAGTGCCAAGCTTCAAGCCGCAAGTAAATGAAGTACGGCGTAACCGTCCTTGCTTTGCTTAATGCTTGAAGCTAAAAAAATGCCCGCTCTCCTTGGAGGCGGGCATTTTTCATTGCGGGCGGCTGGATCAGATGCCGTTACCGCGGGCGCGTTCGCGCTCGTTGGTTTCCATCTGCTCGCAGGTCAGGAAGCCTTTGCTGTCGACGCGATCGGCGGAGTTGAAGGCAACGTAGTAGGGCTGCTCTTTGCCGTCACGGTTGAGCACGTAGTTGTTGCAGGTGCCCGGAAGAAGCGTGCGGGTCATTTCCGAGGAGGGTGGGCCGCCCAGTTCCAGAACGGTCGACTTGCTCATGTCCTTCTCGACCTGCTTGACCAGCGGCTCGTTGCGGTAGGTGATGTGGTCGACCGGATTTTCCGGCTTGCCGGCACAACCGGTAAGGACGGCCAGAACGCATGCGGCACCCAGACTTTGCTTGAACATGGTGTATTTCCCTTGTGATGAACCTGACCATTTTTTCGAGCCTGGCGGGTGTGGATAAGTTCGTCCTAAATCACCCGGGGTTCGCTTTGGTCATGCCCGCATGGCATTCACGGGCCACAGCGGGGGTTCATTCAGGGCTGCGGCGTTCAGCGCTCGGTTGCCGGCTGTTGCAGGCTGCTGTCCACGGCTTCGCCCAGAATGGGCGCCGGGCCGCGGCTTGGCAGGGCAAGCGCATTGGCGCTCAAAAGGCTCAGGGTCAGGACGATGGTCAGGGCTTTCATGGTGTACCTCTTTCTCTCTGCATACGGTGTTTCACGGAACCATGCTAAGGGCGAGGCAGTCAGGGATGAAGTCGACTGTCTCGATAGTGGCCATCGACAATCATGATGTGCTTTCCCTGGCGTTCCCCCGATGCTGTCTTTCGCCGGGTGGCGCCCCTCCATGGAGACTGAAATGGGTCATCGTGCAGTTCCCCGGTATCCACTGGTGCTGGTTCCAGGCTTTCTGGGTTTCGTCAGCCTGTTTGGTTTCGAATACTGGTATGGCATCGTCACAGCCCTGCGCAACCAGGGTGTGGACGTCTATCCGGCGCGTTTGTCGGCGGTACATGCCACCGAGCTTCGTGGCGAACAGTTACTGCTGCAGATCGCCGAGGCGCGGCGCCGCAGTGGTGCGGAAAAGGTGCATTTGATCGGCCACAGCCATGGTGCTCTGGTGTGTCGCTACGCCGCTGCGCACCGGCCGGAATGGGTGGCGTCGGTGACTTCTCTGGCTGGCCCGCATCAGGGGTCCGAGCTGGCCGACCACATCGAGCGCAAAGCTGCACCGGGCAGCCTGCGCGGCACGCTGCTGCAGTTGGGCGTGCATGTGCTGGCACGGCTGGTGACACTGTTCGATAGCGGTGCTCGCGGCGCGAGCATGCCGATCAATGCCACCGCCGCCCATCGTTCGCTGACCACCGAGGGGGTCGGCATCTTCAACCACCAGTATCCGCAGGGCCTGCCATCGGTCTGGGGCGAAGAGGGGCCGGAGGAGGTCAATGGCGTGCGCTATTACTCCTGGTCCGGCACCTTGCAGCCGGGGATTACCGATCAGGGTGGCAACCGCCGCGACCTGTCGAACTGGTTCTGCCGCCGTTTCGCGCGAACCTTCGTACGTGAGGCCGGGCAGTGCGACGGCATGGTCGGTCGTGTCAGCTCCCACCTGGGCAAGGTGATTCGCGACGACTACCCGCTGGATCATCTGGATATCGTCAATCAGCACTTCGGCCGTGCCGGCGAGGGCGTCAACCCGGTCAGCCTGTACATCGAGCACCTGCGCAGGC
Source organism: Pseudomonas sp. MEJ086 (assembly GCF_030209025.1). Lineage (NCBI taxonomy): Bacteria > Pseudomonadati > Pseudomonadota > Gammaproteobacteria > Pseudomonadales > Pseudomonadaceae > Pseudomonas > Pseudomonas sp. MEJ086. The sequence continues at coordinate 50,075 of NZ_JARVSV010000035.1, forward strand.
TGCACGACGCCGGGCTGTAGCTCTGCCGGCGCCGATGCCCAGGCATCTCTCAGGGCCGTGACGCGAGAACCTGGGCTGGCCCCAGGCTTACTGCTCGGCCTGCGCCGCCTTCAGGGTCTCATGGGCCGGTGCAGCGTAGATGCCCACTTCCACCGCCAGCTCCAGCACCCGTGGCAGATCGCTGGTGTACACCAGTACGGCTTGCAACTCATCGTCCAGCGGTTCGCTGAAGTCGACCAGCACGTAGCCCTGGGTTTCCTTGGACAGGCTGCTCAGCTGCACCTGAATGCGGTTCAGGGCCTTCAGTGGCTCGACCTTGTGCAATTGCTTGGCGGTGAGGACGAAGCTCACTTCCGGGCCGAACGATTCGGTGATCTGGCGAAACAGCTCATCGTAGCTGTCGGCCTGGAACAGCACGGTGTCGGGCAGGTTGCCCACCACCATCCATTCACCCAGCGGGATGGGAAAGCTGTCGTCGTAGTTGATGTCCGGGTTGGCCGCCAGAAATGCCTGTGGGTCAGCGTAGGCCTGGGCAGCCTCGTCCGCGATACGGGTGATTTCGTCCTGCGGCAGGCAGCCCGAGCTGATTTTGCCGATGAGTTCTTCGAGCTGGGCGCGCATGGCAGATTCCTGATCCTGGGTTGGGGGCGCAAGGCTGCCCTTTACCGGCGATCAGCGCAACTGACTTTCCGCCAGGTTACGTGTCCGCGGGATGCGGGTTGCATCCCAGTGGCGTGCGCTCCACAGCAATAGCTCGTCGGCGCTGGCGTACGCGAGCTCGCTCGGCGCCTGCTGGCCCAGCGCGCGCAGGGCGCGAATCAGCAACGGGGTGGCCTGATCTTCAGGCAGGGGCGGTGAGCGATAGGATTTGCCGAGCTTGTGGCCATCGGGCTGGATGATCAGCGGTACGTGCAGGTAGCGCGGCTGAGAGAGCCCGAGCAATTCCTGCAGATAGAGTTGCCTTGGCGTCGAGTCGAGCAGGTCGGCACCGCGTACCACGTTGTTGACGCCTTGCCAGGCATCGTCCAGCACCACGGCGAGCTGGTAGGCGTACAAGCCATCACGACGACAGATGACGAAGTCGCCAACCTCCTGGCCCAGGTGCTGGCTGTACTCGCCCTGTACCCGGTCGATGAAGCGATAGGTCAGCTGTGGCACGCGCAGGCGGATAGCGGCGTCATGGCGGCCATGGCCGGCATTGCCGCAGTAGCCCGGATAGACGCCGCCGTTGCCTTCCAGCTTCTTGCGTGAGCAGGTGCAAGCGTAGGCCAGGCCCTGATCGAACAGGCGCTGCAGCAGCGCTTCGTACTCGGCATGGCGCTCGCTCTGGCGAACCAGTTCGCCGTCCCAGTGCAAACCGTAGCGTTCGAGGGTCTGCAGAATCGCGCTCTGTGCGCCGGGGACTTCCCGGGGCGGGTCGAGGTCTTCCATGCGCAGCAGCCAGCGGCCGCCGACGGAGCGGGCATCGAGGTAGGAGGCGAGGGCAGCGACCAGCGAGCCGAAGTGCAGATAGCCACTGGGCGTAGGGGCGAAGCGACCGATATAGGGGGTGTTTTGCATGGCGGGGTGTTTGGCAGGGCGAAACGAAACGGGGCGCCTGAGCGCCCCGTTGTTCGATCGACTCAGGAGCCGACCTGTTTTTCCTTGATTTCCGCCAGGGTCTTGCAATCGATGCAAAGGGTGGCGGTTGGGCGGGCTTCCAGACGGCGGATGCCGATCTCGACGCCACAGGAATCGCACCAGCCGTAATCTTCGTCCTCGATCAGTTGCAGCGTTTCGTCGATCTTCTTGATCAGCTTGCGCTCACGGTCGCGGGCACGCAGTTCCAGGCTGAACTCTTCTTCCTGGCTGGCACGGTCTGCCGGATCCGGGAAGTTGGCTGCTTCGTCCTGCATGTGGTGCACGGTACGATCGACTTCCTGCATCAGCTCCAGCTTCCATTTGTTCAGGATGCCGGTGAAGTGGGCGCGCATCGCCTCGCTCATGTACTCCTCGCCCTTGGTTTCCTTGTAGGGTTCGAAGCCACGAATCAATTGGCCGTTTGTTGCTTTTGCTTTGATGGGCATGGATGACCGCCTCTCACTCTCTCTAATCCACCGCGCAGGGAATGTGTCCGTTGCCGTTTACAATAACGGCCCTGCGACTGCAAGCCGGCGAACTTACCAGATCGACTCAAGCCGCGCCACTCCCGGATGTCGTGGTTATGCGTCTTGGTCCGATAGAGCGTTGCCAGCGGCTTTGCCAGGGCGCTACGGGCTTTGTCTATCTGCCGAACGGATGGCTGCAATCGCAATGTAAACACGTGTTTCAGTGGTGCGTTGGCACGGTATGACCGGGCGGCCCTGATAGAATTCCACCTTTAATAGGTTTCCCAAGGCATTTCCCCATGGCTCAGCTCTACAGCGCCCGCAGTCGCGCGATCGAACCGTTCCACGTAATGGCACTGCTGGCGCGGGCCAATCAATTGCAGGCCGAGGGCCATGATGTCATTCATCTGGAAATCGGCGAGCCGGACTTCACCACCGCCGCGCCCATCGTCGCGGCCGGGCAGGCTGCACTGGCGGCAGGCCATACCCGCTATACCGCCGCTCGCGGCTTGCCCGCCCTGCGTGAGGCAATCGCCGCTTTCTATGCGCAACGCTACCGGCTGAGCATAGACCCACAGCGCATCCTCATCACCCCGGGCGGCTCCGGTGCGCTGTTGCTGGCGGCCAGCCTGCTGGTCGATCCCGGCAAGCATTGGCTGTTGGCCGACCCGGGCTATCCCTGCAATCGGCATTTTTTGCGTCTGGTGGAAGGCGCTGCGCAGTTGGTACCGGTCGGGCCCGAGGAGCGCTATCAGCTGACCGCTCGGGCGGTGGCCGATTGCTGGAACGCCGACAGTGTCGGCGCCTTGCTCGCCTCGCCTGCCAACCCCACCGGTACCTTGCTGAGCGCTGCAGAGCTGGCGTCGCTTTCCCGGGCGCTCAAGGCCCGTGGTGGTCACATGGTGGTGGACGAGATCTATCACGGCCTGACCTATGGCGTGGATGCCAGCAGCGTACTGGAGGTGGATGACGACGCCTTCGTGCTCAACAGCTTCTCCAAGTATTTCGGCATGACCGGCTGGCGACTGGGCTGGCTGGTGGCGCCCGAAGAAGCAGTGGGGGATCTGGAAAAACTGGCGCAGAACCTCTACATCAGCGCGCCGAGCATGGCCCAGCATGCCGCGCTGGCCTGTTTTGAGCCGCAGACCCTGGCGATTCTCGAAGAGCGCCGTGCCGCCTTTGCCGAGCGCCGTGACTTCCTGCTGCCAGCGCTGCGCGACCTGGGCTTCGGCATCTCCGTGGAGCCGCAGGGCGCCTTTTATCTGTATGCCGATATCAGCGCCTTCGGTGGCGATGCTTATGGGTTCTGCCAACACTTTCTGGAAACCGAGCATGTCGCGTTCACCCCGGGCCTGGACTTCGGTCGTCATCAGGCAGGGCATCACGTGCGCTTCGCCTACACGCAGAGCCTGCCGCGCCTGGAGCAAGCGGTCGAACGCATTGCCCGCGGCCTGAAGACGTGGAGCGCCAATGCGATTTGATCCGCCGCTCGAAGAAGGTCGCCTGCTGCGTCGCTACAAGCGTTTTCTCGCCGACATCGAAACCGCCAGCGGCGAACTGCTGACCATCCACTGTCCGAACACCGGCTCGATGCTCAACTGCATGAGCGAGGGCTGCCGGGTCTGGTTCAGCCGCTCCAGTGACCCCAAGCGCAAGCTACCGGGCACCTGGGAGATCGGTGAAACGCCCCATGGTCGGCTGGCCTGTATCAACACCGGGCGTGCCAATGGGCTGGTCGAGGAGGCGCTGCGCGCCGGGGTTATTTCCGAGCTGGCGGGCTTCACCGCGCTGCGCCGTGAGGTGCCTTATGGCGTGGAGCGCAGTCGGGTGGACTTCTGCCTCGAATACGCCAGCGGTGTGGCTTTCGTCGAGGTGAAGAGCGTGACCCTGGGCTTCGCCGACAGTGCCGTGGCGGCCTTCCCGGATGCGCGTACCGAACGCGGCACCAAGCACCTGCGTGAGCTGGCCGCCCTGGCACGCAGTGGCGTGCGCGCGGTGCAACTGTATGGCGTGAACCTGTCGGGTATCGAGGCGGTGCGACCTGCCGGGGAAATCGACCCGGCCTACGCGGCGGCCCTGACCGAGGCGGTGCAAGCCGGTGTCGAGGTGCTGGCCTACGGTGTGGATATCTCGCCGCAGGGCATCGAGGTGGTACGGCGCCTGGATGTAGTGCTGGCTTGAGAGTGCTCCCTCCAGGCGACGACGCTGCGTTCGCGTCAACATGCCTCCGTGGCCGGGCCTCGAGCGAAGCGATACCCGGGTTCTGACCTACAGATCGACCCAGATCCCGTCCAAATCCTCTTTGCTGCTGATCACGTGCAGAGCATCGCCCTCGCAGGGCCCGGCCACGCACTCGCCGGACTCGATCAGGAACAGCGCACCATGCCGGGCGCATTGAATCAGGCTGGCGCTGGGGTCGAGGAACTGGTCCGCCTGCCACTCGAGCGGCACGCCGCGATGCGGGCAACGGTTGCGGTACACGAACACCTCGCCACCCTTGCGTACGGCGAACAGCTGCGTACCTGTAACGGAAAAGCCCCGGCTTTGAGCTTCCGGAAGCTCGTGCGGGGCGCATAGACGAATCATCGAAGTCTCCAGGCCTGAGCGGGGATTATCCCGGATCGGCCTGGCGATGGAAGGGGGCGCGCGTCCTTGCGCGAATGGGCTCAGGTTGCGCTGTTCATATTTCCCAGATCAGGTTGAAGGCTGCGTGGCGTCCCGGTTGGGAATAGCGCCCGAGGCTCGAGCTGTTCTCGGTAAGGCTGCGTACGTCGCCCCATTGCCAGTACTGCTTGTCCGTCAGGTTGAACAGGCCCGCGTTGACCGATACGCCGGAACCGATATTCCAGTAAGCGCTGAGATCGAGGGTGCCGTAGCCCGAGGGCTCGAACTGGTTGGCGATCTGCGTTTGGTCGACACGCTTCTTGGCGGCCGCCACCGTCCAGGTCAGCTCACCGCCGAACTGGCCGCTCGGCGCATCGTAGCCAAGGCCGAGCACCGCCTTGAGCGGGTCGACGCTATTGATCGGTTGCCCGGTTGCCTCGTCCTTGCCGCGTGCATAGGCGATGGCGCTACGCAGATGGCTGCCGGCAGGCATGCCGAAGCTCTCGAGCAATAGCTCACCGCGGGCCTCCGCACCACGGATCGTGACGCGATCAAGGTTCTGATACTGGAAAGTCATGCGTCCGGCGCCGGTCGGGTCGCTGGCCAACGTCATCTGCTCGATGAAATCATCGTAACGGTTGTAGAACAGTGCCACACCGAAGGCGCCGCTATCGTACTGACCGCGCAGGCCGATCTCGTAACTGTCGCTGGTCTCCGGTTTCAGGCCGGGGTTGGCGATGGTCTGGTAGTTGCGGGCGAAGTTGATGAACTCGCCAAAGATGTCCACGGGATTCGGCGCTCGGAATCCTGCCGCGTACTGACCGTAAACGCTGTGGGCATCGTCGATTTGATAGGTGATGCCGAGTTTCGGCGAGATGGCCTCGTCCCGATAGTCCGATGGGTTGCGGTTCACCGGTTGGCTGTTCAGATAGTGCTGAGTGACCTTCGGTTTCATCTCGTAGTGGTCGTAGCGCAGGCCAGGCAGCAACGTCCAGCGGCCTATCTCGATATTGTCCTGAACGAAGAACGCATATTCGGTCGAGGTCGGATCCGGGAAGTCGCTGAGCGGGAAGGTCTCGTCGCCAGGAATCGCCGGAACCGGCAGGCCGCTGCTGGCGAACACTTCACGGCCTTTGCGCAGGTCACTGCTCTCGAGGCGCTTGAAGTCGAAGCCATAAATGAGTCGATGGTTGGCCGGGCCGGTCTCGAAGGCCTTGTCGAACTTGGTGTTGAAGGCCCAGAGATCTTCCTGATAAGTCGAGTCTCGGCTGCGCTCACGCAAGCTGCCGCCGCTGAAACGCTGCTGGTAAGTGCGCTGACGGATCTGGCTTTCCTGATAGCTCAGTTGCCATTCGACATGATCACTGAGCGCAGTATCCAGAGCGAAGCTGTGCAGCAGGCTGATCCGGTCGCGATCGGTGTTGTCGGTTGCATCGGAGGTGCGCACGGTGGCCGCGGTGCTGTATTCGCTGAGCACCCTGGTGTCGGCATCGTCCTCGTAACGCTCGTAAGTCAGTTGCAGGCGGTCGTCGTTGAGGTAATTCCAGCCGATCTTGGCGAGCAGGTTGCTGGCCGTGTAGTCCTGATGGTTGGCCTCTTCACGGCTGGCACCTATCCCGCTTCGGCCTCCGTAGGTGTCGAGGGCCTGGCCGTCACGCCTGCCCAGGTGCAGCAGACCATCGAGTGAGCCCTGGCGGGCGGCCAGCGTCGCACTGCGCGACCAGCTGTCGTCTGCCCCGTCGTAGCCGGTCTTGAGGCGGGCATAGGTGTCGTCGCCGGCTTCGAGGTAATCGGCGGCATCCTTGGTCAGGAAGCTGACCGCACCGCCAATGGCATCGCTGCCGTACAGCGAACTGGCCGGGCCGCGGATGATCTCCACACGCTTGAGGGTATCCGGGTCGACATAATTGCGCCGTGCGTCGAGGAATGGCCCGAAGGTGAAGGCGTCCGGCATGGGCACCCCGTCCACTTGAGTGAGGATGCGGTTGCCGCCGATGCCCCGGATAGTGAAGCCTGACAGTCCGAAGCGACTGCCCGTGCCGCTGACCGAAACACCCGGTTCGTAGCGGGTCAGGTCCTTGATGTTCTTCACCGTCTTGCGGTCGATATCCTGTTCGGTAATCACCGACACGGTGTTGGGAACGCTGTTGGTGCTCTGTTCCGTGCGGGTCGCACTGATCGTGGTCTGGTCCAGTTGCAGGGTCTGTGCGCTGACCAGTGACGGTCCGAGCAACAACAGGGCCAGGCATGAGCGAAGCGGGAAAGGCGGGGTGGGCGACATGCAGTTCTCCTCGATCATGTCGAACAGCGGATAGGCAGGGATGACATATTTAATGCTAGTGATTATCGTTTGTAAACGAGACTTCATGACAATTAAGATGATTTAATATTTGCGCCGTTTCGCTCTCGGAACGGGGCGTTTACCCTTTTCCAGTCTGCGGTTTCCCTCGCCTGGTCAGCGGGGCTTGCAAGGAGTTGAAGTGATGAGCGATCTATCCGGTGCCGGCAAAGGCCTGTACGCCTCCTGGCAGGCGCTGCGTGTTGAACAGCCGCACCTGCGTGCCCGTGATGCGGCAGCGCAGCTGGGTGTCAGCGAAGCCGAGCTGACGGCCAGCCGACTGGGCGTGGATGCAGTGCGCCTGCGCCCCGAGTGGGCAACGCTGCTGCCTGCGCTGGGCGAGCTCGGCCAGGTCATGGCGCTGACCCGCAACGAGTCCTGCGTGCACGAGCGCAAGGGCGTCTATCGCGACGTGACGGTGACCGGCAATGGCCAGATGGGCCTGGTGGTATCCGCGGATATCGACCTGCGCCTGTTTCTCGGTGGCTGGGCCAGCGTGTTCGCCGTCGAGGAGCAAAGCCCGCGCGGAGCGATGCGCAGCGTTCAGGTGTTCGATCATCAGGGCATGGCGGTGCACAAGGTGTACCTCACCGAGTACAGCCAGCTGGCGGCCTGGGAGCCCCTGGTCGAGCGGTTCCGTGCTGCGCAGCAACTGCCTGAACTCGAACTGAGGGCTCTGCCGGAGCCCGCGGCGCCGCGGGCGGACGAGCAGATCGATGTCGAGGCCCTGCGTGTCGGCTGGGCGACGCTCAAGGACACCCACCATTTCTTCGCCTTGCTGAAGACCCACGCTGCGACCCGCACCCAGGCCCTGCGCCTGGCAGGCGGCGAGTGGGCCGAGAGGTTGGCGCCCGATGCCCTGGCGGGCGTGTTCGAGCGCGCTGCGGCTGCCGAGGTGCCGATCATGGTGTTCGTCGGCAACCGGCATTGCATCCAGATCCATACCGGCCCGGTGAGCAACCTGCGCTGGATGGATACCTGGTTCAACGTGCTGGACCCGCAGTTCAACCTGCACCTCAAGGCCAACGACGTCCATCAACTGTGGCGCGTGCGCAAGCCGAGCAGCGACGGTGTGATCACCAGCTGGGAAGCCTTCGATGCCAATGGCGAGCTGATCCTGCAGCTGTTCGGTGCGCGCAAGCCGGGTGTGCCGGAGCGTGAGGACTGGCGCCGCCTGGCGGAAGAAACCCCGGCCCTGCAACTCTGAAAGCAGAGGCAGCCGCCCTGTCTGCGGCTACACTGCCAGCCCTGGCCAACGACGTTTTGCAGTGGCTGGGATACGAATCGTGTTTTTCTGGAGCCTGATCCATGACCCGCCCTATCGCCGTATTCGCCCTGTTCGCCAGCCTGCTGTCGCCGCTGGTGGCGAGTGCCGACAACCTGCCTCAGCGCTGGGTCAGCGCGGGTGGCTCGCTCAGCGAGTGGGTCGTCGAGTTGGGGGGTGAAGGCAAGCTGGTGGGGGTCGACACCACCAGCCTGCACCCGGCCTCCCTGAAGGCATTGCCGAGTGTCGGCTATCAGCGCCAGCTGGCTGCCGAGGGCATCCTCGCGCTGCGTCCCGAGGTGCTGCTCGGCACCGAGGAGATGGGCCCGCCGCCGGTGCTGGCGCAGTTGGCAGCAGCCGGAGTGAAGGTGGAAACCCTGTCGGCTGAAGCCGACCTGCAGGCCTTGCATGGCAACCTGCAACGTATCGGCTCACTGCTCGGCGACGAAGCGCACGCCGAAAGCGTTTTCAACGCCTACCAGGCGCGTTTGAGCGAACAGGCCGACTGGGTCGCCAAGGCCCAGGCCGACGGCAAGACGCCCAGCGTATTGCTGCTGCTCGGGCATGCAGGCAGCAGCCCCATGGCCGGCGGGCAGGACACGGCTGCGGCCTGGATGATCGAGCACGCTGGCGGCAAGAACCTGACCACCCACGATGGCTACAAGGCGCTGTCCACCGAGGCGTTGCTGGCACTGGACCCCGAGGTGGTGATCTTCGCCGATCGCCGCCTGAGCGGTGACGAGGCCAAGCAGGCACTGCTCAAGCAGAACCCGGCGCTGGCTTCGACCAAGGCGGGGAAAGAAGGGCGCCTGGTTGCCATCGATCCGACCTTGCTGGTCGGCGGCCTCGGCCCACGCATTCCCGCCGGCCTCGCCGAGCTCTCGGCGGCCTTCTACCCTGGCCGTACGCCGCTTACCCCCGCGACCCCATGAGACCGCTGATCAGCCCGCGCTCACTGTTTATCGCACTGGGCCTGCTGCTCGCGCTCGCGTTGTGGCTGTCCTTGGCACTCGGGCCCGTCAGTCTGCCGCTGGGTGACACCTTGCGTGCCGCGCTGCGCCTGAGCGGGTTACCACTGGAAGGTGACGGCCTGCAGCAGGCCGAGCTGATTCTTGGCCAGATCCGTATGCCGCGTACGCTGCTGGGCCTTGCGGTCGGCGCCGTGCTGGCGCTGTGTGGTGTGGCGATGCAGGGGTTGTTCCGCAACCCGTTGGCCGATCCCGGTCTGATCGGCGTCTCCAGCGGTGCGGCGCTCGGTGCGGCTGTCGCTATCGTCGGTGGCGCGGCACTGGGCGGCATTCCCGAGCTGTTCGCGCCCTATCTGTTGTCGCTGTGCGCCTTTCTGGGCGGGCTGGTGGTTACCGCACTGGTCTACCGTCTGGGGCGGCGCAACGGCCAGACCAGCGTGACCACCATGCTGCTCGCCGGGATCGCCCTCAATGCGCTGGCATTCGCCTGCATCGGCCTGTTCACCTACCTGGCCGACGATGCCACCTTGCGCACCCTGACCTTCTGGAACCTCGGCAGCCTCAATGGCGCCAGCTACGCGCGCCTCTGGCCCCTGTTGCTGGTGACCCTCGCCGTGGCGCTGTGGCTGCCGCGTCGGGCCCAGGCGCTGAATGCCTTGCTACTCGGTGAGTCGGAGGCCCGCCATCTGGGCGTTGCGGTCGAACGGCTGAAGCGCGAGCTGGTGTTCTGCACCGCGTTGGGAGTCGGCGCGGCAGTGGCGGCGGCCGGAATGATCGGTTTCATCGGCCTGGTGGTGCCACACCTGGTGCGCCTGCTGGTCGGCCCGGACCATCGCGTTCTGCTGCCCGCTTCGGCGCTGGCCGGTGCCAGTCTATTGTTGCTGGCCGATCTGTTCGCGCGGCTGATCCTGTCGCCTGCCGAACTGCCCATCGGCATCGTTACCGCATTGATCGGTGCCCCGTTCTTTCTTTATCTGCTGCTACGGGGGCGCACCTGATGCTCAGCGCACGCAAGCTGTCGATCAAGCGCGGCGACAAACAGGTGCTGGCCGATATCGATCTGCAGTTGCAGCCCGGAGAGGTGCTGGGCGTGCTCGGTCCGAACGGTGCTGGCAAGAGCACCTTGCTCGGTGCCCTGTGTGGCGAGCTGGCGGCGGCAACGGGCGAAGTGTCGCTCGGCGATCGTCCATTGAGCGCCTGGCAGGGTGGGGAACGGGCACGACGCCTGGCGGTGCTGCCGCAGAGTTCGTCACTGAGCTTCGGTTTTGCGGTCCGTGATGTGGTGATCATGGGACGCATGCCCCATGACACTGGTCGTGACCGTGATGCGCAGATCGTCCGCGAGGCGCTGCAGGCAGCCGATGCCGAGCACCTTGCCGAGCGCAGCTATCTGCAATTGTCAGGTGGCGAGCGTCAGCGCGTGCACCTGGCTAGGGTTCTGGCCCAGCTGTGGCCTGGTGGTGCCCAGCAGACGCTGTTGCTCGACGAACCCACGTCCATGCTCGACCCTCTGCATCAGCACACCACGCTGCAGGCCGTGCGCCGTTTTGCCGAACAGGGCGCTGCGGTGCTGGTCATCCTCCATGACCTGAATCTGGCGGCGCGCTACTGCGACCGTCTGCTGCTGCTCAACGAAGGGCGAACCCACGCCATCGGCCTGCCCGCCGAGGTGCTGCGCGCCGAGCCGTTGCAGGCCGTGTTCGGTCTCGAGGTGCTGGTGCAGCAGCATCCCGAGCGGGGGCATCCGCTCATCGTTGCCCGCTGAAGGAAATTTTCATGCGTAGTCTTCTGTTGCTTGCCCTGTTGGTGCTCGCCGCCTGTCAAAGCCAGCCTGTTCTGGCGCCGCTGCCTGCGTGGCAAAGCCCGCAGGGACACGGGCATGCCGAGCTGGGGCAGATCGTCGATCTGCACAGTGGCGAGCGGCTGACGCCCGAGCAACTGGTGGCGCGGCTGGCCACGGCGCCCCGCGTACTGGTCGGCGAGCAGCACGACAACCCGGATCATCATGCCCTTCAGCTGTGGTTGCTGCATGCGCTGGAGCAACGCCGCGAGCAGGGCAGTTTGCTGCTGGAAATGCTCGCCTCGGGCCAGCAGCACCTGGCCGACGAGGTCGCGCAGCAACTGAGAGAAGGCAGACAGATCGATGATTTGCCCAAGGCGCTGGAGTGGAGTAACGGCTGGCCCTGGGCGTTGTATGGGCCGATCGTTCGTCATGGGTTGGCACAGCGCTACGGCTTGAGAGCTGCCAATCTAGACCGCGCCGAGATCATGGCCATCTACCGTGAGCAGCCTGTTCTGCAGGGCCAGGCCTCGACTGCCGCAGCGGTGCGAGAGCCGCTGCTGGAGCAGATTCGCGAATCCCACTGCGACAAGCTGCCGGTGAGTCAATTGCCGGCGATGCTGGCGGTGCAGCAACAACGTGACCGCCGCATGGCCGAACAGTTGCTGGCCGCGCCGCAGCCGGCGATGCTGTTCGCAGGCGCTTTTCATGTGCGGCGTGACTTGGGTGTGCCGCTGCACCTCGGTGACCTGGGCGCACCCGCTAGCGCCCAGGTGCTGATCCTGTCCGAGGTGGGCAAGTCGGTAACGGCGCAACAAGCGGACTACGTGTGGTACACCGCAGCGCTACCCGCCGAGGATCATTGCGCACGATTTCAGTAGCGCAAAATCCTCGTAGGGTGGATTAGGTGCTTGTTGCAGGGCGCAAGCGGCGCGTGGGGATCGTTGCGTCGTAGCCCACCATGGGCGTTACGGCGGATATCGCTTGGTGGGTTACGCGACGCGCCGAGATAGCGGTACTTGATACGGCTATACCTGGCGTCGCTAACCTGCGCGGCCCGACCCACCCTAAGGGCGTCGTCAGAAACCTTCCAGCACGATCTTGCCCTTCGCCTTGCCGCTTTCCAGCAGGGCATGGGCGCGGCGCAGGTTGTCGGCGTTGATGGTGCCGTAGTGTTCGCCCAGCGTGGTTTTCAGGGTGCCGGCGTCGACCAGATCGGCAACGCGGTCGAGCAGGCGGTGCTGTTCGATCATGTCGGCGGTTTCGAACAGCGAGCGGGTGAACATCAGTTCCCAGTGCAGGGAAATGCTCTTGCGCTTGAGTTTCATCACGTCCAGCGGCTGGAGCGGATCGTCGATCAGTGCCAGACGGCCTTGGGGCGCCAACGCTTCGACCAGTGCATCGTAGTGCTGGTCGGTCTGGGTCAGGCTGGCTACGTGTGTGACCTGAGGAATGCCGATACGCGCCAGTTCCTCGTTCAGTGGTTTGCTGTGGTCGATCACATGGTGAGCGCCCAGCTCCTGTACCCAGGCCTGGGTCTCCGGGCGCGAGGCGGTGCCGATCACGGTCAGCCCGGTGAGCTGCCGCGCCAGTTGCACCAGTATCGACCCGACGCCACCCGCAGCGCCGATGATCAGCAGGCTCTGGCCTTGGTCGACACTACCGCTGGTGACCTGCAAGCGGTCGAACAGCAGCTCCCAGGCGGTGATCGCCGTGAGCGGCATGGCGGCGGCTTCGGCGAAGGGCAGGCTGCGTGGTTTACGCCCGACGATACGTTCGTCGACCAGATGCAATTCGCTGTTGGCACCAGCGCGATTGATGGCGCCTGCGTAGGAAACCTCATCGCCGACCCTGAACAGCGTGACGTCGCTACCGACCGCCTTGACCACGCCGGCGGCATCCCAGCCCAGTACCTTGGCCTGGCCTTGCTCGGGGGCCACGTTACGACGGATCTTGGTGTCCACCGGGTTCACCGAGATGGCTTTGACCTCGACGAGCAGATCCCGTGGGCCGGGGGTCGGCGCATCCAGTTGCACGTCCTGCAGGGCTTGCGGGTTATCGATGGGCAACGACTGGTGATAGGCGACGGCTTTCATGGAGGAGTCCTGTAGGGGCGTGAGATGAGCGCAGCTTGCGCCATTCCATTGCTAGGAAAAACCAGATGAAGGTAGAGTCTCTTTCAATATTTTTTTGAAGATCGACGCCATGCTGCGTTTTGACGACCTGCAACTGTTCGTGCGCATCGCCGGGGAAGGTAGCCTGTCTGCCGCAGCCCGCCAGCTCGCTATCTCGCCTGCGGTGGCCAGCGCCGGCCTCAAGCGCCTGGAGCAGCAGTTGCAGGCGCGTCTGTTCGTGCGCTCGACCCGTAGCCTGCGGCTGACGGCCGAGGGGGAAGGTTTTCTCGAGCATGCCCGGCAGGCGTTGCAGAGCCTGGAGGCCGGACGCCAGCAGCTGGCCGGGAGCAAATCCGCCATCAGCGGGCCGCTGCAGCTCTCGGTGCCGTCCGATTTCGGCCGCAATACCCTGCTGCCGTGGCTCGAGACCTTCATGCAGACGCACCCGCAGGTGCAGTTGCGGCTGCTGCTCGGCGACCGGGTTACCGATCTGTTTCGCGAGCCCGTGGATATCGCCCTGCGTTACGGTGAACCGGAAGACTCGAGACTGGTGGCCTTGCCCGTGGCGCCAGGCAATCGCCGGGTGTTGTGCGCCGCGCCAGCCTACCTGCAGCGCCACGGCGAGCCGCGGCAGATCGGTGACCTGCGCGAGCATAACTGCCTGATCTACATGCTCGGCGGTCGCGCCTACGAGCGTTGGCGTTTTCATGAGGGGGACGCCGAGCACAGCCTGCAGGTCGCCGGCGACCGGCTCAGCGATGACGCCGATGTGGTGCGGCGATGGGCCGTGGCCGGGGCGGGCGTGGTGTACAAATCCTGGCTGGATGTGGCAGGCGACGTGCACGCCGGGCGCCTCACGGTCTTGCTGCCGGATCTGCAGGGGGAGCCGACGCCCCTCAATCTGATCTGCACCCACCGCGAGCAACTGAGCAAGCCGGTGCACCTGTTGCGCGATTTCGTCCAGGCGCGCTGCGCCGAACTGCTGGCGCAGGCTCCGTGGGGAGCTAGGGTCTGTTGACGCTTCAGCGCAAGCCGCGTTGCTGCGAGAAATCTCGCAAGGCCGGGCGGCGATCCGCAAGGCGGAGGACGCAGGGAATGGTGTTCCTTTTTCAAGTTCTCCAACGACGTATGGCGAGATTTCCCGCGCAACCCGTAGGGCCGGGCCGACGCGGTCGTGCTGAAGCGTCAACAGACCTTATACTGCGGCAATCCACCGCAGCACCTGACACGCTACAGGCCCTAAAATCGTCGCCCATGAACCTGTCCCGCTCTGATCGCTCGTTGCTTGCCTGGGTGCTGTATTTCAGCGTCCTGTTCAGCGCGTTCGCCTGTGCCATCGGCCACGGGCAGATGACCGGTCTGCAGCTCAGCGGCATGGACGGCGGTTACTGCGCCCTGGATGCCAGTGGCAGTGCTGGCATGGACATGGGCGGCGTCGATTCCGGCATGCCCATGCCCTCGACGGGCTCCGGTTGCCCGCTGTGCTCCACCTTCGTCGCCCTGGCGCTGGCTGCCTTCTTCGGCCTGCTGGGCTTGTTGCCACGCCAGCGCCCGACCAACCCTCGCCCCACTGCCGAACCCGGCGGGGCCGTGCGTTATCTCTGGCCATCGGCCAATCCTCGCGCTTCTCCGCTCACCGCCTGACTTCGTTTAGTTGTCTTTGCCTGCCGCGCGCTTTGCGTCGTGGGCAATTCGCTTACGCACAAGATCGGGCTTCCCATGAGAAACGCGACACCCTCGTTCTACAACCTGGCCTGGCGCTGGCATTTCTATGCCGGCCTGTTCGTCATTCCCTTCATGATCATGCTATCGGTGACCGGCATCGTTTACCTGTTCAAGCCCCAGCTCGATCAGTTGATGTACGCCGACCTGCTGCAGGTGCAGGCCAGCGGCCCGTCGCTGACAGCCGATGAAATGTTTGCTCGGGTGCAGGCGGTCTACCCCCAGGGCAGCGTCAGCCAATACCTGCCGCCGGTGGATGTCGACCGTAGCGCGCAGTTCGTCGTCGGGGTTGGCGAGCGCACTCGCAACGTTTTCGTCGACCCTTACAGTGGCGCCATCCTCGGCACTCAGGATGCCCACGACAATCTGCAGGCGCTGGCCCGTGCGGTGCACGCCGACCTGCTGATCGGTACGCCGGGAGATCGTTTGATCGAACTGGCGGCGGGCTGGGGCGTGGTGCTGGTGGTTTCCGGCCTGTATCTCTGGTGGCCGCGGGGGAGCAACAAGGCCGGTGTGCTGTGGCCACGGTTGTCGGCCCGTGGTCGCCTGTTCTGGCGCGACCTGCATGCCGTCACCGGTTTCTGGGGCGCCTTGTTGCTGCTGTTCATGCTGCTCACCGGGATGACCTGGACAGGCTTCTGGGGCAAGCAGTTCGCCGGTGCCTGGAACCACTTCCCGGCGGCCATGTGGGACGAGGTACCGACCTCGGACCGGCAGGCCGGTGAGCTCAACCAGAGTCATAAACAGACCGTGCCCTGGGCGCTGGAAAATACCCCGATGCCGGAGTCCGATCCCCATGCGGCGCACAATGGCGGTGCCATGCCGGCCTCCACGGCCAACCCGAGCGTCAGCTTGCAGCAGGTGGTCGATATCGCCAGCGAGCGTGGTGTTCATCCGGGTTACAGCATCACCTTTCCGGCCACCCCCACCGGCGTTTACACCATCGCGCTATTCGCTGACGACCCACGCCACGACGCCACGCTGCATATCGACCAGTACAGTGCCGTCGTCCTGGCCGATGTACGCTGGCGCGATTACGGCCTGGCGGCCCGCACCGTGGAGAGCGGGGTGATGCTGCACATGGGCAAGCTCTATGGTCTGCCGCATCAGTTGTTCATGTTCGTCGTCTGCCTGCTGATTCTGCTCAGTTCGGTCAGCGGGTTGATCATGTGGTGGCGTCGGCGCCCCAGCGGCAGCCTTGGCGTGCCGCCGTTGCGCCATGACCTGCCGCGCTGGAAGGTCGGCGTGGCGATCATGATCGTGCTCGGTGCGCTGTTTCCGCTGGTCGGTGTCTCGCTGCTGCTGATCTGGGCGCTGGACTTTCTGCTGCTGTCACGCCTTTCGGCACGTCGGTTGGCCTGATTTCAAGAGCGTGCCTGCGGGTACGTTCATTCATTCAAATCGCTTCATGGAGAGTTGCCATGTCACTGAAGAAAATCGTTCTAGCCGCCGCTTTGCTGGGCACCAGCCTGCTGGCCAACGCTCACCAGTACGATGCCGGCGAGTTGCATATCGATCATCCCTGGTCGCGGGAAATGCCGCCGGTGGCGCCGACCGCCGCCGCCTATTTCGTGGTGCACAACAAGGGCGCTCAGGATGATCGTCTGCTGTCGGTCGAGACGCCGGTAGCCGGCAAGGCGGAGATTCACGAGCATGCCCACGTGGGCGGCATGATGAAGATGCAGCAGGTTCAGAGCGTGGTGATTCCCGCCGGTGGCGAAGTCAAATTCGCGCCCATGGGGTATCACGTGATGCTGTTCAACCTGAAGCAGCAGGCGAAGAGCGGGGAGCGTTTTCCGCTGACCCTGACCTTCGAGAAGGCAGGCCAGGTGCAGGTCGAGGTGGCGGTACAGAAGGATGAGCCGGCCGCCGAAGGCGGGCATGACCATAAGGGGCATTGATCACACCTGCCGTGCGTGGCAACTTGCCTAACGGTTCTCGCTACGCCGTACTGAGGTGCTTTTTTCCACAAGGCTCACAGGCAACATCAATTGCCCCTTCAGGAGGCCGAGTGGAATCGTTGTGTAGAGGGTTGAGCGGCATGGATGCCGCGAGAGCCGCGATGGGCCAGGGATGGCCCTTCGCGGCGTGCCCTCGGAGCAACGATGTAGCGAGGGAACCCCGGCGAAGCCGGGGCCGGATGTCGGGGCTAGACCTTTTGGTTTCTTTTGGGGCAATGCCAAAAGAAACCCGCTCGTCAGAGCGGAACTGAAGGCAAAAGCAACACGGTAATCCTGACTATCCACAGTGGACGGATAAAAGCGTCGTCCACCCTACACGGCGGCTGAGCGACGTTTCACACCAGTCGAGCGTCCAGGCTGTTCTGCGCCAGGCGCTTGGCCTGGTCTTCGCTCATGCCCAGACCCTCGTGCAGGGCGGCGAAGTTTTCGGTGACGTAGCCGCCGAAGTAGGCCGGGTCGTCGGAATTGACCGTGACCTTCACGCCACGCTCGAGCATGTCGAGGATGTTGTGCTGGCCCATGTGCTCGAACACGCAGAGTTTGGTGTTGGACAACGGGCAGACGGTCAGCGGGATCTGCTCGTCGATGACGCGCTGCATCAGGCGCTCGTCTTCGCTGGCGCGCACGCCGTGGTCGATGCGTTCGATCTTGAGCAGGTCCAGCGCTTCCCAGATGTACTCGGGCGGGCCTTCCTCGCCGGCGTGGGCCACCGCGTGCAAGCCTTCACTGCGGGCCTTGGCGAACACCCGCTCGAACAGCCGCGGCGGGAAGCCTTTCTCCGAACTGTCCAGGCCGACGCCGATGAAGGCGTCACGAAACGGCATGGCCTGCTCCAGAGTCTGGAAGGCCTGCTCTTCAGGCAAGTGGCGCAGGAAGGCGAGGATCAGACCATGGCTGATGCCCAGTTGCTTCTCGCCATCGACCAGCGCCTGCTTGATGCCGCGCAGCACCACTTCGAAGGGTATGCCGCGGTCGGTGTGGGTCTGCGGGTCGAAGAACGGTTCGGTGTGCACCACGTTCTGTGCCTTGCACTTGAGCAGGTAGGCCCAGGTCAGGTCGTAGAAATCCTGCTCGGTGCGCAGCACGTCGGCACCGCGGTAGTACAGATCCAGAAATTCCTGCAGGTTGTTGAAGGCGTAAGCCGCGCGTAGCGCCTCGACATCGTTCCAGGGCAGGGCGATGCGGTTGCGCTCGGCCAGGGCGAACAGCAGCTCGGGCTCCAGAGAGCCTTCCAGGTGCAGGTGCAGTTCGGCCTTTGGCAGGGCGTTGAGCCAGTCGTACATGGGACAATCTCGTTCATCAAACATGGCCGCGAAGTTTAACTCCACGGGCGCGGCCTTGCGGCATCGAGACGCCCGAGCGGTACGTGGGTTGAATTATTTACAGGATGTTGCAGTCGGAGCAGGATCGATCTGCCCCTCTCTGAAAGGAATCGCCCATGTTCAATGCCATCAAGCAGGAATACTGGCTGCTGCTGGCCGTACTCGCCGCGCTCATCGCGCTGCCGTTGGAGCACGCGCTGTTGGGGCATGGCCAGGGTGTTGCCCTGATCGCTGCGATCGCGCTGATCGGTGCCATCGTCTGCGCGTCTCTGCGCGTCGCTCACCACGCCGAGCAACTGGCGGAACGGGTCGGCGATCCGTACGGCACCATGATCCTCACCCTCTCGGCGGTACTGGTCGAGGTGGTGATTCTGGCGATCATGATGAGCAATGAGGCGTCGCCGACGCTGGTGCGCGACACCATCTATTCGGCAGTGATGCTCGACATCAACGGCATCCTCGGTCTGGCTGCGCTGATGGGAGGCATCAAACACGGCGAGCAGCCGTACAACGACGACTCGGCACGTAGCTACAGCGTGATGATCCTCACCGCCATGGGCATTTCCATGGTCGTGCCCGAGTTCATTCCCGAGTCGGACTGGAAAGCGTACTCGGTGTTCACCATCGGCGCCATGCTGGTGCTCTACGCCGTGTTCCTGCGCATGCAGGTAGGCCCGCACAGTTATTTCTTCAGCTACAGCTACCCGGAGAAGAAGAACCGCGGCGGCGGCGACGGCCACGGGGCCGGCGAGTCGCAGGTCAACGTCGCCTGGTCGGTGGGCGTGCTGGTGTTTGGCGTCGTGGTGATCGGCGTGCTTGCCGAGGTGATGTCCCAGGCCCTGGACGTGGGCCTCGAAGGTACCGGCGCACCACCGGTGTTGACCGCCATCGTGGTGGCGGGGATTTCCGCAGCGCCGGAAATTCTCACCGCATTGCGGGCAGCGCTGGCCAACCGCATGCAGTCGGTGGTCAACATCGCCCTCGGTGCGTCGCTGTCGACGGTGATTCTCACCGTGCCCGTGATGGAAGCGATGGCGCTGTACAGTGGCCAGCCGTTCCAGATGGCCATGACCCCCGTGCAGACGGTGATGGTGTTCATCACCCTGATCGTCTGCGCCATCAACCTCAACGACGGTGAAACCAACGCCATCGAGGGCATGACCCACTTCGTGCTGTTCGCCACGTTCATCATGTTGGCGATGTTGGGGCTTTAGGTTGGTGTCTTCGTCGCGGTATTGATGGACCGCGCCCTTGAAGCCAGCCTCGTATCCCGTGGGAGCGGGCCATGCGCGCGATAGATTCGCGGGCATGGCCCGCTCCCACTGTCGAAATACAAGGATGGGCGCCAGCCCCATCAAGTCTTGGTCATTACCAATCGATCTTCTGGCCCTGATAGTCGACGAAGTGGTGGCCGCCCTGGCCGGCAAAGCGTTCTACCTGCTCGATCAAACCGCGGCAGCTGTCGACCACTTCGACCATGGCGCCATCGCCGCCCATGTCGGTCTTCACCCAGCCCGGGTGCAGTGACAGCACCGTCGGGCGTGGTTCCGGCAATTCGCAGACGAAGCTGTTGGTCAGCGAGTTCAGCGCCGCCTTGCTGGCCTTGTACAGCGCCAGGTTATTGCCCTCCGGATTGGCCACGCTGCCCAGCCCCGAGCTCATGAACGCCAGCACCCCGGTCTGTGGTCGCAGCTGACCCACCAGCTTCTCGGCCAGGCGAATCGGCGCCACCACGTTGGTCAGGAACAGCTGGCCCAGTTCTTCAGCCGTCGCGGCCGCAGCGCACTGGTGGCTCGGGCCGAGAATCCCGGCGTTGACGAACAACAGATCGAACACCTGCCCGCTCAGCCGCTGCGTCAGCAGCCGCAGCGCGGCCGCGTCGTCGATATCCAGTGACTCGATCTGCACGCCTTGCAGTGCCTGCAGATCGATGGCTCGGGCGGGATCACGCACCGTGGCGGTGACCTGCCAGCCGTCGGCGTGCAACTGGCGCACCAGGCCCAGGCCGATGCCGCGGGAGGCACCGATGATCAAGGCAGTCCTGTTATAGGGCATGAGGAAACTCCACGGGTTGGCAAGGGCGTCCAGCTTAGCAAGTACAGTGAAGTGTTACCTCTGGTTGCTACATATTCACTGACAAATCATGGGCTTAGATAAACCGATCATAAAGGTTCGCGAAAGGTTGGCTTTCTAGAGTCCGCGCCTCGTGTCCGTGCCCGCACCGACTCACACAAGAAAAAGAGGAGAAATCGGTTTGTTGACCCTGATTGGCCTGTTGACCATCTTCAGCCTGGTTGCACTGCTGCTGAGTGGGCGTATGTCGCCCGTACTGCCATTGATCGTGGTGCCGCTGCTGGGGGCTTTCTGTGCCGGCTTCGGGCCGACGGAAATCTCGGTGTTCTTCACCGACGGCGTAGGTCGAGTGATCACCATCGCCACCATGTTCATCTTCGCCATCACTTTTTTCGGCGTGATGCAGGACACGGGGCTGTTCCGGCCCATCATCGGTTTCATGGTCAAACTGACCCGCGGCAATGTGATCGCCGTTGCCATCGCTACCGCCATCATTGGCATGCTCGCGCACCTCGATGGTGCCGGGGTGACCACCTTCCTGCTGACCATTCCTGCGCTGCTGCCGCTGTACAAGCAGTTGCGCATGAGTCCGTATCTGATGCTGATGCTGCTGGCCATCGGCGCCGGTATCCTCAACATGGTGCCCTGGGCGGGCCCGCTGGGGCGTGCGGCAGCGGTCACCGGTATCGAGGTCACCGAACTGTGGCGGCCGCTGATCGCCGTCCAGGGCGTCGGGGTGGTGCTGCTGGTGGTGATGGCGGCCTTGCTGGGCTGGCGCGAGCAGCGCCGTATCGCCAGCACTGGCGGCACCCTTATCGAGGATGGCGAAAACGATCACACCGGCAACCCCGGCGAGATCAGCGCAGAAGAGCTTGCCCTCGAGCGACCGGGGCGCATGTGGATCAATGCCGGTCTATTCCTGTGCGTGCTGGTGTCATTGTTCACCGGCATCCTGCCAGCAGGCTACGTATTCATGATCGGCCTGAGCCTGGCGCTGCTGATCAACTACCCGAACGGCAAGCTGCAGATGCAGCGCATCGCCGCGCATTCCCCGGCGGCGTTGAGCATGGGCATGATCATTCTGGCAGCAGGCTCGATGCTCGGCATTCTGGCTGGCACCGGAATGCTGTCTTCGATCGCCCAGGATCTGGTCAAGGTGCTGCCCGAGCCCATGGTCGGGCAACTGCACCTGATCCTGGGGTTCTTCGGCTTGCCCATGGAGTTCCTGCTCAGCACCGACGCTTATTACTTCGGCCTGCTGCCCGTGGTACTGGAAGTGGTCGACAGCCATGGCGTGGAAGCCGCCAGCGTGGTCTACGCGCTGATGATCGGCAACATCATCGGCACCTTCATCAGCCCGTTCTCGCCGGCCTTGTGGCTGGCACTGGGCCTGGCTCGCCTGGAGATGGGCCAGCACATCCGCTATTCCTTCTGGTGGATGTGGATCTTCTCGCTGTTGTTGCTTGGCGTTGCATGGGTGCTGGGATTGTTCTGAGGGAATGTGGCGCCGCCTGTGCGGCGCCATCCCATCCAGCCGGTCAGCGGCCGAGACGCTGCAGTTCGTCCGACTCGACCACTCGCAATCCTTCACCTTCTTCGAGAGCCAGGCGCCACAACGCGCGGGCGAGGGCGGTCACTTCGATGGCGCGGTGCTTGCCTGGCAGCCAGCGCATGAAGGGCGCCGCCAGGCGTTCACCGAGGCGGAACTCGTTGCGTGGGCCAAGCAGCAGGGAGGGGCGGGCCAGGGTCAGTTGCGGCCAGCCCTGGGCCTTCAACGCTTCTTCGGTTTCGCCCTTGATGCGGTTGTAGAACACCGACGAGCGCGGGTCCGCGCCAATCGCGCTGACCACCACTAAGTGCCGCGCGCCCAGTTCAAGGGCGCGCTTGCCGAAAGCCACAACCAGGTCGTGATCGACCGCCCGGAAGGCATCCTGCGAACCCGCCTGTTTGATGGTGCTGCCCAGGCAGCAGAACGCCGTGTGCACGGTGCCATCCAGCGTGGGCAGCAGCTCGAGCAGTTCCCCGACCGGGTTTTCCAGGTGGGGATGTTCGGCCAGCGGCCTGCGACTCGGGGCCAGCACACGCTCTACGGTCGGTTCGTTGAGCAAACGGTCGAGCAGGTGTTCGCCGGTCATGCCGGAGGCGCCTGCCAGAAGAATGTGCTGGGGGGTCAGATACATGGTCGATCCTCGACTGCTGTTCGATACGTAGTTTAGAGGGCGGCGGCGGATTTATCGTTCAAGGCCGCTTCGCTTTGCTGTCGACGCAGGGCATTCCAGTGCTCCAGTACGGCAGGCGGCGCCCATATCTGCGGCTCGGACGGCTCGAAACCGTCGGCTTGCTCGCGTTTGGCGACGGCAGCGCTGGCCAGCTCGAAGGCGCGTTGCAGGTCGTCTGTCTCCTGCAGGGCTTCGGCGAACAGCGCGCGGCCGAAATAGGTGAAGTCGGCTTCTTCCGAGCAGCCGAACGACACCCGGTCAGCCCGTGCAGCGGTCATCAGCAGGGTCTTGTCGTCCTTCAGGGCGGGGATGAAGCCCCCGGAGTAGCAGGCGGAAATCACCACCACCTTGTGGCGGTCGGCCAGCGGTTGCAGCAGTGTCGCCAGCTCGTCGGCGGGCAGGTCGGCCAGTTGCAGGCGTGGCTGATCCAGGTTCAGTTCATGGCCCCGCGAGCCGTGGCTGGTCAGGTAGATGAACACCAGGTCTTCCGGACCGCTGCGTTCGGCGATGGCGCGTACCGCGCGGCGCAGGTTTTCCCGGGTTGCCAGCGGGCGGTCTGCCAGGTGATCGCGGTGGTTGGCCAGGGTGATGCGGCCATAGGCGGAAAAGCGCCCTGCGAGCAGGTCGGCGACGTAGTCGGCCTCGCGCAGGAACACGCTCTGCTTGCCGTCGCCGGCCAGGGTCAGGGCGTAGAGTTCGCTGCGTGGAGTGGACGCTGGCAGTGCGGCGATGGCCTGGTCGAGCAGTTCGCCCTGTTTCAGCAGGCCGATTTCCAGCGGGTCCGGCAGGGCCTGGCCGTTTTCGTCACGCACGCGCAGGCCGCGCCGCCAAGTGCCTTGCTGGCGGCTGCCGTCGGCCAGGGTCAGGGTGCCTTCGCCATGGAAGCGGCCGTTGGCGAAGCCGCCGTCGAAGCGGCTGCCATCAGGCTGCTGCAGGTGACCTTCGCCCTGATAACGCCACTCCTTGAACTGCCCCTGGTAGCGCTCGCCATCGGCGCCGGTGTACTCGCCCTTGCCGTTGAGCGCGCCCTCAGCGAAGGTGCCACTCCAGACATTGCCCGCTGCGCTCTGGTAGCGGCCTTTGCCGTGGAACAGGCTGTTGCGCAGTTCGCCGTCGTAGCTGTCGCCGTCGCTGCCCTGGTAGTTGCCGTCGCCCTTGAGTTCTCCACCCACGAAGTGGCCAGAGAGCTGATTGCCGAGTTCGTCCTGATGCACGCCCTGGCCGTCGGGCAGGCCTTTTACGAACTGGCCCTGAAATCGGCTGCCGTCGGCTTGCTCGAGCGTACCCAGACCGTGAAAGCGGCCATCGCGGAACTGCCCACGGTAAGTCTGTCCGGCTTCCTCCAGCGTGCCTTCGCCACTGAAGCGACCCTTGGCGAAGCCGCCGCTATAGCGGCTGCCGTCTGCGCGCTTCAGCGTGCCCTGGCCCTCGAAGGTGCCTGCGGCGAATTCGCCGACATAATGCTCGCCACTGGCGCCGTGCCATTCACCGCTACCGTGGCGCAGGCCGTCGAGGAAGTATCCGGTGAACCAGCTGCCGTCGGGGTAATCCAGACGGCCCTTGCCTTGTAGCAGGCCGTCGACCACATTGCCGTGATAGCGCGAACCGTCCGGCAGCGTCGCATCGGGGGGTAGAAGGGGCGTGCTCTGGCTGCAGGCGGCGAGGGAGAGAACCAGAGCCAGGGGCGCGAGGCGAAACATGCGGGGACGTCCAGGTCAGATGAGCGATGCGGCCAGTATGCCGCAAAGCGTCCGCCCACGCCCAGGCAGCCAGGGCGCCCCTGCCGATGAGTCACGGCCACTGTTAAGCCGCCGCCGTTACCTGCCTATAATGGCCGCCTTGTAGGGTGGTGCGTCCCGCTTGGGGCACCTGCCCAGCGTCTGAGGGGAGTCTTCATGCTGCTTCGTGGCCTGTTCTGGCTGGTGCTGTGCCAACTGCTCGGCACGGCGATCAATGCGCTGTTCCTGCCCATGCTGCCAGGGCCGATTCTCGGCATGCTGCTGCTGGTGGTGTTTCTGCTTTGTCGTGGTCAGGTCGACGAGCCGATCCAGCAGGCCGCCAGCAGCCTGCTCAAGTACCTGCCGCTGTTGCTGGTGCCGCCTGCCGTCGGGGTGATGGCCTACGCGGAGGCGATCGTCGCCGACTTCTGGGCGGTGATCGGTGCGCTGGTGCTTTCCTTGATCCTGTCCCTGGTGTTCGCCGGCTGGATGATGCAGAAACTGATCGAGCGCCAGACGCGCCGCCGGGGGGAGGGATGACGCTCGACTGGCACGGCGCCTGGATGGCCGTCACCCACCACCCGCTGTTCGGCGCCGGCATCACCCTCGGCGCCTATCAACTGGCTATCGCTGCTTACGAGAAAACTCGCTGGGTATTCCTGCAGCCGGTACTGGTATCGACCCTGCTGGTCATCGCCATTCTGCTGCTCTGTGGGCTGACCTTCAGCGAGTACAAGAGCGGTGCCGAGGCGCTGACCATTTTCCTGGGCCCTGCCACCGTCGCGCTGGCCGTGCCGCTGTACCTCAACCTACGGCGTATCCGTCAGGTATTCTGGCCCACCGTGCTGACCCTGCTGATCGCCGGGGTGGTCGCTACCGTCCTCGGTGTCGCGCTGGCCTGGATGCTGGGTGCCGAGCACAACATGCTGATGAGCATGGCGCCCAAGTCGGTGACCTCGCCAATCGCCATGCTGGTGGCCAGCCAGATCGGCGGCTTGGCAGCGCTGGCTGCGGTGTTCGTGATGATCACCGGCGTGCTGGGGGCGATCATCGGGCCGTCGCTGCTGCGCTGGTGTGGCGTCCATCACCACGCCGCCGTGGGCATGGCTCTGGGCATGACCGCCCATGCGGTCGGCACCTCGCGAGCCATGCAGGAAAGCGAGGAATGTGGCGCCTTCGCGGCTCTGGCCATGAGCCTGATGGGCGTGTTCACGGCCATCCTGCTGCCATTGGCTATCGTCTTCCTGAATTGAGAACCACAATGACCCTACCCCTGTTTCCGCTGCATACCGTTCTGTTTCCCGGCTGCGTGCTGGATCTGCAGATATTCGAAGCACGCTATCTGGACATGATCAGCCGCTGCATGAAGCAGGGCGAAGGCTTCGGCGTGGTGTGCATCGTCGAGGGGGCCGAGGTGGGCGACGCTGCCGAGCGCATCGCGCAGGTGGGCTGCGAAGCGATCATCAGTGATTTCCAGCAGCGTCCCAATGGCCTGCTGGGCATTCGCGTGCAGGGCGGCCGACGGTTTCGCGTCAATCAGGCTCAAGTGCTGCCGGACAAACTGACCCTGGCTCGGATCGAGTGGCTCGAAGAGCAGCCCCAGCGCCCGCTGGACGAGGAACATGCCGACCTGCTGGCACTGCTGGGCGCCCTGGCCGAGCACCCGATGGTCGCCAGCCTGGACATGGGCGGCAGCGCCGACAGCCAGGCCGAACTGGCCGACAAGCTCGGCTATCTACTGCCGTTCAGTGCTGAGCAGAAAATCGCCTTGCTGGCCGAGCCAGACGCCACTCGGCGGCTGGACATGCTGCAGGAACTGGTCGAGCAACTGCAAGGCGACGGTCCGGCTCAATAACGGTAGATCTCCACACCTTCCGACATTCGCCACAGCGCCATGCTGGTGAGCAGCAGGGCGCAGCTTGGCACGATCATCCACCAGACCTTGGCTGGCAGCGGAGGCAGCGAGGCGAAACGCTGCATCAGCGCCAGGCTCATTGCGCACAGGCTGCTGGCCAGCAGGGCGCCAGCGATGATGTCGCTCGGCCAGTGAACGCCCAGATAGACCCGCGACAGGGCGATGCTGAGTGCCGGCAGGCAGGCGAGCAGTATCCAGGTCAGGCGCAGGCGCGCAGGTTGCCCACGGCCAGCGAGCACGGCGGTGGCCAGGAAGAATGCGAAGGCCGCCGAACTGTGTCCGCTGGGGAAACTGTAGGTGTGCAGGGGCTCGAGCAGGATTTCAGGGCGCGCGCGCTCGAACAGCCCCTTGAGGGTGCCATTGGCCAGGGCGGTGCTGAGCATGGCGCCGCCTGCGAACAGCAGAGCCTGCCATTTGCGGGCAAGCAGCAGCAACACGCAGAGCAGGGCGGCGACCGCCAGCTGCACGTCGAAGTCGCCGAAGTGAGTGATCGCCACCGCTACGTAGTCGAAGCGCGGGTTGCGCTCTTCCTGGATCAGCGTCATCAGGCCCTGATCCAGCTGGATCAGATGCGGCCAGCCGATGAACAGGGCGATCAGCAGAATGGTGCCAAGGCCCGCCGCGATCAGGCTGGCCTGTCGCTGTTCGCGCAGGCTGCTCTGGATGGTCAGTACCAGCAGCAGTGCCAGGCCTGCGGCGACCACCGCGGCCTGGGGCCAGAAGCCCTCGGGCAGCGGCAGGCGCAAGGCGGCGCCGGCGGCCCAGCCCGGCACCAGGTAGGCGACTGCCCAGCCTGCGGCGGCGAGCATGCTGACGGCGATGAAGCGGCCGATCGGCATGCTCAGCATGCCAGCGACCATCGGCAGCATCGGCCGCAGCGGGCCTATGTAGCGGCCGAGCAACAGGCTGGCGACACCATAGCGTTCGAAGTAGGTTTCCGCGCCGCTGAGCCACTGCGGATGGCTGCGCAGGCCCGGCAGGCGCCGGATGTCCTGGTGGAAGTAACGACCCAGGGCATAGGAAATGGCGTCGCCAAGCAGGCCGCCGAAGTACGCCAGCGCCAGGGTTTCCCACAGACTCAGGGCGCCATTGCCGGCCATCACGCCGACGGCGAACAGCAGTACGGTGCCGGGAACGATGATGCCGGCGATGGCCAGGCATTCGATGCAGGCGATCAGGAAGATCGCCAGGCCCAGCCATTGCGGGTTGGCCGCAAGCCAGGTAGTCAGACTATCGAGCCACTCGCCCATGTATGGACACCTTATAAATGAGAAATCGCAGCCTTCGACCCATCCATCCGAAAAGCGGTTCCTTCGCCATGTACGTCATGGATGGCCGGGCTGGCGCGGGCGATCATAGCAACAAGGCCCGGCAGAGAGGCAGATGCGCGTATGTCGCAATCGGCTTCGGCTCGCCGCTTGCAGCTGGAAACAACCATCTGCCAGGCGCCGCTGTGCGCGGAGCGGCATGACCGCTATAATCAGCAACTTTTTCCAACTGCCAGACCTGAGTTGCCATGACCGAGTCCGTGCTTGACTACATGACCCGCCTGGGCCGTGCCGCCCGCCAGGCTTCGCGCGTGCTCGCGCGGGCCAGCACCGCGCAGAAGAACCAGGCCCTGCAGGCCGCTGCCGCCGCACTCGACGCCTCGCGCGCCGAGCTGGTTGCCGCCAATGAACGGGATCTCGCCGCTGGCCGTGCCAACGGCCTCGAGCCGGCCATGCTCGATCGTCTGGCGCTGACCCCCAAGGTCATCGACAGCATGATCGAAGGCCTGCGTCAGGTTGCCACGCTGCCCGATCCCATTGGCGAGATCCAGGGCATGCGTTATCTGCCGTCCGGCATTCAGGTCGGCAAGATGCGCGTGCCGCTGGGCGTGATCGGCATCATCTACGAGTCGCGGCCCAATGTGACCATCGATGCGGCCAGCCTGTGTCTGAAGTCCGGCAACGCCACCATTCTGCGGGGCGGCTCCGAGGCCATTCATTCCAATCAGGCCATCGCCCGCTGTATCCAGGCTGGCCTGGCAGAAGCCGGCTTGCCGGCCAGTGCGGTACAGGTCGTGGAAACCACCGACCGCGCCGCCGTGGGCGCGCTGATCACCTTGCCGGAATTCGTCGATGTGATCGTGCCGCGTGGCGGCAAGGGGCTGATCGAGCGCGTCAGCCGCGAAGCCAAGGTGCCGGTGATCAAGCATCTGGATGGTGTCTGCCACGTTTATGTCGATATCGCCGCTGACCTCGACAAGGCCATCCGCGTCTGCGACAACTCGAAGACTCAGCGCTATTCGCCGTGCAACACCATGGAAACCCTGCTGGTGCATGCCGATATCGCTGCACGCGTGCTGCCGCCGCTGGCGGCCATCTATCGTGACAAGGGCGTCGAGCTGCGCGGCGACGCGCAGACCCGCTCGCTGCTGGGCAACGACGTACTGGAAGCCAGCGAAGACGACTGGCATGCCGAGTACAACGCACCGATCCTGGCGATCCGCGTGGTCGATTCGCTGCAAGCGGCCATCGAACACATCAATACCTACGGCTCGCAGCACACCGACGCGATCATCACCGAAAACTTCAGTGATGCCCGGCGTTTCCTTACCGAGGTGGACTCCAGTTCGGTGATGGTCAACGCCTCGACGCGTTTCGCCGATGGTTTCGAGTACGGCCTGGGCGCGGAGATCGGCATTTCCACCGACAAACTGCACGCCCGTGGTCCGGTTGGTCTTTTAGGGCTGACCAGCGAGAAGTACGTGGTATTCGGCGACGGTCACGTGCGCACCTGATGGCCAACCGCAAACGCATCGGGCTGTTGGGCGGTACCTTCGATCCGGTGCATATCGGCCATCTGCGCGGCGCGCTGGAGGTGGTCGAGTTCATGGGGCTGGATGAGTTGCGGTTGATCCCCAGTGCGCGGCCGCCGCACCGGGAAACCCCGCAGGTCGGGGCGCAGGACCGCCTGGCGATGGTCGAGCAGGCCGTGGCGGGATTGCCATCGTTGCGGGTGGACGATCGCGAGCTGCAGCGTGACAAGCCGTCCTACAGCATCGACACCCTGGAGTCGCTGCGTGCCGAGCTGGCAGCGGACGACCAGTTGTTTCTGATTCTGGGCTGGGATGCCTTTTGCGGCTTGCCAGCCTGGCACCGTTGGGACGAGTTGCTGCGCCACTGCCATATTCTGGTGTTGCAGCGCCCGGATGCCGACAGCGAGGCAAGCGAACCGCTGCGTGACCTGCTGGCAGCGCGTAATATCGCCGACCCGCTGGCGCTGCACGGGCCGGCGGGGCAGATTTCTTTCATCTGGCAGACACCGCTGGCGGTGTCTGCCACGCAAATCCGTTCGCTACTGGCGAATGGCCGGTCGGTGCGCTTTCTGGTGCCCGATGCGGTGCTGGCTTATATCAATGCCCATGGACTGTACCGTGGGTAAATCGAACACGAGGCAAACGAGTTAGTTATGACGAAGCAAACCATGCACAGTGAAGACCTGGTCAAAGTGGCCATCGCAGCACTGGAAGAGATCAAGGCCCAGGACATCACCACCATCGATGTGCGCGAGAAGACCAGCATCACCGATTACATGGTGATCGCCAGCGGTACCTCGAGCCGTCACGTCAAGTCGCTGGTCGACAACGTGCTGGAAAAGACCAAGGAACAGGGCGTGCGGCCGATCGGCAGCGAAGGCCTGGACAGCGGCGAATGGGCACTGCTCGACCTGGGCGATATCGTCGTTCACGTGATGCTGCCGACCGCTCGCCAGTTCTACGACCTCGAGCGTCTGTGGCAGGGTGCCGAGCAGAGCCGCGCGCAGCAAGGCGTCGAGCGCGAGTAAGGTAAGCCGGTCGTGCGTATCAAACTGATCGCTGTCGGCTCGCGCATGCCGCGCTGGGTCGAAGATGGCTGGCAGGAGTATGCCAAGCGCATGCCGTCCGAGCTGTCCCTGGAGCTGGTGGAAATTCCCCTGACCACGCGTGGCAAGAATGCCGACGTGGCGCGGATGATCCGTCAGGAGGGTGAAGCCATGCTGGCCAAGGTGCAGCCCGGGGAACGCATCGTCACCCTGGAAGTCGAAGGGCGACCCTGGAGTACCGAGCAGTTGGCGGTCGAACTGGACAAGTGGCGTCTCGATTCACGCACCGTCAACCTCATGGTCGGTGGCCCGGAAGGGCTGGCGCCGGAAGTCCAGGCGCGTAGCGAGCAGCGCTGGTCGCTGTCGCCCCTGACCCTGCCCCACCCGCTGGTACGGATACTAGTCGGCGAACAGATCTATCGTGCCTGGACGGTGTTGTCCGGTCACCCTTATCACAAGTAGTCAGCAGTCCCGATGCCCCAGCCGATTCGCCTAAAAGACCACGAGAAGGACGCGCGCCTCATTCGCAAGCGCGCGCTGGTCGGTGGCGCGGTGTTTCTGGCGCTGACGCTGGTGCTGATCGCCCGCATGTATTACCTGCAGGTGATCCAGTACGAGTATCACTCCACGCTGGCCGAGAACAACCGTATCCACGTGCAGCCGATTCCGCCCAACCGGGGGCTGATCTACGACCGCAACGGGGTGATCATCGCCGATAACCGGCCCAGCTTCAGCCTCAGCCTGACCCGCGAACGGGCGGGTGACTGGGAGCAGGTGCTGGACGTGATCGTCGAGGTGTTGCAGCTCACCCCCGACGATCGCGAACTGTTCGAACGGCGCGTGCGTCAGGGCCGTCGGCCGTTCGAGCCGGTGCCCGTGCTGTTCGAGCTCAGCGAGGAGCAGATCGCCCGGCTGGCGGTCAATCAGTTCCGCCTGCCCGGCGTCGAGGTGGTGGCGCAACTGGTGCGGCACTATCCGCAGCGCGAGCATTTCGCCCATTCGGTCGGTTACGTGGGGCGTATCAACGAGCGTGAGCTCAAGGAGCTCGACCCAGTCGAGTACAGCGGCACTCACCATATCGGCAAGACCGGCATCGAGCGTTTCTACGAGGACCAGTTGCACGGCAAGGTCGGCTACGAAGAAGTCGAGACCAACGCCCGCGGCCGCGTGCTGCGCGTGCTCAACCGCACCGACCCATTGCCTGGCAAGGATGTGATGCTGACCCTCGACGTGCACTTGCAGGAAGTCGCCGAGCAGGCGCTAGGCGGTCGACGCGGCGCGGTGGTGGCGATCCAGCCGTCCACCGGCGAGGTGCTGGCGATGGTCAGTCAGCCGAGTTTCGACCCCAACCCCTTCGTCACCGGGATCAGCTTCAAGGCTTATGCAGAGCTGCGCGACTCCATCGATCGGCCGCTCTATAACCGTGTGCTGCGTGGTCTCTACCCGCCGGGGTCGACCATCAAGCCGATGGTGGCGGTCGCCGGCCTGGATGCCGGGGTCATTACCCCGACCTCACGGGTGTTCGACCCGGGCTTCTATCAGTTGGCCAACCACAGCCACAAGTACCGCAACTGGAACCGTACCGGCGATGGCTGGGTGGATCTCAACCTGGCGATCATGCGGTCCAACGACACCTACTTCTACGACCTTGCCCACAAGATGGGCATCGATCGCCTGCACGACTACATGACCCGCTTCGGGATTGGTCAGCGGGTGTCTCTGGACATGTTCGAGGAGACCGCCGGCCTGATGCCCTCGCGGGACTGGAAGCGAGCGCGTTATCGTCAGCCCTGGTATCCGGGGGAGACGCTGATCCTCGGCATCGGCCAGGGTTACATGCAGGCCACCCCGTTGCAGTTGGCCCAGGCCACCGCGCTGGTGGCGACCAAGGGCAAGTGGACTCGCCCGCACCTGGCGAGGACCATCGACGGCAGTCTGCCCCATGATCCGGATCCGATTCCTGATATCGTGCTGCGCGATCCCAAGTACTGGGATTACGCCCGTCTCGGCATGGAGGCGGTGATGCACGGTGCACGGGGAACGGCGCGCAAGGTCGGCGATGCCGCGGCCTACCGGATCGCCGGCAAGAGTGGCACGGCGCAGGTCGTGGCCATCAAGCAGGGCGAGAAGTACGACCGCAGCAAGGTGCAGGAACGCCATCGTGACCACGCCCTGTTCGTCGGTTTCGCACCGGCGGACAATCCGCAGATCGTCGTCGCGGTGATGGTCGAGAACGGTGAGTCCGGCTCCGGCGTCGGCGCGCCCGTGGTCAAGCAGGTGATGGATGCCTGGCTGCTGGACGAAACCGGTAAGCTCAAGGCCGAATACGCCCCGCCCGGTGCCACGGCACCGCTCAACGTAGAGGTGAAGCATCCATGAGCCTGACCGGTAGCTTCGACCGCACGCTTTCCACCGACGACGTTCTGCGTCGCCGCTCCAGCCTGCTGCAGCGTCTGCACATCGACGGCATTCTGTTGCTGCTGCTGTTGCTGCTGGCCACCGGCAGTCTGTTCATCCTCTATTCGGCCAGCGGCAAGAACCTGGATCTGCTGATGAAGCAGGCCAGTTCCTTCGGTATCGGGCTGGTGGCGATGGTAGTGATCGCCCAGTTCGAGCCACGCTTCATGGCCCGCTGGGTACCGCTGGGCTACCTGTGCGGCGTTGGCCTGCTGGTGGTGGTCGACGTCATGGGCCACAACGCCATGGGCGCCACGCGCTGGATCAACATCCCCGGGGTCATCCGCTTCCAGCCGTCGGAGTTCATGAAGATCCTGATGCCGGCGACCATGGCCTGGTACCTGTCAAAACGCACGCTGCCGCCGAACCTCAAGCACGTGGCCGTGAGCCTCGGGCTGATCGTCACCCCCTTCGTGCTGATTCTGTTGCAGCCCGACCTCGGCACCTCGCTGCTGATTCTCGCGTCCGGTGCCTTCGTGCTGTTCATCGCCGGGCTGCAGTGGCGCTGGATCGCGGGTGCCGTCGCAGCCATCGCGCCAATTGCCGTGGCCATGTGGTTCTTCGTCATGCATGACTACCAGAAGCGCCGCGTACTGACCTTCATCAACCCGGAGAGCGATCCGCTCGGTGCCGGCTGGAACATCATCCAGTCCAAGGCCGCGATCGGCTCTGGTGGGGTGTTCGGCAAGGGCTGGCTGCTCGGCACTCAGTCGCACCTGGACTTTTTGCCGGAGAGCCATACGGACTTTATCATTGCCGTTCTGGCCGAAGAATTCGGACTGATTGGTGTCTGTCTGTTGCTGCTCTTGTACATTCTGTTGATTGCACGCGGTCTGGTGATTACCGTGCAAGCGCAGACACTGTTCGGTAAGCTGCTCGCCGGTGGTTTGACCATGACCTTCTTCGTCTATGTCTTCATCAATATCGGCATGGTCAGTGGTTTGTTGCCGGTAGTGGGTGTGCCGCTGCCGTTCATCAGTTATGGCGGCACGTCATTGATTACGTTGTTGTCGGGTTTCGGAATTCTGATGTCCATCCACACGCACCGTAAGTGGATCGCTCAGGCTTGATTGGGGTTATGAATTCAATGCAGATTTTGCGTGGCTGGGCCGCACGACATGCACAGTGGCTGGCGGTTGCCGGCCTGTTCGGGGCTCCACAGGCGATGGCTGCCAACGAGTACGCGAATTCGCCGCAAGTCGGCGAATTCATCACCGAGATGACCCGTGACTACGGCTTCGCCAGCGAGCAACTGAGCACGCTGTTCACCGGTGTGGAACGCAAGCAGGCGATTCTCGACGCCATTTCGCGTCCGGCCGAGCGGGTCAAGCCGTGGAAGGAATATCGCCCGATCTTCATTACCGACGCACGCATCAACAAAGGTGTGGCGTTCTGGAACGAGCACGCTGAAGCCCTGTCGCGTGCCGAGAAAGAATACGGCGTGCCTGCCGAGATCATCGTCGCCATCATCGGCGTGGAAACTTCCTACGGTGGCAATACGGGCAGTTACCGGGTGATCGACGCGCTGTCGACCCTGGCTTTCGACTACCCGCCACGTGCGCCTTTCTTCCGCAAGGAGCTGCGCGAGTTCCTCATGCTGACCCGTGAAGAGCAGGTCGACCCGGCCAGCCTGAAAGGCTCCTATGCGGGTGCCATGGGCCTGCCGCAGTTCATGCCGAGCAGCTTCCGCGCCTATGCGGTGGACTTCGATGGCGACGGGCATATCAATATCTGGAGCAACCCGACCGATGCCATCGGCAGCGTTGCCAGCTACTTCAAGCGTCACAACTGGCAGCCGGGCCAACCGGTGGCTAGTCTTGCCACGGTCAAGGGCGATCAGGCCGAGCAGGGCCTGAGTGCCGGCCTCGATCCGGAAAAGAACGTAGGCGAGCTGCGCGCGCTGGGCTGGTCGAGCAATGACGTATTGGCCGATGATCTGCCGGTAACCGCGTTCCGCCTCGAAGGCGCCGAGGGTGCCGAGTACTGGATCGGCCAGCCGAACTTCTATGTCATCACCCGCTACAACCGCAGTGTGATGTACGCCATGGCGGTCAATCAGTTGTCCGAGTTGCTGGTTCAGGCCCGAGGTGCCAATCAATGACGGGTTTGCCGTTCAAGCTGGCTGCGTGCGGCATCCTTGCGCTGATGCTGGCCAGTTGCTCTTCCAGTCGCGCGCCGACAGGCACGTCGCCGGTGCAGGCTTCAAGTGGGGGAATGTCCGGTCCAAGTGATTTCAACCGCCCGCACAAAGACGGCGCGCCCTGGTGGGACGTTGACGTCTCGAAGATTCAGGACGCCATCCCGATGCCGCATTACGGCCCGGTGAAAGCCAGCCCTTACGTGGTGTTCGGCAAGCAGTACTACCCGATCTCCGATGCCCGTCGCTACAAGGCGACGGGCCCGGCTTCCTGGTACGGCACCAAGTTCCACGGTCAGGCCACCGCCAACGGCGAGGCCTACGACCTGTACGGCATGACCGCCGCGCACAAGACCCTGCCACTGCCCAGCTACGTGCGAGTGACCAATCTGGAGAACGGCAAGTCCGTGATCCTGCGGGTCAACGACCGCGGCCCGTTCTATTCCGACCGCATCATCGACCTGTCTTTCGCTGCGGCCAAGAAGCTCGGTTATGCGGAAAAGGGCACCGCCCAGGTGCATGTCGAAGGTATCGACCCGGCGGAATGGTGGGCTCAGCAAGGCCGCCCGGTGCCGATGGTGCTGGCGCAGCCGCAGATGGCCAAGGTCCAGCCCGCACAGGTTGCCCAGTTGCAGGCCGCCAGCGCACCGGTCGAACAGTATTCGCCGCCACCGCAGCAGCATGCCGCCGTCACCGTGCCGGTGCAGATCGACTCAAAAAAAAACGCTTCAGCCGCAGCGTCTGGCCTGTATCTCCAAGTGGGAGCCTTCGCCAATCCCGACGCTGCGGAGCTCCTGAAGGCCAAGTTGAGCGAGTCGGTGAGTGCCCCGGTATTCATCAACTCAGTGGTGCGCAACCAGCAGATACTGCACCGCGTGCGACTGGGCCCGATCAACAGCCAGGGCGAGGCTGACCGAGTGCGAGACAGCATTCGCGTCGCCAACCTCGGGCAAGCGACTCTGGTCAAGGCGGACTGAGGGGCGTAGCCCTTCGACACTGGCAACTAATTGGCCAGCCGCCTGACTAAGCAGTGAATCGCCGCCACCGTGCGGCGATGACAGTTCATATTTGCCCGCAAGGGCCTGTTCGACCATCAGCGATTTAGAGAGACGGATGAAAATCACCAGCTTCGCGCAACACATCTTCCTGTCACTTACGTTGCTCGGCGCCTCCAGCGCTTGGGCCAACCAGGCGCCGCTGCCGGCTCCGCCGCAGCTGGCAGCCAAGTCCTACGTGCTGATGGATGGTGCCAGTGGCAACATCCTGGTCGAGAACAACGGTGACGAGCGCCTGCCGCCAGCCAGCCTGACCAAGCTGATGACCGCCTACATCGCCACCCTGGAAATCCGCAACGGCAAGATCGGCGAGCAGGACATGGTCACCATCAGTGAGCATGCCTGGCGTACCGGTGGTGCCGCTTCCGGTGGTTCCACCATGTTCCTGCCGGTGAACAGTCAGGCCACGGTCGACGACCTGCTGCATGGCATCATCATTCAGTCCGGCAACGACGCCAGCATCGCCATCGCCGAGCACATCGCCGGTAGTGAAGACGCCTTCGCGGACATGATGAATGCCACCGCCGAACGCCTGGGCATGAAGAACAGCCACTTCATGAACGCCACCGGCCTGCCGCACCCGGAGCACTACTCCAGTGCCCATGACATGGCCATCCTGGCGCGCGCCATCATCAATGAAGATGCCGAGCACTATGCGATCTACTCGCAGAAAGAGTTTCTCTGGAACAACATCAAGCAGCCCAATCGCAACCTGCTGCTGTGGCGCGACCGTACCGTCGATGGCCTGAAGACCGGCCACACCAACGAAGCTGGCTTCTGCCTGGTAGCTTCGGCCGTGCGCGATGGTGCGCGGATGATCACATCGGTATTCGGTACCGACAGCGAACGTGCTCGTGCCGCTGAAACCCAGAAGCTGCTGACCTATGGTTTCCGCTTCTTCGAAACCCGCACCTTCTATCAGAAGGGCGCCGAGCTGGCCCAGGCGCAGGTCTGGAAAGGCCAGACCTCTCAGGTCAAGGCTGGTCTGGCTCAGGATCTGACCCTGACCCTGCCCAAGGGCCAGCTTGAGAAGCTGCAGGCCAGCATGACCCTCAACCCGCAGATCACCGCTCCGATCGCTCAGGGCGACGTGATCGGCAAGGTCGAGGTGAAGATGGGTGACCAGGTGGTGCACAGCGCCGATCTGGTGGCGTTGGAAGCCGTCGAGGAAGGTGGCTTCTTCCGCAGCCTGTGGGATAGCATTCGGCTGTTCTTCTACGGGTTGTTTAACTGACGGCTCGCCCCCATGTTGCGATGAACGCCCTCGATCCGAGGGCGTTTCATTTTGGATCAGTGAACATCATGACCGATACCGACGTACAAGCTCCGAAAATCGAATTCCCCTGCCCGAACTACCCGATCAAGGTGATCGGCGAGGCCGGTGACGGCTTCACCGACATGGTGATCGAGGTCATCCAGCGCCATGCGCCGGATCTCGATGCTGGCACTCTGGTCACGCGGGACAGCCGCAACGGCCGCTTCCTGTCCGTGCAGGTGCTGATCACCGCTACCGGCGTCGAGCAGCTGCAGTCTATCCATGTAGACCTGCGCGCCACCGGCCGCGTGCAAATGGTGCTGTAGTGGCGGCAGCCGACCTTATCGTGCGTCATCTCGGGGTGGTGGATTACCTGCCTACCCTGGAAGCGATGCGCACCCTGACTGCCGAGCGCGACGATGCCACGCCGGACGAGATCTGGCTGCTGCAGCATCCGCAGGTGTTTACCCAGGGGCAGGCGGGCAAGCCCGAGCATCTGCTGGCGCCTGGTGACATTCCGGTGATCCAGGTAGAGCGCGGTGGGCAGGTGACCTATCACGGGCCAGGCCAACTGGTGGCCTACCTGATGCTGGATCTGCGTCGTCTGGACCTGGGCGTGCGTGAGTTGGTCAGTGCCATGGAGCAGGCGCTGGTCGACGTTCTGGCGAGCTACGGCGTCGAGGCGGCGCCAAAGGCAGATGCGCCGGGTGTCTACGTCAATGGCGACAAGATCGCTTCGCTGGGGCTGCGTGTGCGCCGTGGCTGCTCATTTCACGGCCTGGCGCTCAACGTCGATATGGACATGCGCCCGTTCCAGCGCATCAACCCGTGCGGCTATGCAGGCTTGAAGATGACGCAACTGAGGGATCAGTTGGGCACGCCGCCGACTTTCGGCGAGGTCGCCGAGCGTCTCGAGCAGGCTCTTCGTCAGCGCCTGGGGTATGGGTGTTAAAGGGCGGCTTTTGCTCTAGCGCAGCTGTCGTAGATCGATCTGCCTGGGTATCGCTGCGCTCAACGCCAGGCCATGGACGATTGAGCGTGGCGATAGCCGGGTGATCAGTTGACGTTCAGCGCCGGAATCAGGCTGGTGTCGACCTGTTGGCCAGGCACCGGTACGGGTGCTGCAAGGCCCAGGTTGTTCTTCTCGAACACCTTGTCTGCCCGATAGCTAGAACGCACCAGAGGGCCTGCCGCCACTTCCATGAAGCCCATCTGCAGGCCGATCTCGCGGAAGCGGTTGAATTCGTCCGGGCTGACCCAGCGTTTTACGGGCAGGTGATTGCGGGTGGGTTGCAGGTACTGGCCAAGGGTGAGGATATCCACACCCACGGCGCGCATGTCCTGCATCGCCTCGAACACTTCGTCGTCGGTCTCGCCCAGGCCGAGCATCAGGCTGGTTTTGGTGAGCACGTCCGGACGATGGCGCTTGGCGTGGGCCAGCACGTCGAGGGTCTTGCGGTAACCGGCGCGGGGGTCGCGTACTTCACGGGTCAGTCGATTGACCGTCTCGACGTTCTGGGCGAACACTTCGAGGCCGGAGTCCACCACGCGCTCGATGGAGGGCAGGTCGCCGTCGAAATCGGGTGTCAGTGCTTCCACCACCACTTGCGGTGTGTTGGCCTTGATCGCCTGTACGCAGGCGGCGTAGTGCGCGGCACCACCATCTGGCAGGTCATCGCGATCCACCGAGGTCAGCACGATATAACGCAATGCCATCAGCTCCACCGACTTGGCGGTATTCTGTGGCTCTTCCTTGTCCAGCCAGCCATTCGGGTTACCGGTGTCCACCGCACAGAAGCGGCAGGCGCGGGTGCAGACCGAGCCCATCAGCATGATCGTCGCCGTACCGTTGGACCAGCACTCACCCATGTTCGGGCAGTGGGATTCCTGGCAGACGGTGCTCAGGCGGTGCTCGCCGACGTTGCGCTTGACCGCTTCGAAACGGCTGCCGCCCGGCGCCTTGACCCGCAACCAGCTCGGCTTGGGCTCATAGACCTTGGCTTCAGTCGAGGCGCGGCGCTTCTGGCCGTCCTTGATCGCGGTAATACCCTGTGCAGTACGGAATTTGTCGCCGCTGGCAACGGGTTTGGTCGGGGCAGTATCGGACATCGAAAATCTCGGCTCCGGTAGGGGCTGCGGTGGCGGATGGGCAGCTTTTGGCTGCCGCAAAGTGTATCACACACCGCTGCGGCGAGCGCCTGACCGTCCGCTCCGTTACCGGCCCCGGCCCCCTCGATCAGGCTGTTGGCAGCTTGGCGATGACCTTGATCTCGAACTGGAAGCCATACAGCCAAGTCACGCCCACGCAGGTGATGTTCGGATGCGGTGCCTCGCCCCAGTATTCTGGAACGACCTCCCAGATGGTCTCGAAGCGTTCTTCGGGATTGACGATGAACACCGTCACATCGACGACGTCATCGAAAGTGCAGTCGGCCGCTTCGAGAACCGCGTTGAGATTCTCGAAGGCCAGGCGAACCTGAGCTTTCAGATCCGGCTCGGGGGAGCCATCGGGGCGGCTGCCAACCTGGCCGGATACGAACAGCAAACCATTGGAGCGCACGGCGGGTGAATAGCGGTTGCGTTCATAAAGGGCCTGACGGCCAGCGGGGAAAACCACGTCGCGAGTAGTCATGTCGTCTCCTGTGGGCAATCGCCCCGTTGAAGTGATGGGTTCACTCTAGGCATGCTGCTGCGCTGGATAAACCGGCCAGTTCGGTCAACACTGTTTGGCAAACCCAAACAATCAGCGGTGGCAGAGTGGATCGATTCGACGCGATGAGGGCCTTCGCGCGGGTAGTGGAGGCCGGTAGCTTCACCAAGGCGGCCGATACGCTGCACATGAGCAAGACCAGTGTCACGCAGTTGGTGCAGCAGCTCGAGGCGCGGCTGCGGGTGCGGCTGCTGAACCGTACGACGCGCAAGGTCAACGTCACTGCCGATGGCGCCGCCTATTACGAGCGGGTGGTGCGCCTGCTGGCCGATATGGACGACGCCGAAACCAGTCTCTCGGATGCCACCAGCATGCCGCGCGGGCGGCTGCGGGTGGATGTGCCCAGCCCGTTCGCGCGGATGATTCTGGTGCCGGCATTGCCGGCCTTCCATGCGCGTTATCCAGATATCCAGCTCGATCTCGGGGCGAGCGACCGTCTCGTCGATCTGCTGGGCGAGAACGTCGACTGCGTGATCCGCGGCGGCGAGATCACCGACCAGTCACTGATGGCGCGCCGCATCGGCGACCTGCAGTCGGGAGTGTATGCCGCTCCCAGTTACCTGCAGCGATATGGCACGCCCCAGCACCCGCAGCAACTCGCCGGTAGCCACCACCGTATCGTCGGGTTCAAGCGGGCGCGGGCCGGCAAGCTGTTCTCCTACCGGATGCACCGCGAGGGTGAAAGCGTCGACGTGGAAGGCCGTTACGTACTGGCGCTCGACGATGGTAACGCCTACCTGGCTGCCGGGTTGGCGGGGCTGGGCGTACTTTGGCTGCCGAACTACATGTCGCGCGAGCATGTGCAGCGCGGCGAGCTGGTCGCCGTTTTCGAGGGCTGGCAGTTCGAGCCGATGCCGATGTATATCGCCTATCCGCCGAACCGTCACGTCAGCGCCAAGTTGCGGGTGTTCATGGATTGGGTCGTCGAACTGATGGCGCTGCATGCCCCGGTCATCGATCGAAGTGGGCGCGCTGATCCTTTGCGTTAAACTGCGCGCTTCGCTTTCTCGATGGCCTCGCTGCATGTCCCGACCTTCCCGCCCTGCGTCCCGTCCGTATCGTGTGCCCAAGGCACCGCCTGCCGAGTCGCGCCTGATCGTGCTGAACAAGCCATTCGACGTGCTCACCCAGTTCAATGACGATCAGGGGCGCGCCACGCTCAAGGACTTCGTCGCGGTGCCGGGTGTGTATCCGGCTGGCCGTTTGGACCGCGACAGTGAAGGGTTGCTGCTGCTCACCAACGATGGTCAGTTGCAAGCGCGGATCGCCGATCCCCGGCACAAGCTGGCCAAGACCTATTGGGTGCAGGTCGAAGGCGAGCCCAGTGCCGAGCAGTTACAGCAACTGCAAGCGGGTGTGCAGCTCAACGATGGGCCGACCCTGCCAGCCGACGCCCGTCTGCTCGATGAGCCTGAGTTGTGGCCGCGCAACCCGCCGGTGCGCTTTCGCAAAAGCGTACCGACTGCCTGGCTGGAGCTGGTGATCCGAGAAGGGCGCAACCGTCAGGTACGGCGCATGACCGCTGCCGTGGGGTTACCCACCCTGCGTCTGGTGCGCGTGCGTATCGGCCCCTGGTCGCTGGAGGGTTTGCAGCCGGGCGAATGGCGGGAAGTGCCGGCGACGCTCACGCACTAGACCTCTGTCAGCCATCGTATCCGGCCCTGATGACGCTGATGCCCTTGATCAGTACCTCGCGCCAGCCCTGCAGGGTTGCCGTGTCAGCCTGTCTGTCATGCTCCATGATGGTCTTGAGCAGCGACTCCAGCCACAGATCGTAAAGCTCCGGGCGGATGTCCATGGCTGCCCGCGCATGGGTGCAGCCCAGGGCGCGCAATTTGCTGTCGGGCATGCCGCGGGCGTGCATCACCAGGTTGAGAATGCCCTGTCGCAGGAGCAGCTTCTGCGCTGCCATGTCGGTATTGACGAATTTCTCGCGAATCGCCGGCGAACTGTCGAGGAAGTATCGGTAGAAATCGTCGAAAAAGGCGGGGCTGGCACAGCAGCGTCCGTAACTCTGCATGACGCGATCTGTAGCGTTCATGTGTTTCTCCATGGGGGCGAGGCAGTAAGCGGTGTGGCGGCGTGCGCCTAGTTCCTGAACGTGTGGGTAGTGGTGCATTCTTGCTGGTGCGCCGATGGAGCTTCGTCAACGTCCAGGCCGCCAATCAGCAGGGGCATCATCCGTTCTTCGAAAGCTTCCGATTCCATCGCGGCCTTGTCGCCGTGGGCGCAGGCGAGCCGTACCGCGGGCTGTCCTAGGCACAAAAAGCGTGTGGATATTACACGCTGGCAGGCCGCGATGCGTAGTTCCCTATTGGTCGTAGGGTTTTTAGCTGCGCAAGTGCTGGAGCGGCAGTTGGGTACTGGACAGGATCTGCTGCAGCACGAAGCTCGAGCGCACGCTGGAAACGCCATCGATGCGGGTCAGGGTGCCGAGCAGCAGCTTCTGGTAATGATCCATGTCGGGTACCACCACCTTGAGCTGGTAATCGGCGTCCATTCCGGTGACCAGGCAGCATTCCAGCACTTCAGGGCACTTGCGGATTTCTTCCTGGAAGTGCTCGAAACGCTCGGGCGTGTGGCGGTCCATGCCGATCAGCACGTAGGCGGTCAGGCTCAGGCCAAGTTTCTTGCGATCGAGCAGGGCGACCTGCTGCACGATGTAGCCGTCATCCTCCAACTGCTTGACCCGTCGCGAGCAGGGGGAGGGGGAGAGGCCGATACGTTCGGCCAGGTCCTGATTGGACAGGGTCGCATCGCGTTGCAGTTCGGCAAGAATGTTCAGGTCGTAGCGGTCGAGTTTGTTCATGCTCAGGCTTATTTGTCGTTTGATTGCGCTAGATATTGATCTATTAACGTAAAATTGCGCAAGTGATGCTTATGCGAGCAATATTTGCAATTTATGGTCGTGCTGTCGGGCGTAAGCTTTATCTCAGTTTCAAGGCCCGGACGACACGTCCACCCGGCTCGCCCAATCAGGAGAGCTGGCGCCGCCGACCCCACCGGGTCGTCACGGCACCCGGGTCCGCACTGCCCAACCAGGCGGGCGAGGAAAGCGGCGACAGAATTGCCAGCACAGGACATCTACGAAAGGGGAGGCCGAGAGGTCTCCCCTTTCTTCTTCGCGTGTCTCAATGACCGCCGCAGCACTTCTCCCAGTGTTTCTTTTTCGATGTCTGGCCGATGCCCGGGTTGAAGGCGTTGGTCGGATCCAGCTCGCGGTAGAAATCCGCCAGCGCTGGCTTGGCGATATACAGGTGACCGACGTTGTGCTCGGCCGGGTACTCGGCACGGCGTTCATCGAGGAGCGTCCACATGGCGTGCTCCATGGCGATCGGGTCGACGCCCTTCTTGACGATGTAATCCTGATGGAACACGTGGCAGAAGAAGTGCCCATAGTAGAGCTTGTGGATGATCTGCCCTTGCATCGCTGCCGGCAGCGTCTCGACCCAGTCACGGTCATTGCGACGCAGGGCGATATCCAGGGCGAGGATGTCTTCGACGCTGCTGCGGTGCGCCTCGCGGTAGCGGATCGCCGCGCCAGCGATGGCGAAGCGGTGCAGGAATGCCTTGCGGCCCTCGTCGGCGTCGCATTCGAAAAAGGCACCGCTGCGGCGTTGCCCGAAGTATTCGCTCAGAAAGGCGCGGGTCTGCTCCAGGCTGTCGTTGGCAACTCGGACGAGCAGGTGATGCTCATAGCGGTCGCGGTATTGGCGCATGCGCAGTGGCAGGTGGCTGGGCAGCAGATTCATCAGCAGCTGAATCGCCCGGTCACTGATGCCTCGTAGGCCGAAGCGCTCGAAGAAGCCATCGACACGGCTCTTCAGCGCGAAGGCCGCAGGGACCTTGGCAGTGCCGAACCTGTCGATGAGCAGAAAGGTGTCCTTGCCATACTTTTCGCCGATGTCGAAGGCGGTGCGGTGGATGTACTCGCCGGCAATGGGCAGGCTTGGCAGCTGGCTGAGCAGGTGGCGGCGTATCTCTGTGAGGTCGTGCGGGTCGTTGCTGCCGATATAGAAGGCGGTGCTCGGCTCCTTGGCGAAGGTATCCAGGCGCACGGCGAACAGGCACAGCTTGCCGGCCGAGCCGGAGGCCTCGAACAGTCGTGAGGGGTCGGCATTGAAGCGTGCCGGTGTATCGGCGTCGACGTCGCGTACGTAGTCGCCATAGCTGCCGTCGGAGGCCCTGCCGGTACCGTCATTGCTGACCTGAAACGGGCTGTAGTCGCCACGTTGCAGGCGGGTGAGGATTTCCTCGGGGCTGTTGCCCAGGTCGATGCCCAGGTGATTGATCAGCGCCAGCGTACCGTCTTCCATCACCTGTGCGTACAGTGCCTGTTCGGTGTAGGCCGGGCCGCGGCGGACCAGCGAGCCTCCCGAGTTGTTGCACACGCCACCCAGAACCGAAGCGCCGATGCACGAGGAGCCGATCACCGAGTGGGGCTCGCGGCCAAGCGGTGCCAGTGCCTGCTCCAGGCGATCCAATGTGGCGCCGGGCAGGCAGACCACCTGCTCGCCGTCATTGATCAGCTGCACACCGGTTATGCGCAGGGTGCTGATCAGTACGATCTCGCGATCGTAGTCGTTGCCATCCGGTGTCGAGCCTCCGGTCAGGCCCGTGTTGGCCGCCTGCATGATGACGATGCGATTGGCGGCGACCGCCGCCTGCAGGACCCGCCACTGCTCCAGCAGCGTGCCCGGCCGGACCACGGCCAGCACGCTGCCGTCGCCAGTGCGATGGCCCTTGCGAAAGCGCCGGGTGCTTTGCTCGTCGGTGAGTACATGCTCGCTGCCCACCGTTTCACGCAGAGTCGCCAGCAGGGTGTCTCGGCTGATCGATGGCATTGCTCAGCGCTCCCGAACCAGTGACTCGGCGCTGATCTGCGCAATCGATCTGGCACCGGTCAGCACCATGGCCACGCGCATTTCTTTCTCGATCAGGTTCAGCAGGTTGCTCACACCCGCGCCGCCAGCGGCAGCCAATGCATAGACGAAGGCGCGGCCAAGCATCACGGTATCGGCGCCCAGGGCGATCATGCGCACCACGTCCAGGCCGCTGCGAATGCCCGAGTCGGCGAGGATCTTCAGATCGCCCTTCACCGCGTCGGCGATGGCCGGCAAGGCGCGGGCGCTGGACAGCACGCCATCGAGCTGGCGACCACCGTGGTTGGAGACGACGATGCCGTCGGCGCCGAACTTGACTGCATCGCGTGCATCTTCCGGGTCAAGAATGCCCTTGATCACCATCGGGCCGTCCCAGAACTCACGGATCCACTCCAGGTCCTTCCAGGAAATCGACGGGTCGAAGTTGGCACCCAGCCAGCCGATGTAATCGGCCAGGCCGGTGGGGCTGCCCCGGTAGGCGGAAATGTTGCCCAGGTCGTGGGGCTTGCCCAGCAGGCCAACGTCCAGCG
Organism: Pseudomonas sp. MEJ086; assembly: GCF_030209025.1. Classification (NCBI taxonomy): domain Bacteria; kingdom Pseudomonadati; phylum Pseudomonadota; class Gammaproteobacteria; order Pseudomonadales; family Pseudomonadaceae; genus Pseudomonas; species Pseudomonas sp. MEJ086. The sequence goes on from NZ_JARVSV010000035.1 coordinate 95,033, forward strand.
CCCAGGCGGGATGAGTGAAGGCTTGCAGCATCCGGCGCACGGCCGCGTTGGCGCCGCTCATGCCCGAATGGGCGTCGCGGTAGCGCGCACCCGGTGTCGGCATGTCGACGGTGAATACCAGGGTGGTGACGCCGGCGGCCTTGGCGCGCTCGAGGGCGTTCTTCATGAAGCCGCGGTCTTTCAATACGTACAACTGAAACCACATGGGGCGGTTGATCGCTGGTGCCACTTCCTCGATCGGGCACACCGACACGGTGGAGAGCGTGAAGGGAATGCACTTGTCGGCTGCCGCTTTGGCTGCCTGCACTTCACCACGGCGGGCGTACATGCCGGTCAGCCCGACGGGGGCCAGGACTACCGGCATCGACAATGTCTCACCGAATAGCTGGGTTTCCAGGCTCAGCTCGGACATGTTCTTCAGCACGCGCTGGCGCAGGGCGATGCTGGCGAGGTCCTCGACGTTGCGCCGCAGCGTGTACTCGGCATAGGCGCCGCCGTCGATGTAGTGGAACAGGAATGGCGGCAGGCGTCGCTGGGCAGCGGCGCGATAATCGGTGGAGGCAGAAATGATCATGGGCTTGATTCCGTATCTGGGCTGACGCGTCAACCTGTTGTCAGCGCCAAGGCCCTGGCTCTGCCGAGGGCTTTGGAGTTGTTGCGCTGTGTTCGGTGGATCTATCGTTTTGCTGAGTTCCAGAGGATAGGGCAGCACGCCATGTGCTGCCCTGTGCGCGACTCAGTGGACGATCATGCCGGTCAGCCAGTAGGCCTGAGCCAGTGTGATCAGGCCGACGAAGGTGGCGAAGATCAGGCTGTGCTTGAGGGTGAAGCGGAACAGATCGGACTCCTTGCCGACCATGCCGGTCGCAGCGCAAGCCACGGCGATGGACTGCGGCGAGATCATCTTGCCGGTCACGCCACCGCTGGTATTGGCAGCCACCAGCAGGGTGTCGCTGACGCCGATCTGGTGCGCCGTGGTGGCTTGCAGCGAGCCGAACAAGGCGTTGGAGGACGTGTCCGAGCCGGTCAGGAACACCCCCAGCCAGCCGAGGAAGGGCGAGAAGAACGGGAATGCCGCACCGGTGCCGGCAAGTACCAGCGCCATGGTGGTCGACATGCCCGAATAGTTGGTGACGAACGCGAACGCCAGCACCATGCCGATGGACAGGATAGGCCAGCGCAACTCGTAGAAAGTTTCTTTCAGTGTGGTAAGACCAATTCTGAAATTGATCTTCAACACCAGCATCGATAGCACCGCCGACAGGAAGATGGCCGTACCGGTAGCCGACACCGGATCGAGCTTGAACACCGCCGCGATGGGGGTTGGATTGGCAACGATCGGGGCGACCTTGATCACCAGTTGATCCAGGTACGGGATTGGCAGCATGAACACCAGGTTGTCCAGCGCGCCACCTGGGGCGAACAGTGCCTTGAAGGGTTTCAGGGTCCACACCGTGACCATGGCGGTGAGGATCAGGAAGGGCGACCAGGCCTTGAGGATCTCGCCCAGGCTGTAGGGCGATGGCGTGGTGCTGCGTACGCCGCCGAACCCGCCAGCCACTGCTGCACCACCGGAAACGCCAGCGATCTGGCTGGCGGCGGCCCGCCTGGGCTGCCAGACCTTGAGGAACAGGGTCAGGCACACCAGGCTGACCAGTGCCGAGGTGATGTCCGGCAGTTCAGGGCCGATGTAGTTGGAGGTGTAGTACTGGGTGATGGCGAAGCTCACGCCAGCGACCAGCGCCGCCGGCCAGGTTTCCCTGATGCCTTTCCAGCCATCCATCATCGCCACCAGCCAGAACGGCACGATGATCGACAGCAGTGGCAGTTGGCGACCGGTCATGGCGCCGATCTTGAAGGCGTCGATGCCGGTGACCTGGCCAGCGACGATGATCGGAATGCCCAGGGCGCCAAAGGCCACCGGTGCGGTATTGGCGATCAGGCACAAGCCAGCGGCGTAGAGCGGGTTGAAGCCCAGGCCGACCAGTAGGGCAGCGGTGATGGCCACCGGTGCGCCGAAGCCGGCGGCACCTTCGAGGAATGCACCGAAGGAGAACCCGATCAGCAGCACCTGCAGACGCTGGTCGTCGGTGATCGACAATACCGAGCTGCGGATGACTTCGAACTGGCCGCTCTTGACCGTCAGTTTGTACAGGAACACGGCAGCGACGATGATCCAGGCGATGGGCCAGAGGCCGTAGGCGAAGCCGTAAGCGGCAGCGGCCAGGGCCTTGTCTACCGGCATGCCGAATGCGGCGATGGCGATGATCACCGAGAGTCCCAGGGTGATGCTGCCCGCCACGTGGCCCTTCATGCGGAAGACGGCCAGGGCGAGAAAAAAGAAAATGATCGGAACGACCGCCGCCAGCGCGGACAGGCCGAGGCTGCCGAGCGGGGTGTACAACTGTTGCCATGTTTGCATGGTGAAGGCTCGCTGATTGTTGTTGGTATCGCCGGGTCGCAAGCTGCCATTGGTTATCGGTGACGGCAGGTGTGGCGCTGCAACCGGATCGTTATTATTGGTAAGACCAATTTACAAAAGAGGCGAGCCAGGATAATTTCTTTCCTTCGGGTGCGTCAATTTGTGTCGCTGCTACTTTGGTAGAAGGCGCGCTCCAAGCGTTGAGCTTGTGATGACGCAGGGCTCTGGTTAGGCTGCACAGGTTTCCTGGCGGGCAGCCGATCTGCCGCCGTCTTCGCGATGCAATGGAGCATTGAACGCATGAATTTTGGTCCGTTGCGGCAGAGGCGTTTGTCAGACGACATCGTCGAGCGTCTCGAAGCGATGATCCTCGAGGGCACCCTGAAGGCCGGTGAGCGGCTGCCTGCAGAGCGCGTGCTCGCCGAGCAGTTCGGTGTCTCCCGCCCCTCACTGCGTGAAGCCATCCAGAAGCTCGCCACCAAAGGCTTGCTGAGTAGTCGGCAAGGTGGCGGCACCTACATTTGCGAGAACCTTGGATCGACCTTCAGTGATCCGCTCATGCACCTGCTGGAAAGCAATGCCGACGCTCAGCGCGACCTCCTCGAGTTCCGGCATACCCTGGAGGGCTCCTGCGCGTATTACGCGGCGTTGCGTGCTACCGATGTGGATCGCCAGCGGCTGAGTGGCGCGTTCGAACGTCTGCAGGATTGCTATGGGCGTGCTGGTGAAGTGACGCGTGCCGAGGAGGGGGCGGCCGACGCCAGCTTCCATCTGGCCATCGCAGAGGCCAGCCACAATGCCGTGCTGCTGCACACCATTCGGGGCCTGTTCGACCTGCTCAAGCGCAACGTGGTGACCAATATAGGCGGCATGTATGCCCTGCGCGGGGAAACCCGCGGCATGCTCAATGCCCAGCACCGGGCGCTTTACGAAGCGATCATCGAGGGGCGGGCCGAAGAGGCGCGAGCCCTTTCGAACCAGCATATCGATTACGTTCAGGAGGTCCTGGCCGACGTGCTGCAGCAGGAAGTCCGCGAGCAGCGCGCGCAGCGGCGCCAGGGGCTCTAGGGCGCATCATCCCCGGGGGGCGGTAGCGTTTCGCGCTCGTGGGGTTGGTGGCGCGAGGCGTCTAAGGCAAGTCGTCACTGTTATCCGGGCGCCATCTAACCCACCAGGCGATATCGGCCATGTGCCGGCAGGTGATGGGGCGTATAAAGCGGCGGATGGGTGGGGATGACCCACCCGGCAAGCCGTGCGGGTGGGTCGACAAGGCGGTACCGCAGCTCGGCGCTGCGCTTACTCGTCTTTGCCCTTGCTGCGCATGGCGCGCTGCACTTCGCGGTCGGCGTCGCGTTCTTTCTCGGTGTGGCGCTTGTCGAAATCCTTCTTGCCCTTGGCCAGGGCGATTTCGCACTTCACCAAGTGCTGCTTCCAGTACAGCGACAGGGCCACGCAGGTGTAGCCTTTCTGCTGAACCGAACCGAACAGCTTTTCCAGCTCGCGCTTGTTCAGCAGCAGCTTTCGCGTACGCGTCGGGTCGGCGATAACGTGGGTGCTGGCGGTTTTCAGCGGCGTGATGTGGCAGCCCATCAGCCAGGCTTCGTCGTCCTTGAGCAGCACGTAGCTGTCGACCAACTGGGCCTTGCCGGCGCGCAGACTTTTCACTTCCCAGCCGGCCAGAGCCAGGCCGGCCTCGAAGCGGGACTCGACGAAGTAGTCGTGCATCGCCTTCTTGTTCTGGGCGATGCTGCCTTGCGGATGTTTCGTTTGTTTAGCCATAGGCGGCGCATTATATGGAGTATGACGTCGGTGCGCCATTGATCCTCATGCTTCTCACGCTAAAAGTGCTGCGTCAGCAGTGCGCTTGAGCCCTCAGGATGAATCCTCGACAATATGTGCACTTCTCGTCTTGCGGTCGATGCTCGTCGGTATGCCGTATCGCCCTGTGGCAGCGCTGTAATGCGATGCCACCAACCGTGGAAACCTATTGTTATGAGCACTCACATTCAACGCTCGGCCTTGCTGCCCTATCCGGCGCAGGCGCTGTATGACCTGGTCAACGATGTCGCGCGCTACCCGGAGTTTCTGCCCTGGTGTGCATCGAGCGAAGTACTCGAGGTCAGTGATACGCACATGCGTGCCAGTCTGGAAGTGGCCAAGGCCGGGCTGAGCCAGCGTTTTACCACCCGCAATGTGCTGGTGCCAGGACAGTCCATCGAGCTGAATTTGGAAAGCGGGCCCTTCGAGCATTTCCATGGGCAGTGGGTATTCAAGGCGCTGGGCGAAAAGGCCTGCAAGATCAGTCTCGATCTGACCTTCGATTACGCAGGCCCGATCGTACGCGCGGCCCTCGGCCCGCTGTTCAATCAGGCGGCCAACACCATGGTCGACGCATTCTGTCAGCGTGCCAAGCAACTCCATGGCCAGTGATCGAGTGTCGGTGGAAGTTGTCTTCGCCGCGCCTGACAGGCAATTTCTTCTAACTCTGCAACTGCCAGCCGGCAGTACGGTGCGTCAGGCTGCCCTGCAGTCGGGCTTGCACGAGCATGTTGCCGATCTGGATCTGGCGGGTGCGCCCCTGGGGATATTTGGCAAGGCGGTGACGTCGCCCGAGACTCGCTTGCTGGAAGAGGGGGATCGCGTCGAGATCTATCGTCCGCTGCTCGCCGATCCCAAAGACGTACGCAAGCGTCGAGCAGCTCAGGCTGTCGAGCGGGCAAAACTGGCGCACGATCGTTACGGGCGTTGAGCTGGGCGAGCAGGCAGTGGATGCCGCAGTTTCGTTCGGGCAATAAAAAGCCCCGGCACTGGCCAGGGCTCTTTCATACGGGAGCACTTACTGTGGGGAGGTTTCCAGTGGCTCCGGCGTCGGTACCGGTACGGTTTCGACGTTATCCACATCACGCTGGATCTGTTCGAGCAGCGAGCCAGGGGCTGCAGGTTCATCCTGCTGCTCGGTCGGCGCAGTCTGCGGAGCGCCGTCACGGCCGAGGATCGCGTCATCACGGCTGACGCCTGGCATGAAGTCACCGGACAGGCCGACCAACTGGTCGTCGCCGTTGAACACCACGCTTACGCGCTCTTGCTGACGCTGGCTGCCGCCAGCCTGCATGCTGTACAGGTAATCCCAGCGGTTGGCGTGGAAGGTGTCGGTCAGCAGGGGATTGCCCATGATAAACCGCACTTGGCGTCGGGTCATTCCCGGCCTCAACTGGTCTATCATGTCCTGCGTGACGACATTGCCCTGTTGGATGTCGATTTTATAAACCCCGGGGAATGAGCAACCGGCGAGTGCGATGAGCCCCATGAACATGAGGCTGGTCAGCAGGAGTTTGGTTTTTTGCATCGGTGGGCGTCTTCCACTATCTTGGCTGGGCAACGTAAACCCCGATCATACCCGCAATAAGGGAAGCTGCGAAGCGCTTCCGCGAGAAAGCAGACCATGGTTGAAAATAGCGAACTCCGCAAAGCTGGCCTGAAAGTGACCCTGCCACGGGTCAAAATCCTGCAGATGCTCGACTCTGCCGAGCAGCGTCACATGAGTGCAGAGGATGTTTACAAGTCTCTGATGGACGCCGGTGAAGATGTCGGTCTGGCCACTGTTTACCGGGTTCTGACCCAGTTCGAAGCGGCCGGCCTGGTGGTACGCCACAACTTCGACGGCGGCCATGCCGTATTCGAATTGGCCGACGGTGGTCACCACGATCACATGGTGTGCGTGGATACCGGCGACGTGATCGAGTTCTTCGATGCCGAAATCGAAAAGCGTCAGAAAGAAATCGTTCGTGAGCACGGTTTCGAGCTGGTTGATCACAATCTGGTTCTGTACGTGCGCACCACTGGCGTTAAAAAGTAAGTACGACCCGTAGTGAAAAAGGCGACCCTGGGTCGCCTTTTTCATGCCTGTAATAAAGTGTTGCGAATACTAGCTCTGCGCGTTGCTGACCAGCTTGCGGGCGTGGGCCAGCGACTCTTCGGTAAGGTCGATGCCGCCGAGCATGCGGGCGATCTCTTCAACGCGTTGGGCGTCGCTCAGCTTGCTGACCGCGGTGCGGGTCGCGTTGTTGCCGCGCACCTTGTGTACGAACAGGTGTTGGTGGCCCTGGGCGGCGACCTGCGGCAGGTGGGTGACGGTAAGTACCTGGCCACGGTTGCCCAGACGGCGCAGCAGTTGACCCACGACTTCGGCGGTAGGTCCGCCGATACCGACGTCCACTTCATCGAATACCAGCGTCGGTACCCGTGAGGTCTGCGCGGTGATCACCTGGATTGCCAGGCTGATACGCGAAAGCTCGCCACCCGAGGCCACCTTGGCCAGTGCCTTGATCGGTTGGCCCGGGTTGGCACTGACCAGAAACTCCACCTGCTCGAGACCATTGGCGTTCGGTTCGCTGCTGATGTTTTCCTGCAGTTGAATGCTGAAGCGACCGCCGGGCATGCCCAGTGTCTGCATTTCCTTTTCCACCGCCTTGCTCAGTTTGCCTGCCGCTTTGTGTCGGCGGGCGCTCAGTTCGGCAGCCTTCTCCTGATAGTGTCGGCCATAGGAAGCCAGCTCCTCGCTCAGGCGCTCGGTGGCCTGGTCATCGGCATTCAGGCCTTCCAGCTCGTCGAACAACTGCTGCTGCATGGCGGGCAGTTCGCTGGGGTGAATGCGATGCTTGCGCGCCAGTGTATAGATGGTGTCCAGGCGCTCTTCCAGTTGTTGCTGGCGCTGCGGGTCGGCCTCGAAATGGTCGAGAAAACGATTCAACTCACCCACCGCCTCTTCGACCTGAATCTGTGCGCTGGCGAGCAGGTTGGCGGCTTCGTTGAGCGCGCCCGGTTGGCCTTGCACGCCGCTGAGTCGGCTCAGGCTATTGGTCAGGGCGGACAGCACGTTGCCGGCATCGCTCTCGCTGCATTGCTCGATGACCTGGCGGCAGGCGGCGAGCAAGCCTTCGGCGTTGGTCAGGGCCTTGTGGTCCTGTTCGAGCTGCTCCAGCTCGTTGTCGCCTAGCCCAAGGTTCTCCAGCTCTTCCAGCTGATAACTGAGCAGTTGATGGCGCGCACGCTGTTCATCGCCCTGTGAGGCGAGGCGTTCGAGTTCGCTGCGTGTCTGCTTCCAGCGCTGTGCGGCCAGGTGCACCTGGCGGGCCAGTTCCTGGGCGTTGGCGTATTCGTCGAGCAGGCGGCGATGGGTGTCGGCCTTGAGCAGCGACTGGTGTTCATGCTGGCTGTGGATGTCGATCAGCAGCTCGCCCAGCGCCTTGAGGTCACCGAGCGGGCAGGGGGTGCCGTTGATGTAGCCCCGCGAGCGGCCTTCGGCGGTGATCACGCGGCGCAAGATGCAGGGGCCGTCGGTGTCCAGGTCGCGCTCGGCGAGCCAGTCGTGGGCTTCGGGAATGTCGCCCAGGTCGAAGCTGGCGAGAATGTCGGCCTTGTCTGCACCTGGCCTCACTACGCCGCTGTCCGCGCGATCGCCCAGGGTCAGGCCGAGGGCGTCGAGCATGATCGATTTGCCAGCGCCGGTTTCGCCGCTGATGACGCTCATTCCGCGATCCAGTTCCAGATCGAGGTGTTCGACGATGGCGTAATTGTGTACGGACAGGTGCACCAGCATGGCGTGGCCTCCCAGAATTTTGTCTGGTTATTTATACAGTGTTTTGTCTGTGAGTGGCAATCCTGTGTCCTCTGTCGTGCAGTGATGTGGTTGCGCCCCTTGAAACCCTACGAATCGTCCTTATATAGGCGGCAGACGCGCGAGTTGAGGCTCGTCGATTATTCAGAGGAGAAGTGCATGGCTGACGAACAGAACCTGGATCCGCAGACTCCCGAGGCCGAAGCGAATGACGCTGCGCCGAGTGATGACCTGGCTGCTCGCGTGCAAGCGCTCGAAGAGCAACTGGCGGCTGCGCAGGATCAGTCGCTGCGCATGGCTGCCGATCTGCAGAACGTGCGCCGCCGCGCTGAGCAGGATGTCGAGAAGGCGCACAAGTTCGCCCTCGAGAAATTCGCCAACGACCTGTTGCCGGTGGTCGATAGCCTGGAGCGTGGTCTCGAGCTGTCCAGTGCCGATGACGAATCGATCAAGGCGGTGCGCGAGGGCATGGAGCTGACGCTCAAGTTGCTGCTCGATACCCTCAAGCGTCATCAGTTGGAAGCCATCGACCCGCATGGTGCGCCGTTCAATCCGGAGCACCATCAGGCCATGGCCCTGCAAGAGAGCACCAACGTCGAGCCCAACAGCGTGCTCAAGGTGTTCCAGAAGGGCTACATGCTCAACGGTCGCCTGCTGCGTCCGGCCATGGTCGTGGTCAGCAAGGCACCGGCCGAGACTCCGCCGTCCATCGACGAACAGGCTTGAAATCGGCGGGCGAGCCCCCATTTATTAAGTCAAGCGTATTAGTGCTACCGCAGCGGTCACGACAGCGCTGCGGATATATCAAAGTTTCGGGAGAGTGAAATGGGCAAAATTATCGGTATCGACCTGGGGACCACCAACTCCTGCGTCTCCATTCTTGAAAACGGCAACGTCAAGGTCATCGAGAACGCCGAAGGCGCGCGTACCACGCCGTCGATCATCGCTTACGCCAACGATGGCGAGATCCTGGTCGGCCAGTCCGCCAAGCGTCAGGCCGTGACCAACCCTCACAACACCCTGTATGCGGTGAAGCGCCTGATCGGCCGTCGTTTCGACGAAGAAGTCGTACAGAAAGACATCCAGATGGTCCCGTACAAGATCGCCAAGGCGGACAACGGTGACGCCTGGGTCGAGGTCAATGGCCAGAAGATGGCACCGCCGCAGATCTCGGCTGAAATTCTCAAGAAGATGAAGAAGACCGCCGAAGACTATCTCGGCGAAGCGGTCACCGAAGCGGTCATCACCGTTCCGGCCTACTTCAACGACAGCCAGCGCCAGGCAACCAAGGATGCTGGCCGCATCGCCGGTCTGGACGTCAAGCGCATCATCAACGAGCCTACCGCGGCTGCGCTGGCCTATGGCATGGACAAGGCCAAGGGCGACCACACCGTGATCGTCTATGACCTGGGCGGCGGTACCTTCGACGTCTCGGTGATCGAGATCGCTGAAGTCGACGGCGAGCACCAGTTCGAAGTACTGGCCACCAACGGTGACACCTTCCTCGGTGGCGAAGACTTCGACATCCGCCTGATCGACTACCTCGTCGACGAGTTCAAGAAAGAAACCGGCATGAACCTCAAGGGCGACCCGCTGGCCATGCAGCGCCTCAAGGAAGCCGCCGAGAAGGCCAAGATCGAGCTGTCCTCGAGCCAGCAGACCGACGTCAACCTGCCGTACATCACTGCAGACGCCACCGGTCCCAAGCACTTGAACGTGAAGATTTCCCGCGCCAAGCTGGAATCGCTGGTCGAAGATCTGGTACAGCGCACCATCGAGCCGTGCCGCATCGCCTTGAAAGACGCCGGCATCGACGTCGGTTCGATCAACGACGTGATCCTGGTCGGCGGTCAGACCCGCATGCCGCTGGTGCAGAAGCTGGTTACCGAGTTCTTCGGCAAGGAAGCACGCAAGGACGTCAACCCGGACGAAGCCGTTGCCATGGGCGCTGCCATTCAGGGCGCGGTACTGGCTGGCGACGTCAAGGACGTGCTGCTGCTGGACGTTTCCCCGCTGACCCTGGGTATCGAAACCATGGGCGGTGTGATGACCGCGCTGATCGAGAAGAACACCACCATCCCGACCAAGAAGTCGCAGGTGTTCTCCACCGCCGACGACAACCAGAGCGCGGTGACCATTCACGTGCTGCAGGGTGAGCGCAAGCAGGCCGGTCAGAACAAGTCCCTGGGCAAGTTCGACCTGGCCGAGATTCCGCCAGCTCCGCGTGGCGTACCGCAGATCGAAGTGACCTTCGATATCGATGCCAACGGCATCCTGCACGTCGGTGCGAAAGACAAGGCGACCGGCAAGACCCAGTCCATCGTGATCAAGGCCAACTCGGGCCTGTCCGATGATGAAATCGAGCGCATGGTGCGTGACGCCGAGGCCAATGCCGAGGAAGACCGCAAATTCGAAGAACTGGCCACCGCCCGTAACCAGGGCGACCAGCTGGTTCACGCCACACGCAAGATGCTCACCGAAGCGGGCGACAAGGCCACTGCGGACGAGAAAGCGGCCATCGAAACGGCCCTCGGCGAGCTGGAAGTTGCCGTCAAGGGTGACGACAAGGCGGCCATCGAAGCGAAGATGAATGCCCTGTCCGAGGCAACCACGCCACTGGCGCAGAAAATGTATGCCGAACAGCCGCAGCCAGGTGCTGCCGGTGCGGCGGCGGATGCCGGTGAAACCAAGGGCTCTGCGGACGACGTTGTCGACGCCGAGTTCGAGGAAGTCAAGGACAACAAGTAAGCCCCGGCTTGCCTGTGTTTGCGCCCTGCCGCACTACTGTGCGCCAGGGCGATCCGCCGCGCGGGGGCTTGCTCCCGCGTTGGCGTGTCTGGACGGTACGAATTTTGAGAGTGTTAGAAATCCATGTCTAAACGTGACTACTACGAAGTGCTCGGGGTCGAGCGCGGTGCCAGCGAGGCGGAGCTGAAGAAGGCCTACCGCCGCCTGGCGATGAAGCATCACCCCGATCGCAACCCCGGCGACAAGGCTGCCGAAGACGCCTTCAAGGAGGCCAACGAGGCCTATGAAGTGCTGTCCGATGCGGGCAAACGCAGCGCTTACGATCAGTACGGTCATGCCGGTGTCGACCCACAAATGGGTGGCGGTGGCGGCTTTGGCGGTGGCAGCGCCAACTTCTCCGATATCTTCGGCGACGTGTTCAGCGATTTCTTCGGTGGCCAGCGTGGCGGTCAGCGCGGCGGTGCGCAGCGCGGCAGCGACCTGCGTTACACCCTGGAGCTGGATCTCGAAGAGGCAGTGCGTGGCACCACGGTGACCATTCGCGTGCCGACTCTGGTCAACTGCAAGGTGTGCGAAGGCTCCGGCGCCAAGAAGGGCACCACTCCGGTCACCTGCACCACGTGCGGAGGCATCGGTCAGGTGCGCATGCAGCAGGGTTTCTTCTCTGTGCAGCAGACCTGCCCGCGCTGCCACGGCAGCGGCAAGATGATCACCGACCCTTGTGGTTCCTGCCACGGTCATGGCCGTGTCGAAGAGCACAAGACGCTGTCGGTCAAGGTACCGGCTGGTGTCGATACCGGTGACCGCATTCGTCTGTCCGGCGAGGGCGAGGCGGGCACCATGGGTGGTCCGGCTGGCGATCTGTATGTGGTCGTCAACGTGCGTGAGCACGCGATCTTCCAGCGCGACGGCAAGCATCTGTACTGCGAAGTACCGATCAGCTTCGCCGATGCAGCGCTGGGCGGCGAGCTGGAAGTGCCGACCCTCGACGGTCGGGTCAAGCTGAAGATCCCGGAAGGCACGCAGACTGGCAAGCTGTTCCGCCTGCGTGGCAAGGGCGTGGCTCCGGTGCGCGGCGGCGGTGCTGGCGACCTGATGTGCAAGGTGGCGGTGGAAACACCGGTCAACCTGGATCGTCGTCAGCGCGAGCTGCTCGACGAGTTCCGTCAGTCCCTGGCGGGCAACAGCTCGCACTCGCCCAAGGCCAATGGCTGGTTCGAAGGCGTCAAGCGCTTCTTCGGCGATCTCTGAAACCAGCCGCACGCTGCAAGTCGGGCGACCAGAAATGGCGTGTCCGGCTCGTAGCTTGAGGCTCGCAGCGTGGAGCTGTTGTTATGCGAATTGCAGTCACAGGCGCCGCCGGGCGCATGGGCAAGAACCTGATCGAAGCCGTGCAGCAAGCCGAAGGTGTTAGCCTCGGCGCGGCGCTGGCACGTCCCGAAAGCACGCTGCTGGGCGCTGATGCCGGCGAGCTGGCCGCGGTCGGCAAGCTGGGTGTGGCCGTTGGCGGCGATCTGCGCGGTGTGCTCGATCAATTCGACGTGCTGATCGATTTCACTCACCCCTCAGTGACGCTGAAGAACCTGGAGCTCTGCCGGCAGGCAGGCAAGGCCATGGTCATCGGCACCACCGGTTTCAGTGCTGCTGAAAAGCAGTTGCTGGTCGAGGCGGGCAAGGATATTCCCATCGTCTTCGCCGCCAACTTCAGCGTGGGCGTCAACCTGTGCCTCAACTTGCTCGATACCGCTGCGCGGGTGCTGGGTGACGACGTGGACATCGAGGTCCTCGAGGCTCACCACCGCCACAAGGTCGATGCGCCGTCCGGTACTGCGCTGCGCATGGGGGAGGTCATCGCCAACGCATTGGGCCGTGATCTCGACAAGGTCGCGGTCTACGGGCGTGAAGGTCAGACTGGCGCTCGTGCCCGCGAAACCATCGGGTTCGCCACGGTGCGCGCCGGCGACGTGGTCGGCGATCACACCGTGCTGTTCGCTGCCGATGGCGAGCGTGTGGAAATCACTCACAAGGCTTCCAGTCGCATGACCTTCGCCAAGGGGGCCGTGCGGGCTGCTTCCTGGCTGCGCGGTCGTTCTGTCGGGCTGTACGATATGCAGGACGTGCTGGGTCTGAAGTGACCCGGATCGGGGTGCGCGTCGAGCCCCTTCGGCAAGCGCCAGGGTGGCTCGGGGCGCAGCGATGCGCCTTGTTGCCGGTTCCTTCAGCCCGCCGTGAATCGGATTTCAGGTTTTTGCCTCTCTATGCCTTTCGAAAAACCGGGTTTTCCTGTAAGCTTTTCGCTTTAGTGTGTCCACTAAAAGTTGCGCAGAATGAATCAATCAAAAAAGCGGGATGACCTTCACACGTCATCCCGCTTTTTTACAATCTGCGTTTGCTCCACGATCTACGGGAGGTCTTCTTGAGTAAGCCAGCCATACTCGCCCTTGCTGACGGCAGCATTTTTCGCGGCGAGGCCATCGGGGCCGACGGCCAGACTGTCGGGGAGGTGGTGTTCAACACCGCCATGACCGGCTATCAGGAAATTCTCACCGATCCGTCATACGCCCAACAAATCGTCACGCTGACCTATCCACATATCGGCAATACCGGCACCACGCCGGAAGACGCCGAGTCGGATCGCGTCTGGGCTGCCGGCCTGATCATTCGTGATCTGCCGCTGACCGCCAGCAACTGGCGCAACAAGCAGTCCCTGTCCGATTACCTCAAGGAAAACGGCACCGTCGCCATCGCCGGTATCGACACTCGCCGCCTGACCCGCATCCTGCGCGAGAAAGGTTCGCAGAACGGCTGCATCCTGGTCGGCGCTGACGCCACCGAGGAAAGGGCTCTGGAACTGGCGCGTGGCTTCCCGGGCCTCAAGGGTATGGACCTGGCCAAGGAGGTCAGCTGCAGCGAGCGCTACGAGTGGCGCTCCAGCGTCTGGAACCTGAAGGATGACAGCCATCCCGAGATTGCCGCCAGCGAGCTGCCTTATCACGTCGTCGCCTACGATTACGGCGTCAAGCTGAACATCCTGCGCATGCTGGTCGCTCGTGGCTGCCGCCTTACCGTGGTGCCAGCGCAAACCCCTGCCAAGGATGTACTGGCGCTCAATCCCGATGGGGTGTTCCTGTCCAACGGCCCGGGCGATCCCGAGCCCTGCGATTACGCCATCCAGGCGATCAAGGACGTGCTCGAGACCGATATTCCGGTATTCGGCATCTGCCTTGGCCACCAATTGCTGGCGCTGGCCTCCGGTGCCAAGACCCTGAAAATGGGCCACGGCCACCATGGTGCCAACCACCCGGTGCAGGATCTGGACACTGGCGTGGTGATGATCACCAGCCAGAACCACGGTTTTGCCGTGGATGAGAACAGCCTGCCGAGCAATCTGCGCCCGATCCACAAGTCGCTGTTCGACGGCACCCTGCAAGGCATCGAGCGTACCGACAAGGACGCCTTCAGCTTCCAGGGTCACCCCGAGGCCAGCCCGGGTCCCAACGATGTCGCCCCACTGTTCGACCGCTTCATCGAAGCCATGGCCAAGCGCAAATAGACGAGTCGTCTGGAAAGCGTAGCGAGCGCTGTCTGGGCAAGGCCCCCGGCACGCAACGACGAGACAGTACATGTGTCAGTACGGCGAACAAGTGAGTACCGCGCAATGCAGCCCAGATAGCGCGCAGTAGCTTTCAAGATGACTCGCCGACTGACCTAAGGATTCGAGAGAGAACATGCCAAAACGTACAGACATCAAAAGTATCCTGATCCTCGGTGCCGGCCCCATCGTCATCGGCCAGGCGTGCGAATTCGACTATTCCGGCGCCCAGGCCTGCAAGGCCCTGCGCGAGGAAGGTTTCCGCGTCATTCTGGTGAACTCCAACCCGGCCACCATCATGACCGACCCGTCGATGGCCGACGCCACCTACATCGAGCCGATCAAATGGGCCACCGTGGCCAAGATCATCGAGAAGGAGCGTCCTGACGCGCTGCTGCCGACCATGGGTGGCCAGACCGCGCTCAACTGCGCCCTGGACCTCGAGCGTCATGGCGTGCTGGAAAAATTCGGCGTCGAGATGATCGGTGCCAATGCCGACACCATCGACAAGGCCGAAGACCGTTCGCGGTTCGACAAGGCGATGAAAGACATCGGCCTTGCCTGCCCGGTTTCGGGCATCGCCCACAGCATGGAAGAAGCCTACGGCGTGCTCGAGAAGGTCGGCTTCCCGTGCATCATCCGTCCGTCCTTCACCATGGGCGGTACCGGTGGTGGCATCGCCTACAACCGTGAAGAATTCGAGGAAATCTGCGCCCGTGGTCTGGACCTGTCGCCGACCCGTGAGCTGCTGATCGACGAATCGCTGATCGGCTGGAAGGAATACGAGATGGAGGTGGTCCGCGACAAGAAGGACAACTGCATCATCGTCTGCGCCATCGAAAACTTCGATCCGATGGGCGTGCACACCGGTGACTCGATCACCGTCGCACCGGCCCAGACCCTGACCGACAAGGAATACCAGATCCTGCGTAACGCCTCTCTGGCGGTGCTGCGCGAGATCGGTGTGGAAACCGGCGGCTCCAACGTGCAGTTCGGCATCTGCCCGGATACCGGTCGTATGGTGGTCATCGAGATGAACCCGCGTGTGTCGCGTTCCTCGGCACTGGCCTCCAAGGCGACCGGTTTCCCCATCGCCAAGATCGCCGCCAAGCTGGCGGTGGGTTACACCCTCGACGAGCTGTCCAACGACATCACCGGTGGTCGTACCCCGGCGTCGTTCGAGCCGGCCATCGATTACGTGGTCACCAAGATCCCGCGCTTCGCCTTCGAGAAATTCCCCAAGGCCGACGCCCGCCTGACCACCCAGATGAAATCCGTCGGTGAAGTCATGGCCATCGGCCGTACCTTCCAGGAATCCCTGCAGAAAGCGCTGCGTGGCCTGGAAGTTGGCGTGTCCGGTTTCGATCCCAAGCTCGACCCGGCCGATCCCGAAGCTGAAAGCACCCTCAAGCGCGAGCTGATCGTGCCGGGCGCGGACCGCATCTGGTACGTCGGCGACGCTTTCCGTGCCGGCAAGACGGTCGAAGAAGTGTTCGAGCTGACGCGCATCGACGAGTGGTTCCTGGTGCAGATCGAAGATCTCATCAAGGACGAGCAGCGCATCCAGACCCTGGGCCTGTCCAGCATCGACCGTGACCTGATGTTCAGCCTCAAGCGCAAAGGCTTCTCCGATGCGCGCCTGGCGGCGTTGCTCGGTGTCACCGAGAAGAACCTGCGCAGCCATCGCCACAAGCTCAAGGTGCTGCCGGTCTACAAGCGTGTGGACACCTGCGCTGCCGAGTTCGCGACCGATACCGCCTACATGTATTCGACCTACGAGGAAGAGTGCGAGGCCAATCCGAGCAGCCGCGACAAGATCATGATCCTCGGCGGCGGCCCGAACCGCATCGGCCAGGGTATCGAGTTCGACTACTGCTGCGTGCACGCCGCGCTGGCCATGCGTGAAGACGGTTACGAGACCATCATGGTCAACTGCAACCCGGAAACCGTCTCCACCGACTACGACACATCCGATCGGCTGTACTTCGAGCCAGTGACCCTGGAAGACGTACTGGAAATTGTCCGCGTCGAGCAGCCCAAGGGTGTGATCGTCCAGTACGGCGGTCAGACGCCGTTGAAACTGTGCCGCGCCCTGGAAGAAGCTGGCGTGCCGATTATCGGCACCAGCCCGGACGCTATCGAC
Source organism: Pseudomonas sp. MEJ086 (assembly GCF_030209025.1). Taxonomy (NCBI): domain Bacteria; kingdom Pseudomonadati; phylum Pseudomonadota; class Gammaproteobacteria; order Pseudomonadales; family Pseudomonadaceae; genus Pseudomonas; species Pseudomonas sp. MEJ086. The sequence goes on from NZ_JARVSV010000035.1 coordinate 111,555, forward strand.
CGCGCCGAAGACCGTGAGCGTTTCCAGCAGATGGTGCAGCGCCTCGGCCTGCGTCAGCCTGCCAACGCCACCGCCCGTAGCGAAGAAGAGGCGCTGACGCTGTCCAAGAACATCGGTTACCCGATGGTGGTCCGCCCATCCTATGTACTTGGTGGCCGGGCGATGGAAATCGTCTACCAGGAAGAAGAGCTCAAGCGCTATATGCGCGAGGCGGTGAAGGTCTCCAACGACAGCCCGGTTCTGCTCGACCGCTTCCTCAACTGCGCTATCGAAGTCGATATCGATGCGGTGTGCGATGGTGAGCAGGTCGTCATCGGCGCCATCATGCAGCACATCGAACAAGCGGGTGTGCACTCCGGTGACTCCGCCTGTTCGCTGCCACCTTACTCGCTGCCAGCACACATCCAGGACGAGATCCGCGACCAGGTCAAGAAAATGGCCCTGGAGCTCGGCGTCGTCGGCCTGATGAACGTGCAGATGGCCGTGCAGGGTGAAGACATCTACGTGATCGAGGTCAACCCGCGCGCGTCGCGTACCGTGCCGTTCGTGTCCAAGTGCATCGGCGAGTCGCTGGCCAAGGTGGCGGCGCGCGTGATGGCTGGCAAGACGCTCGCAGAAATCGGCTTCACCGAAGAAATCATCCCGCCGTTCTTCAGCGTCAAGGAAGCGGTATTCCCGTTCAACAAGTTCCCGGGCGTTGACCCGATTCTCGGCCCGGAGATGAAGTCCACTGGCGAAGTGATGGGCGTCGGCGACACGTTCGGTGAGGCCTTCGCCAAGGCGCAACTGGGCGCTAGCGAGATTCTGCCGAACTCCGGCTGTGCGTTCATCAGCGTGCGTGATGATGACAAGCCGCTGGCCGAGCAGGTCGCCCGCGATCTGATCAGCCTGGGCTTCGAAGTCGTCGCCACCTCCGGTACCGCCAAGGTGATCGAGGCTGCCGGTTTGCCGGTACGTCGCGTGAACAAAGTGACCGAAGGCCGTCCGCACGTGGTCGACATGATCAAGAATGACGAGGTCACCCTCATCATCAATACCACCGAAGGTCGTCAGTCCATCGCGGACTCCTACTCCATCCGTCGTAACGCTCTGCAGCACAAGATCGCCTGCACCACCACCATCGCGGCGGGTCAGGCGATTTGCGAGGCGCTGAAGTTCGGCCCTGAAAAGACCGTACGTCGTTTGCAAGACCTGCACGCAGGAATCAAGGCATGAACAAGTACCCCATGACCGTGGAGGGCGCTCGCGCCCTCGAGGAAGAGCTGGCCCACCTGACCAAGGTAGTCCGGCCCAAGCTCAGTCAGGACATCGGCGAAGCACGCGAGCTGGGTGACCTGAAGGAAAACGCCGAGTACCACGCTGCACGCGAGCAGCAGGGCATGGTCGAAGCGCGCGTTCGCGATATCGAAGGCCGTCTGCAGAACGCGGTGGTGATCGATGTGACCACCATCGCCCATACCGGCAAGGTGATCTTCGGTACTACCGTGGAAATCGCCAACGTCGAGACCGATGAAAGCGTGTCCTACCGGATCGTCGGTGAAGACGAAGCCGACATCAAGCAGGGCAAGATTTCCGTCGGTTCGCCCATTGCCCGTGCCCTGATCGGCAAGGAAGAGGGTGACGTGGTGGCGGTGAGCACCCCTAGCGGTCTGATCGAGTACGAGATTGTCGAAGTTCGTCACATCTGACCTGGCGCCGTCCGACATGGCTGCAGGTATCTGGATGCTGCTGCAAACCCTTTGGGTGGGCGGCATCTGGATACTGCACTTCATGGTGGTGCCGGGGCTGTACAGCGTGGGGCTGGCGTCGCTGCTGATCGAAGAGATCGCTGGCGTGCTGATGCCGCAGATGGTGCTCATCACCCTGGTCTGCGTGCTCGTTCAGGCTGGTCTGCTCGTTAGGCTGCGTCGCCTTTCGTCGCTTTGGGGCGAGCGCCGCGGGCAATTTCTGCTCGCGGTGCTGGCAATCGCTTCGGCCTTGCTGGCTTCGCTCGTGCTCTGGCCAGATGCCATTCGCTGGCAGCTGTTCAGCTACTTGCTGCTGGCGTTCTTCGGCCTGCTGCTGGTGCTGCAGCCCGTGCCGCGAACGGTCGCGAAAGCCGACCCGGCGGTCGGCTGATCCGCTGATTCAGCCCTGAAAGCGGCTGATGTTGGACAGGTTGCGATTGGCCTTGGGGTTCTTGCGGTAGATCAGCGCCATTTTTCCGATTACCTGCGCCAGGTCGGCCTTGCTGGCCTTGCACAGCTCATCGATCACCGCCAGGCGGCTTTCGCGCTCGGTGATGCGCAGCTGAATCTTGATCAGTTCATGATCGTTCAGGGCGCGCTCCAGCTCTGCCAATACGCCTTCGGTAACACCGTTATCGGCAACGATCAATACCGGTTTCAGGTGGTGGCCGATAGATTTGAACTGTTTCTTCTGCTCTTGAGTGAGCGGCATAATCTGAACCCTGCGTCTTAATCTGGGGAAAGCGGGCTATTTTAACCGAGCCGCTTGAAGACCGCCCAGTTATTCATTCTGTTCTTCCGAGGTGTTGTGTGGCCCGTTCCAAGACCAGCCAGCGTTGGCTGAAAGAGCATTTCGACGATCCCTACGTCAAAATGGCGCAAAGGGACGGCTACCGTTCACGTGCCAGCTACAAGCTGCTGGAGGTGCAGGAGAAGGATCGCATCCTGCGCCCGGGAATCACCGTGGTCGACCTCGGTGCGGCCCCGGGCGGCTGGTCTCAGGTCACCAGTCGGGTGATCGGCGACAAGGGGCGGCTGATCGCCTCGGACATCCTGGAAATGGACAGCATCCCGGATGTCACCTTCATTCAGGGCGACTTTACCGACGATGCGGTGTTCGCACGCATCCTCGAGGCTATCGACAATCATCCCGTAGACCTTGTGATTTCCGATATGGCCCCCAATATGAGTGGAGTCAGGGAATCGGATCAGCCGCGCGCCATGTACCTGTGCGAGCTGGCGCTGGATCTGGCTACCCGAGTGCTGCGCCCCGGTGGTGATTATCTGATCAAGATTTTCCAGGGCGAAGGTTTCGACGAGTACCACAGGCAGGTTCGTGGTCTGTTCGAGAAGGTGCAGATGCGCAAGCCGCTGTCATCGCGCGGGCGCTCCCGCGAGCAGTACATGCTGGCGCGTGGATTCAAAGGGCAGCGCGAAGAGTAAAACCAAAGGCCTGGTTGTCAGTCCAAGCCGATACGCGCATCGTAACGGGCAGATATCTCATAAAGGGTTACAGACGGTGTCAGCCACGAGCGAGCGTTTGTAGTAAGTTAGATCGGTATATAACTGGTCGTCATGCGAAGCACGCTTCGGCAAGGGGCCTGCTTCAGAGGGTAGCTAATTGAACGACATGGCAAAGAATCTGATCCTGTGGCTGATCATCGCCGCCGTCCTGGTTACGGTGATGAACAATTTCTCCAGCCCGAGCGAGACGAACAAGCTCAATTACTCGGAGTTCATCCAGCAGGTTCAGGATGGTGGGGTCAAGCGCGTAACCGTCGATGGCTACATCATCAGCGGCATGCGTTCCGACGGCACGTCGTTCGAAACCGTGCGCCCGGCGATCCAGGACAATGGCCTGATCAAGGATCTGATGGACAACAACGTCGAGATCGTTGGCAAGCAGCCTGAACAGCAGAGCATCTGGACCCAGTTGCTGGTCGCCAGCTTCCCGATTCTGGTGATCATCGCGGTGTTCATGTTCTTCATGCGCCAGATGCAGGGCGGTGCAGGCGGCAAGGGCGGGCCGATGAGTTTCGGCAAGAGCAAGGCGCGCCTGCTCTCCGAAGACCAGGTCAAGACCACCTTCGCCGACGTCGCGGGCTGCGACGAGGCCAAGGAAGAAGTCAGCGAGCTGGTCGAGTTCCTGCGTGATCCGGGCAAGTTCCAGCGCCTCGGCGGCCGTATCCCTCGCGGCGTGCTGATGGTCGGCTCCCCGGGTACTGGTAAGACCCTGCTGGCCAAGGCCGTTGCCGGCGAAGCCAAGGTGCCGTTCTTCACCATTTCCGGTTCCGACTTCGTGGAAATGTTCGTGGGTGTCGGCGCCTCCCGTGTGCGTGACATGTTCGAGCAAGCCAAGAAACACGCGCCCTGCATCATCTTCATCGACGAGATCGACGCCGTTGGTCGCCATCGTGGCGCCGGCATGGGTGGTGGTCACGACGAGCGCGAGCAGACCCTCAACCAGTTGCTGGTAGAGATGGACGGCTTCGAAATGAACGATGGCATCATCGTCATCGCCGCGACCAACCGTCCGGACGTGCTCGATCCTGCGCTGCTGCGCCCGGGCCGCTTCGACCGTCAGGTGGTCGTCGGTCTGCCGGACATCCGTGGTCGTGAGCAGATCCTCAACGTGCACATGCGCAAGGTGCCGATGGGCGAAGACGTCAAGGCTGCGGTCATTGCCCGTGGTACGCCTGGCTTCTCCGGTGCCGATCTGGCCAACCTGGTCAACGAGGCATCGCTGTTCGCCGCTCGCTCCGGCAAGCGCGTCGTCGAGATGAAAGAGTTCGAACTGGCCAAAGACAAGATCATGATGGGCGCCGAGCGCAAGACCATGGTCATGTCGGACAAGGAGAAGCTCAACACGGCGTTCCACGAGGCGGGTCACGCCATCGTCGGTCGTCTGGTGCCCGAGCATGACCCGGTTTACAAAGTGTCGATCATTCCCCGTGGCCGCGCCCTGGGCGTGACCATGTTCCTGCCGGAAGAGGATCGCTACAGCCTTTCCAAGCGCGCGCTGATCAGCCAGATCTGCTCGCTGTACGGCGGCCGTATCGCGGAAGAAATGACCTTGGGCTTCGACGGTGTAACCACTGGCGCGTCCAACGACATCATGCGCGCCAGCCAGATCGCCCGGAACATGGTCACCAAGTGGGGCCTGTCCGAGAAGCTCGGCCCGCTGCTGTATGCCGAGGAAGAGGGTGAAGTGTTCCTGGGCCGTGGTGGCAGCGGTCAGAGCAGCAACATCTCTGGCGAAACTGCCAAGCTCATCGATCTCGAGGTGCGCAGCATCATCGACCATTGCTACGACACGGCCAAGCGCCTGCTCGAAGAGAATCGCGACAAGCTCGACGCCATGGCCGAAGCACTGATGAAGTACGAGACCATCGATGCCGATCAGATCGACGACATCATGAGCGGTCGCACGCCGCGCGAGCCACGTGACTGGACGGGTGGCGGTAACGATACCGGTACGCCGATAGCCAAGTCGGATGAGGCTGATCGTCCCGAAAAACCAATCGGCGGTCCTGCTGCCGAGCTGTAAGGCTTTTCATGTCCCATGCAATACCCCGGAACCGGCTGCCTTGTGGCAGCCGGTTTCTTGATTTGACCCGTCCCCAAGTGATGGGGATCCTCAACGTAACCCCCGATTCGTTCTCCGACGGTGGCCGCTTCGCCATGCGCGACGCGGCGTTGCGCCATGCCGAAAGCATGGTGCTGGCCGGGGCGACGCTGATCGATGTTGGCGGTGAGTCCACTCGGCCGGGCGCCGATCCCGTGTCCGTGGAGCAGGAGCTCGCGCGCGTGGCACCCATGGTGGAAGCCATTGCCGCTGAGCTGGACGTGATCGTCTCCGTCGACACCTCGACGCCGGAAGTCATTCGCGAGTCGGCCAGGCTGGGTGCCGGACTGATCAACGACGTGCGCTCGCTACAGCGTGACGGTGCGCTTCAGGCGGCTGCTGACAGTGGCCTGCCGGTTTGCCTGATGCACATGCGTGGCGAACCCACGACCATGCAGCAGAGCCCGCAGTACGAGGATGTACTGGATGCCGTGGCGGACTTTCTGCGCGAGCGGCTGGCCGTCTGCGAAGCGGCGGGCATACCTGCGCAGCGCATCGTTCTGGATCCGGGTTTCGGTTTTGCCAAGACCCTCGAGCACAACCTCAGCCTGTTCCGCCGTATGCCGGCGTTGCAGGCTTTTGGTCTGCCGCTACTGGTAGGCGTTTCACGCAAGAGTATGATTGGCGCTGTGTTGGGTCGCGAGGTCGACGGGCGCCTGTATGGCAGTCTGGCCCTGGCGGCGTTGGCCGTTGCCAAGGGTGCGAGCATTTTACGCGTTCACGACGTGGCGGAAACCGTCGATGTGGTGCGCATGGTCGCCGCAGTCGAAGCGGCGCAGTAATCAGAAAAAGGGAGTTGTCGTTTTGAGTCGCAAGTATTTTGGCACCGACGGTATTCGTGGGCGCGTCGGTCACTATCCCATTACCCCCGACTTCATGCTCAAGCTCGGCTGGGCCGCGGGCATGGCCTTTCGCAAGCAGGGCAAGTGCCGGATTCTGATCGGCAAGGATACGCGCATCTCCGGCTACATGTTCGAGTCGGCCCTGGAGGCAGGTCTGTCTGCTGCAGGTGCTGACGTCATGCTGCTCGGGCCGATGCCGACGCCGGCGATCGCCTACCTGACGCGTACCTTCCATGCCGAGGCGGGCATCGTCATCAGTGCATCGCACAACCCGCACCACGACAACGGCATCAAGTTCTTCTCCGGGCAGGGCACCAAACTGCCTGACGAGGTCGAGCTGATGATCGAAGAGCTGCTCGATGCGCCGATGACGGTGGTCGAGTCCGAACAGCTCGGCAAGGTATCGCGGATCAATGACGCCGCGGGGCGCTACATCGAATTCTGCAAGAGCAGTGTGCCGACCAGTACCGACTTCGCTGGCCTCAAGATCGTTCTCGATTGTGCCCATGGTGCGGCCTACAAGGTCGCGCCCGCCGTGTTCCAGGAGCTCGGTGCCGAAGTTTCGGTGCTTTCCGCTCAGCCCAACGGCCTGAACATCAACGCCGATTGCGGCTCGACCCATGTCGAAAACCTGCAGGCCGAGGTCGTGTCGCGCCAGGCGGATCTGGGTATCGCCTTCGATGGCGACGCCGATCGGGTGCTGATGGTCGATCACACCGGGGCTGTGGTGGACGGTGACGAACTGCTGTTCATCATCGCTCGTGATCTGCAGGCGCGTGGCAAGCTGCAGGGTGGGGTGGTCGGCACCCTGATGAGCAACCTGGGCCTCGAACTGGCCCTCGACGAACTGCAGATTCCCTTCGTGCGCGCCAATGTGGGTGACCGTTACGTGATCGCCGAGCTTCTGGAGCGCGGCTGGCAGCTGGGTGGCGAGAACTCTGGGCATCTGGTGTGCTTCCAGCACGTCACCACGGGGGATGCGATCGTCGCGGCGCTGCAGGTACTGCTCGCCATCCGTCGACGTGGGCAGAGCCTTGCCGAGGCGCGTCAGGGCCTGCGCAAGTGTCCGCAAGTGCTGGTCAACGTGCGTTTCGGAGGTGGTGTCGACCCGCTCAAACATCCCGACGTCCAGGCTGCCAGCGACAGCGTGACGGAGCGCATGGCCGGGCGCGGCCGGGTGTTGCTGCGCAAATCCGGTACCGAGCCGCTGGTGCGGGTGATGGTGGAGGGTGAGGACGAAACTCAGGTACGAGCCTATGCCAATGAATTGGCTGAGGTTGTCTCTCGAGTCTGTGTCTGATTCGGCTTGCCAGTCCACAATCGGTTGGGTAACATCTGCGCCCTCTTTGACCAACGAGGTAAAGCATGCGCCGCTCAATGGTTGCTGGTAACTGGAAAATGCACGGTACCCGCGCCAGTGTCGCAGAGCTGATCGATGGTCTGAATCGGCAGGTGTTGCCTGCCGATGTCGATGTTGCCGTGTTCCCTGTCAGTGTTCATCTCGGTCAGGTTGTCGAGGGATTGGCTGGTGTTGCCGTGTCGATTGGCGCGCAAGACTGTGCAGTCGAGGCGGGGCAGGGTGCGTTGACCGGAGAGGTGTCGAGCGAGCAATTGCGCGATGCCGGTTGCAAGCTCGTGCTGATCGGCCATTCCGAGCGTCGCCTGATTCTGGGTGATAGCGAGGAGCAGGTGGTGCGCAAGTTCGCGGCGGCCCAGGTTGCCGGGCTCGTTCCGGTTCTGTGTGTGGGGGAAACCCTCGAGCAGCGCGAAGCGGGTGAGACGCTTGCGGTCGTAGGGCGTCAGCTCGACAGCGTGATGGATGCGCTGGGTGTCGCGGTGCTTTCGAGTGCCGTGGTGGCGTACGAGCCGGTCTGGGCTATTGGTACCGGGCTGACGGCGTCGCCCGAGCAGGCGCAGGACGTGCATGCGGCGATTCGTGCTCGGGTCGCTGGCAAAGATGCGGATGTGGCGGGTGCTTTGAGAATTCTTTATGGCGGCAGTGTCAAGGCCGCCAATGCAGCCGAGCTTTTCGGCATGCCAGATATCGATGGGGGGCTTGTGGGTGGAGCCTCTCTGAATGCGGATGAGTTCGGTGCGATCTGTCGCGCTGCAGGAAACTAAGAATATGCTGGAAACAGTCGTTGTGGTTCTTCATCTGCTGGGCGCGATCGGTGTGGTTGTGCTGGTTCTGCTGCAGCAGGGTAAAGGTGCCGATGCAGGTGCTTCGTTTGGTGCTGGTGCTTCGAATACCGTTTTCGGTAGTCAAGGAACTACTACCTTTCTGAGTCGAGTTACTGCTATACTCGCCACCGCTTTTTTCATTACCAGCTTGGGTTTAGCTTACTTTGCTAATCAAAAGTCTGATACGCTTGGCCAGGCTGGTCTGCCTGATCCGGCAGTGATGGAAGTGCCGCAGGAAAGCAAGCCTGCAGCAGAAGATGTACCGGTGCTTGAGCAACAACAAGCGCCAGCTTCGGGGCAGCAAGACGTACCTCAAACCCCTGAAGAGCAGTAAGCGTTAATTTGCCGAGGTGGTGGAATTGGTAGACACGCTACCTTGAGGTGGTAGTGGCCATAGGCTGTAGGGGTTCGAGTCCCCTTCTCGGTACCAATTGAACAGAAGAGCCCGCAGCATGCGGGCTTTTCTGTTTCTGGGGGTTGGTTGACCCGCGGGGCGGTTCAGCCGTATAATCCGCTCCCAGTTTTGAAGCGGGATGGAGCAGTCCGGTAGCTCGTCGGGCTCGTCGCCCGAAAGTCGCTGGTTAACTCCAGCACCCGCATCCAGTTGTAGCGGAGCCCCTTTCAAGGGGCTTTTTGCTAGCTGGTTGACAGATTTGCCGTCGCACGGACGGTTTTATGGATGGGCGTTTCGCCCATTTTTCATTTGCACAGCATGCGCGAGGGGTTCGGGTGTCGAGCAAGCTAGAACAGTTGCAGGCCTTGGTGGCCCCGGTAGTCGAAGCGCTTGGCTACGAGTGCTGGGGTATCGAGTTCCTGTCTCAGGGGCGGCATTCGCTGCTGCGTATCTACATCGATCATGCCAATGGCGTTCTCATCGACGATTGCGAGAAAGTCAGTCGGCAGATCAGCGGTGTTCTCGATGTCGAGGATCCCATTGCGGCGGAGTACACCCTCGAGGTCTCGTCGCCAGGCATGGATCGACCGCTGTTCACGTTGGCGCAGTTCGCCAGTCACGCCGGCGAGCAGGTAAAAATCAAGTTGCGCTCGCCGTTCGAAGGGCGCCGCAACTTTCAGGGTCTGCTCCGCGGTGTGGAGGAGGAAGACGTGGTGGTGCAGGTGGATGACCACGAGTTCCTTTTGCCGATCGATCTGATCGACAAGGCCAACATTATCCCCCGGTTTGATTGAGACACGGATCCCGCGGGATTCGCGGAATGCGTGGATCCCAATGGATTGCGAAAGGCGAGGCGTACGATGAGCAAAGAAGTACTGCTGGTTGTTGAGTCGGTATCCAATGAAAAGGGCGTACCGGCCGCTGTGATTTTCGAGGCGCTCGAGTTGGCGCTGGCCACAGCGACCAAGAAACGTTTTGAAGATGAAGTCGAACTGCGCGTGGCGATCAATCGCCAGAGTGGCAGCTATGAGACCTTCCGTTGCTGGACCGTTGTCGAGGAAGAACACTTCGACGATCCCGCGCATCAGGTGACCACCGACATGCCGCGTGCTGTCGAGGCGAATGCCAAGGTCGGTGATGTACTCGAAGAAAAGATCGAGTCCATCGAGTTCGGGCGCATCGCTGCGCAGACCGCCAAGCAGGTCATCGTGCAGAAAGTGCGCGAGGCCGAGCGTGCCCAGGTCGTCGAAGCCTATCGCGAGCGTCTTGGCGAGATCATCGCCGGCACCGTGAAAAAGGTCACCCGTGACAATGTCATCGTCGATCTGGGTGCCAACGCTGAAGCGTTGCTGGCTCGCGAAGACATCATCCCGCGTGAAACTTTCCGAGTCGGCGTGCGCTTGCGTGCCCTGCTCAAGGAAATCCGCACCGAGAACCGCGGCCCTCAGCTGATTCTGTCGCGTACCGCGCCGGAAATGCTGATCGAGCTGTTCCGCATCGAAGTGCCGGAAATCGCCGAAGGCCTCATCGAGGTCAAGGCTGCTTCTCGTGATCCGGGCTCGCGAGCCAAGATCGCGGTGCGTTCCAAGGACAAGCGTATCGACCCGCAGGGTGCCTGCATCGGTATGCGCGGTTCGCGTGTGCAAGCGGTTTCCGGCGAGTTGGTCGGTGAGCGCGTGGACATCGTGCTGTGGGACGACAACCCTGCGCAGTTCGTCATCAACGCCATGTCGCCGGCCGAAGTCGCGGCGATCATCGTTGACGAAGACGCTCACGCCATGGACATCGCCGTTGGCGAAGACAACCTGGCGCAAGCGATTGGCCGTGGTGGTCAGAACGTACGCCTGGCCAGCCAACTGACCGGCTGGACGCTGAACGTGATGACCGAAGCGGACATTCAGGCCAAGCAGCAGGCCGAGACCGGCGACATCCTGCAGAGCTTCATCGACGAGTTGGAAGTCGACGAAGAGCTGGCCCAGGTGCTGGTCGAAGAAGGCTTCACCAGCCTGGAAGAAATCGCTTACGTGCCGATGGAAGAGATGCTCAGCATCGATGGTTTCGACGAAGAAATCGTCAACGAACTGCGCTCGCGAGCGAAGGATCGTTTGCTGACCAAAGCCATCGCCACAGAAGAAAAGCTGGCAGACGCCCAGCCGGCCGAAGACCTCCTCGAAGTCGAGGGTATGGACAAAGGCCTGGCGCAGGAACTGGCAGTGCGCGGTGTGGTTACCCGCGAAGACCTGGCCGAGCAGTCTATTGACGACCTGCTCGACATCGACGGCATCGACGAAGAGCGTGCCGGCAAGCTGATCATGGCCGCCCGAGCCCACTGGTTCGAGTAAGTTTTACGGCCTGAGGAGAGAAGTGCATGACGCAAGTCACGGTGAAAGAACTGGCCCAAGTGGTCGACACACCGGTAGAGCGCCTGCTGCAGCAGATGCGAGAGGCGGGTTTGCCGCACAGCAGTGCCGAGCAAGTTGTCACCGATAACGAGAAGCAGGCCCTGCTTGCTCATCTGAAGAGCAGCCACGGCGAGAAGAAAGCCGACGCGCCGCGCAAGATTACCTTGCAGCGCAAAACCACCAGCACCCTGCGGGTCGCTGGCAGCAAGACCATCAGTGTTGAAGTGCGCAAGAAGAAGACCTTCGTCGAGCGCAGCAACGAAGAGATCGAAGCCGAGAAGCAGCGTGCGCTCGACGAGCAGCGCGCCGCGGCGGAAGCCGTTCGCCTGAAGGCCGAGGAAGAAGCCAAGCGCAAGGCAGAAGAAGAGGCCAAGCGCCAGACGTCTTCGCCAGCCGCCGAGCAGGCGCCTGTGGTTGAAGCCGTTGCGCCGACGCCGACCATTGCCCCTGTCGCAGCCCCTGCTGCCGATGAGCGCAAGAAGGACGAGCCGCGTCGCCCTGACAAAGCCCGTAACGACGACGCTGATCGCCGTGGCGGTGATCGCAAGACCACCCAGCATCGCCCGACCGTCAAGGAAAAGGCGCCTGCTCCACGTGTCGCTCCGCGTACCACCGACGAAGAAAGCGATGGCTTCCGTCGTGGTGGCCGTGGCAAGGCCAAGCTGAAGAAGCGCAACGCCCACGGTTTCCAGAGCCCAACCGGCCCTATCGTGCGCGAAGTGAAGATCGGCGAGACCATCACCGTGGGCGATCTCGCTCAGCAGATGTCGGTCAAGGCTGCTGAAATCATCAAGTTCATGTTCAAGCTGGGTACGCCGGCGACCATCAACCAGGTTCTGGATCAGGAAACTGCCCAGCTGGTTGCTGAAGAACTGGGCCACAAAGTGACCCTGGTCAGCGATACCGCGTTGGAAGACTCCCTGGCCGAGTCCCTGAAGTTCGAGGGTGAAACGTTCTCTCGCGCTCCAGTGGTGACCGTCATGGGTCACGTCGACCATGGTAAGACCTCGCTGCTCGACTACATCCGTCGCGCCAAGGTTGCTTCCGGTGAAGCGGGTGGTATCACCCAGCACATCGGCGCCTACCACGTGGAAACCGAGCGCGGCATGGTTACCTTCCTCGATACCCCGGGTCACGCCGCGTTTACCGCGATGCGTGCCCGTGGTGCCAAGGCTACCGATATCGTGATCCTGGTGGTTGCGGCGGACGACGGCGTGATGCCGCAGACCATCGAAGCCGTCCAGCACGCCGTGGCTGCCGGTGTACCGCTGGTTGTCGCCGTGAACAAGATCGACAAGCCGGGCGCCGATCTCGATCGCATCCGTAGCGAACTGTCGGTGCATGGGGTGACGTCGGAAGAGTGGGGCGGTGACACGCCGTTCGTACCTGTTTCGGCCAAGGTCGGTACCGGTGTTGACGAGTTGCTCGAGGCTGTTCTGCTGCAGGCCGAAGTTCTGGAACTCAAGGCAACCCCGTCGGCCCCAGGCCGCGGTGTGGTGGTCGAGTCCCGTCTGGACAAGGGCCGTGGTCCGGTCGCTACCGTACTCGTCCAGGACGGCACGCTGCGTCAGGGCGACATGGTGCTGGTCGGTTCGAACTATGGTCGCATCCGCGCCATGCTCGACGAGAACGGCAAGCCGATCAAGGAAGCTGGTCCGGCGATTCCAGTCGAGATCCTCGGTCTCGACGGTACACCGGAAGCCGGTGACGACATGACTGTCGTCGCTGACGAGAAGAAAGCGCGTGAAGTTGCGCTGTTCCGTCAGGGCAAGTTCCGCGAAGTGAAGCTGGCGCGTGCCCATGCTGGCAAGCTGGAGAACATCTTCGAGAACATGGGTCAGGAGGAGAAGAAGACGCTCAATATCGTCCTCAAGTCCGACGTCCGTGGCTCGCTGGAAGCGCTGCAGGGTTCGCTCGGCGGTCTGGGTAACGACGAAGTGCAAGTGCGTGTCGTCGGTGGCGGGGTGGGTGGTATCACCGAGTCCGACGCCAACCTGGCACTGGCTTCCAACGCCGTACTGTTCGGTTTCAACGTGCGTGCCGATGCGGGCGCTCGGAAGATCGTCGAGCAGGAAGGTCTGGACATGCGTTACTACAACGTCATCTACGACATCATCGAGGACGTCAAGAAGGCGCTCACCGGTATGCTCGGCAGTGACGTTCGCGAGAACATCCTCGGTATCGCCGAAGTCCGTGACGTGTTCCGTTCGCCGAAGTTCGGTGCGGTCGCCGGTTGTATGGTGGTCGAAGGTACCGTTTACCGTAATCGTCCGATCCGCGTATTGCGCGACGACGTGGTGATCTTCGAAGGCGAGCTGGAATCCCTGCGTCGCTTCAAGGACGATATGGCCGAAGTGCGTAACGGCATGGAGTGCGGTATCGCTGTGAAGAGCTATAACGACGTCAAGGTCGGCGACAAGATCGAAGTGTTCGAGAAAGTCCAGGTGGCTCGCAGCCTGTAATCGCGAGTCGCAACACGCAACGCCCGGCCCCGCATTCGCGCGGCCGGGCGTTTGCCGCTTTTGAGTCCGATGCTTTTTCAGGCGTCGAGGCGAGTGGAAGGTAGCAAAGATGGCAAAAGACTATAGCCGTGCCCAGCGCATCGGCGACCAGATTCAACGCGAGTTGGCGCAGCTGATTCGCACCGAAGTCAAAGACCCGCGCCTGGGTGGCCTGGTAACCGTCACGGCGGTCGACGTCAGCCGCGACGCCAGCCATGCCAAGGTGTTCGTCACCATCATGGGCGCCGAGCCGCAAGAAGGTGTCGACCCTATCGTGCAGAGCCTCAAGGTGCTCAACGACGCCAGTGGTTTCCTGCGCATGCAGTTGGGCAAGGCGATGAAGCTGCGTAGCGTGCCGAACCTGCGCTTTCACTACGATGAGAGCGTGATTCGCGGTGCTCAGCTGTCGGCGCTCATCGAGCGTGCGGTGACCGAGGACAGCAAGCACGGCGACACCGATACCGACGCCAAGGAGTAACTGCGTGGCTCAGGTAAAACGTATTCGTCGCAAGGTCGACGGCATCATCCTGCTCGACAAGCCCAAGGGCTTCAGCTCCAACGCTGCACTGCAGAAGGTGCGCTGGCTGCTCAATGCCGAGAAGGCCGGGCATACCGGCAGCCTCGATCCATTGGCGACTGGTGTGCTGCCGCTGTGCTTCGGCGAGGCGACCAAGTTCTCCCAGTACCTGCTCGATGCCGACAAGGGTTACGAGACGGTCATGCAGCTTGGCGTCACCACCACCACGGCCGATGCCGAGGGTGAGGTGCTCGAGCGTCGTGACGTGAATGTCGCGGCGGCCGATATCGAGGCGCTGTTACCGCGTTTTCGTGGCGACATCAGCCAGGTCCCGCCGATGTACTCGGCACTCAAGCGCGACGGCCAGCCGCTTTACAAGCTGGCGCGGGCAGGAGAAGTAGTGGAGCGCGAGGCGCGTTCTGTTACTATTGCGCGCCTGGAGTTGCTCGACTGTGCCGCCGACAAGGCGAGCCTGGCGGTCGACTGCAGCAAAGGGACCTATATCCGTACCCTGGTCGAGGACATCGGTCAGTTGCTGGGGTGTGGAGCTCACGTCGCGGAGCTGCGTCGCGTCAAGGCCGGTCCGTTCGGTCTGGTGCAGACGGTCAGCCTCGAAGAGCTCGAGCGTGTGCATGCCGAAGGTGGCAACGAAGCGGTCGATCGCTTCCTGCAACCGGTGGACAGTGGCCTCGAACATTGGCCGCTGCTGAGCTTCTCGGAGCACAGCTCGTTCTATTGGCTGCAAGGGCAGCCCGTCCGTGCGTCGGACGCGCCGAAGTTCGGCATGGTGCGGGTACAAGATCACAACGGTCGCTTCATCGGTATCGGTGAAGTGAGCGAAGACGGGCGCATTGCGCCGCGTCGTCTGATTCGGTCTGCATGACCGTGGCGAGTCGCTCAAACGGCTCGTATCGAGGGTGGCTGTCAATAGGCACGGTCATTGCTCCTTTAAAAACACGGGAAGCGATTCCCGGCCTATTGAGACTGTCGTTCACGACAATCTCCAGATGAGAGGATGCCCACATGGCACTCAGCGTTGAAGAAAAAGCTCAGATCGTTAACGACTACAAGCAAGCCGAAGGCGACACCGGTAGCCCGGAAGTTCAGGTTGCTCTGCTGTCCGCTAACATCAACAAGCTGCAAGGCCACTTCAAGGCCAACGGCAAAGACCACCACTCGCGTCGTGGCCTGATCCGTATGGTCAACCAGCGTCGTAAGCTGCTGGATTACCTGAAGGGTAAAGACACCAGCCGTTACAGCGCCCTGATCGGTCGCCTGGGTCTGCGTCGCTAAGCAATGCTTATGCGCCGTTGACCGCAAAAGCTGGAAGTGGGCTCGCCCCGCTTCCAGCTTTTGCGTTTATGCTTCACCCGTTTTATGGCTTCAGCCATTTTGGACAGCGCCGGGCCGATTCCCGAAGCGACTGCCCACGAATTCGCAAGAAACCGTTTCCCCAAAGGCAACAGAGAGAAGGAAAACACCGTGAACCCGGTAATCAAGAAATTCCAATTCGGTCAGTCGACCGTTACCCTCGAGACTGGCCGTATCGCCCGTCAAGCCTCCGGCGCAGTGCTGGTCACCGTTGACGACGACGTCGCCGTACTGGTCGCCGTAACCGGCGCCAAATCTGCCGACCCGAGCAAAGGCTTTTTCCCCCTGTCCGTGCACTACCAGGAAAAAACCTACGCTGCCGGCAAGATCCCGGGTGGCTTCTTCAAGCGTGAAGCGCGCCCGAGCGAGAAAGAAACCCTGACCTCGCGTCTGATCGATCGCCCGATCCGTCCGCTGTTCCCGGAAGGCTTCCAGAACGAAGTGCAGGTCATCTGCACCGTGATTTCCACCAGCAAGAAAACCGATCCGGACATCGCTGCGATGATCGGTACGTCGGCTGCCCTGGCAATCTCCGGTATTCCGTTCAATGGTCCGATTGGCGCTGCGCGCGTCGCTTTCCACCCGGATACCGGTTACCTGCTGAACCCGAACTACGAGCAGCTCAAGGCCTCCAGCCTGGACATGGTCGTGGCCGGCACCAAAGACGCGGTACTGATGGTCGAATCGGAAGCCAAAGAGCTGACCGAAGACCAGATGCTGGGTGCCGTGCTGTTCGCCCATGACGAATTCCAGGTGGTTATCCAGGCCGTTACCGAGCTGGCTGCCGAAGCCGCCAAACCGACTTGGGACTGGCAGCCGAAAGCGGAAAACACCTCCCTGCTGTCGGCTATCCGTAGCGACTTCGGTGACGCGATTTCCCAGGCTTACACCATCACCATCAAGCAAGACCGTTATGCGCGTCTGGGCGAGCTGAAAGATCAGGTGGTCGCCAAGTTCTCCGGTGAAGAAGGCCAGCCTTCTGCCGGTGAAGTGAAAGAAGCCTTCGGCGAAATCGAATACCGCACCGTGCGCGAGAACATCGTCAACGGCAAGCCACGTATCGATGGTCGTGACACCCGTACCGTGCGTGGCCTGAACATCGAAGTCGGTGTGCTGGACAAGACCCATGGTTCGGCGCTGTTCACCCGCGGCGAAACCCAGGCGCTGGTCGTTGCCACCCTCGGTACCGCCCGTGACGCACAGCTGCTGGACACCCTCGAAGGCGAGCGTAAAGACCCCTTCATGCTGCACTACAACTTCCCGCCGTACTCGGTGGGCGAGTGTGGCCGCATGGGCGCCACTGGTCGTCGTGAAATCGGCCACGGCCGTCTGGCTCGTCGTTCGGTACAGGCCATGCTGCCAGCTGCCGACGTGTTCCCGTACACCATTCGCGTGGTCTCGGAAATCACCGAGTCCAACGGTTCCAGCTCCATGGCTTCGGTTTGCGGTGCTTCCCTGGCGTTGATGGACGCTGGTGTACCGATGAAGGCGCCGGTCGCCGGTATCGCCATGGGTCTGGTCAAGGAAGGCGAGAAATTCGCCGTTCTGACCGACATCCTCGGCGACGAGGATCACCTCGGCGACATGGACTTCAAAGTGGCCGGTACCGCCAATGGCGTCACCGCGCTGCAGATGGACATCAAGATCCAGGGCATCACCGAAGAGATCATGGAAATCGCTCTGGGCCAGGCCCTGGAAGCGCGCCTGAATATCCTCGGCCAGATGAATCAGGTCATTGCTCAATCCCGTAGCGAACTGTCGGCCAACGCGCCAACCATGATCGCCATGAAGATCGACCAGGACAAGATTCGCGACGTCATCGGTAAAGGCGGCGCCACCATCCGCGCGATCTGCGAAGAAACCAAAGCCTCGATCGACATCGAAGACGATGGCTCGATCAAGATCTTCGGCGAAACCAAGGACGCTGCAGAGGCCGCGCGTCAGCGCGTTCTGGGCATCACCGCGGAAGCCGAGATCGGCAAGATCTACGTCGGCAAGGTTGAGCGCATCGTCGACTTCGGTGCCTTCGTCAACATCCTGCCGGGCAAGGACGGTCTGGTGCACATCTCCATGCTCAGCGATGCGCGTGTCGAGAAAGTCACCGACATCCTCAAGGAAGGTCAGGAAGTCGAAGTGCTGGTACTGGACGTCGACAACCGCGGCCGCATCAAACTGTCCATCAAGGACGTGGCTGCTGCCAAGGCTTCGGGTGTCTGATCCGGGCTAACGCCGCTGCTACGAGAAAGCCAGTCAGGGTGACCTGACTGGCTTTTTTATTGCCGCTCGTTTTTGCATTTGCAGGCGCTGCGTTAATGTGGCGCTTTTCGCGGAGAAGCTCATGGCATCACCTATTCTGGTAGCGGCTCAATGCGCGGTGCAGGCTGGCGATCTCGCTGCCAACCTTGCTCTGCATCTGGATTTCATGCGGCGCGCTCGCGAGCTGGGCGCGGCCCTGATTGTCTTCCCCGAACTATCGCTTAGCGGATACGAGCCAGCTCTTGCCTCTGCGCTGGCGCAGACCGCTGACAGTCCTTTGCTCGACCCGTTGTGCAGCCTGGCCATAGAGGCTGCGATGACGGTCGTGGTCGGTTTGCCGCTGCGTGTCGCTGGCCATGACAAGCCGCAGATCGCTGCCTGCATTCTTCATCCTGACGGCTCACGTGCCATCTACACGAAGCAATATTTGCACGCGGGCGAAGAGCAGTTTTTCATCGCAGGCCAAGGTGGTGCGCTACTGCTTATTGAGGACAACTTGGTGGCCTTGTCGGTGTGTGCCGATTTCGCCCATGGCGATCATCCCGCACAAGCTGCTGAGCATGGCGCGCAGGTGTATGCGGCCAGTGTTCTTATCGGTGAAGGCGGTTATCCCCGCGACAGCGCGCTGTTGCAAGGCTACGCACAGCATCACGCGATGGCGGTGCTGATGGCCAATCATGGTGGCCCGACGGGAGGCTGGGCTGCAGCGGGGCGCAGTGCGTTCTGGGATGAGCAGGGGAGCTGTATCGTATCGACGGCGGGAGTGGGCAATCGCCTGCTGGTCGTCTCCAGGCAGCCGGATGGATGGCACGGGCGTGACATTGCGTTATCCGGTTGATGCCTAAAAGCCAGATATAAAAAACGCCAGTCAGGGTATGCCTGGCTGGCGTTTTCGTTGGGGCGCTGTGCTGATCAGTCGGTGTACTGGAACAGCTTGATGATCTTCTGCACGCCCGACGTGCTCTGCACCACGTTGCTCGCGGCGTTGGCCTCCTGGCGGCTGACCACGCCCAGCAGGTAGACGACGCCGTTTTCGGTGATGACCTTGATACGGCTGCCAGGAACGCCGCTGTCGGCGAGCATCTGGGTCTTGATCTTGGTGGTCAGCAGCGAGTCGTTGCTGCGTGCCAGCAGCGAGCTTGGCTGCTGAACCTGCAGTTCGTTGTGTACCTTGCGCACGCCTTGCACGGTGCGCGCGGCCTGCTCGGCAGTGCTCTTCAGTTCAGAGCGCGGAGTTTGCCCGGCGATCAGGATCACGCCGTTGTAGCTGGTCACCACGATGTGCGAGGTGGGGCTGGCCAGGTCGGCGTGGGCGCGGGTGATGGCGTTGGCGACATCGGGGCCGACGAACTGGTCGTCGATCTTGTTGCCGATGCTGCGGCTGCCGCAACCGCCAAGGATCAGGCTGATTGCCAAGGCGGCGAAGATCAGTGGTGAACGGGTCATTCTTCACTCCCAAACAGTTGACTGTCGATAAGGTCGCACAAGCAGTGGATGGCCAGCAAATGGACTTCCTGAATGCGTGCCGTGACCTTGGACGGCACGCGAATTTCCACATCTTCGGGGAGCAGCAGCGAGGCCATGCCGCCGCCGTCGCGGCCGGTCAGGGCGACCACGGTCATTTCCCGATCGTGGGCGGCCTGAATGGCCTGGATCACGTTGGCCGAATTGCCGCTGGTGGAGATCGCCAGCAGCACGTCGCCAGGTTGGCCCAGTGCACGAATCTGCTTGGAGAAGATTTCGTTGTAGCTGTAGTCGTTGGCGATCGAGGTGATCGTCGAGCTGTCGGTGGTCAGTGCGATGGCAGGCAGGCTCGGGCGCTCGCGTTCGAAACGGTTGAGCAGTTCCGAAGAGAAGTGCTGAGCATCGCCAGCGGAACCGCCGTTGCCGCAGGAGAGAATCTTGCCTTCGCTGAGCAGTGCCTGAACCATCACCTGGCTGGCGTGTTCGATGAAGGGCGGCAGCACCTCCATCGCGTGGTGCTTGGCTTCGATGCTGGCTTGGAACAGCTGGCGAATACGGGCTTGCATATCCATGTGGATGTTTGACCTTGACTGTAACGGTACGCCGAGCCGTGTGGCGCGCAGCGCTGTCGTTGAAAATTGGCGGTGAACCGGAGCTGTCGCAGCAAGCCGGGGCTCAGCTGTCGAAGGCGTTCCTGATCCACTCCAGTGGTGCGGGTTTGCCATGGCCTATGGCTATGACATCGAAACGACAAGGATGTTTGGCCCAGCGCTTCTCTTGCTGCAGAAACTGTGTGGCCGTGGCGATCAGCTTGTCGCGCTTGCGCCTGTCGACACTCTCGATCGCACCGCCCCAGGCGCTGTGCTTGCGGTAGCGCACTTCGGCGAATACTACTGTATCGCCGTCGAGCATGACCAGATCGAGTTCGCCACGCTGCCCCCGCCAGTTCTGGGCAATGGGCTGCAAGCCGTGAGTTTCGAGATGCTCGCGGGCGAGGGCTTCAGCCGCCCGCCCGCTGGCATGTCGTGGGTCGTCGCTCAAAGCGGTGTGTCGGGCAGGCGCTGGATTTGCCCGCCACGGATTTCCGCCCAGGGCAGTTGGCGCTCGACCCGCTGCGCCGGGTTGAGGCTCAGGCTGCCGGAGAGGCCATCGACACGGCTGTCCGGCAGAGCCTTGAGCTGGCCCAGGCGCGGCGCCAGGCGGAAGGCGTCGACGCCCATGGCGTACAAGCGGCCCATGCTGCCACCAGCCTGCGGCCACTGATTATTGACCTGCTGGCGCAGTGGGTCGTTGGCGTCCAACAGCCAGGGTGTTTCGCAGAAGCGAATGCCGTCGAGGTCGCGGTACTGGGCGGCGTTCATGCTGCCGTTGAACAGGTGCGAAGTGGCATAGACCGGTACTTCGCCAGCGTACTGGTAGGCCAGGGTCGGTTTGATCTGCTGAGCCTGTTGCGGGGTGGCGGC
The DNA here is from genome assembly GCF_030209025.1 of Pseudomonas sp. MEJ086. NCBI lineage: Bacteria > Pseudomonadati > Pseudomonadota > Gammaproteobacteria > Pseudomonadales > Pseudomonadaceae > Pseudomonas > Pseudomonas sp. MEJ086. Next base: position 132,298 of record NZ_JARVSV010000035.1, read on the forward strand.
AAGGAAGATGAAGTCGACATCCTGGCGGCGGCTGGGCGCGGCGCCGGAAGTCGAGCCGCTGCCGCTGAGCTGGAACAGGTTGGCGATCTGCCGGGCCATGTCCACCGGCTGGTCGATGTGTTCGGCGCCGAGAAAGGTGCCGCCAGCGGCCTGCCAGCTCTGCTGGAACGCGGCCAGGACGCGGTCGCCCCAGTCACCTTTGGGGACCAGTGCCACGGCGCTGCGCTTGCCATCGGCCCAGGCGCGGCGGGCGACTTCACGGGCTTCGTCTTCGGCTGCCAGGCCGAACTGGAACAGTTGATCCGGGCTTTCCGCGCTGGCTTCGCTGTAGTTGAGGGCCAGGGTGGTGATCGGCAGTTGCTCGCGATTGCCCAGTTGGGTCACCAGGTTCTTCTCGAGCGGGCCGACCACCAGTTGCACGCCATCGGCCTGCGCCTGGCGGTAGAAATCATCCAGGGAGGTCAAACGGGCGCTGTCGTACAGCTGGATTTGCGGCTGCTTCTCGCCGCTTTGCTGGGCCTGGTAATGGGCGGCGAGGAAGCCGTCACGCAGGGCGCGGGCCACGGATGCCAGTTGGCCTTCCTGAGGCAGCAGCAGGGCGATCTTCTCCAGCGGCTGGCTGGACAGCGCCTGCAGGTCGGCCAGGGCCTTCGGCAGTTGCTGGGCGGCGGGGTGGTTGGGGTGTTGAGCCAGCCAGTTATCGATGGCGCCTTGCTGTTGTTGCAGGGTGCCGACTGTCTTGGCCACCTGCGCCAACGACAGCCAGCCCGCCAGATCGGCATCGTCAGCGCTGGGCGCCGGCTCGGCCGGCAGGCTGGAGACCAGGCTCCAGATTCGATCCTGGTTGCGCTGTGCCTCGTCGCCGCTGAGCAGCGGCGCGATGAATACGCGCTCGCGAGCTGCAGCAAGAATCTGGCCGTCCTTCTCGAGTGCGTTGGCGCGGGTCAACTGCGTGCGTGTCTGCTGCTCGACCGGCAGTTCACCGAGGCGCTCGAGGCTGGGATGGGCGAGGGCACTGAGCGCCGCCTTGGCATCGTTGCGGGTCAGGGCCAGTTCGGCAGCGAGCGTGCTGGCGAAGATCTGCTGGGCCGGCTTCAGGGTCTGCAGGTCGACCTGGGCGAGAATACCGCTGGCGCGCTCGGCGTTGCCTTGCTTGTAGGCCAGGTCGGCGGCGGTGAGGCGCAGCAATTGCGCCTCTTCGCTCTGGCTGGTACCGGCCTGCTGGAGCATCTGCTCGAGGCTGGCTTGAGGTGTGCGAGGCAGTTCGCCGAGGTTGGAGGTGGGCGAGCTGCTGCAGGCAACGAGCAAGCCGGCAAGGCAGAGTGCAGAGAGCGGACGCAGGCAGGCGATCATGTAAGCGATTCCGGTTCTTGAGCAAATGAACGCGCAATTGTACCCAAGGCACGCCGCCGGCGCGATCTCGAAGGTGTTAACGGGTGCGCAGACAGCGGTATCGCCTGTCGCGAACCCCTCGTTTGTCGCACGCGTTACAATGCGCGCTTTCCGATTAGATGAGGCGCCGCCGTGACTGCTAGTGAAGCTCCCCGTTCCACCACGGGCACCTTGTTCGTGGTGGCGACGCCTATCGGCAATCTCGATGACCTCAGCACGCGGGCGCTCAAGGTGCTGAACGGTGTTGCGCTGATCGCCGCCGAGGATACCCGGCATTCCGCGCGCCTGATGCAGCACTTCGGTATCGGCACGCAGCTGGCTGCCTGCCACGAGCACAACGAGCGTGACGAGGGCAGCCGCTTTCTCGAGCGTCTGCGGGCGGGCGAGGATGTCGCATTGATTTCCGATGCCGGCACGCCACTGATCTCCGATCCCGGTTATCACCTGGTGCGGCAGGCGCGTGCTGCGGGTATTCGCGTGGTGCCGGTGCCGGGCGCTTGCGCGTTGATCGCCGCCTTGTCCGCTGCCGGGTTGCCTTCCGATCGTTTCGTCTTCGAAGGTTTTCTGCCCGCCAAGAGCGTGGGGCGGCGTACCCGTCTGGAGCTGGTGCGCGAAGAGCCGCGCACGCTGATCTTCTATGAAGCGCCGCACCGCATTCTCGAATGCCTGCAGGACATGCGCGACGTGTTCGGTGGCGAGCGCCAGGCGCTGTTGGCGCGTGAGCTGACCAAGACCTTCGAAACCCTGCAGGGGTTGCCACTCGATCAGTTGTGCGAATGGGTGGCGGCAGATGCCAATCAGCAGCGTGGCGAGTGCGTGGTGCTGGTGGCGGGCTGGCAGGCGCCCGAAGAGGAGGCCGCGGTCAGTGTCGAAGCGCTGCGCGTGCTCGATCTGCTGCTCGCCGAGTTGCCGCTCAAGCGTGCGGCGGCACTGGCCGCGCAGATCACCGGGGTGCGCAAGAACCTGCTTTATCAGGCCGCGTTAGAGCGTCAGCAGGACGTTTGAACTTGTTCTCAGCGTATCCCTGCGGTTACCCTAGTCGGCGGAGAGTCGATCGGACAGTCGCTGCCGTGCTTCGTTCGCGAAGTGTGGGGGAGGAAAGTCCGGGCTCCATAGGGCGGAGTGCCAGGTAATGCCTGGGGGGCGTGAGCCTACGGAAAGTGCCACAGAAAATAACCGCCTAAGCGCTTCGGCGCCGGTAAGGGTGAAAAGGTGCGGTAAGAGCGCACCGCACGGCTGGTAACAGTCCGTGGCTAGGCAAACCCCACTCGGAGCAAGACCAAATAGGGTTCCATTGGCGTGGCCCGCGCTGGAACCGGGTAGGTTGCTAAAGACGTACAGTGATGTCCGTCGTAGAGGAATGACTGTCCTCGACAGAACCCGGCTTATAGATCGACTCTCCACCTCCTTTCGCTTTACGCTCCATCCTCTCGTTTCTAATACCGAAAAGATCTTACTCTTAACAAACTACTTTAAGTTTGTGGGGTAGGCGTCTGTATGTCTTTGTTTTTACCCCGACTCTCGCTCCGAGAGCTCAGTCCCACTCCCTCCTTTAACCGCTAAATCTCCGTTCTATAAGGACTTTTCCGTTCTGGCGCGCCTTGACGGTGGGGTATGCGCGTTCCTATAGTGTGCCCCGGTGGTGAAAAGTGGCATGAAGTGGGTTTTTTTGGATGCAGATGGCTAATTAAGGGGAAACGCAGCAGTGTTTCGCGGAGCTAACGCCATAAGTCTCGACGCCAAAGGGCGACTCGCGATGCCTAGCCGGTATCGGGACGAGCTCGTGTCGCGTTCGGCTGGCCAGCTCATCGTTACCATTGATGCCATCGATCCCTGCCTGTGTGTCTACCCGCTGCCGGAGTGGGAAATCATCGAGAACAAGCTGCGTGAGCTGGCGTCCTTCCGTGAGGAAAACCGCCGCCTGCAGCGTTTGCTGATTGGTAATGCCGTCGACCTCGAGCTGGACGGTAGTGGTCGTTTTCTGGTTCCGCCGCGTTTGCGCGAGTACGCCAAGCTGGATAAGCGCGCGATGTTGGTGGGGCAGCTAAATAAATTTCAACTGTGGGATGAGGATTCCTGGAATGCCGTGGCAGACGCCGATCTGGCCGCCATCAAGCAACCGGGTGCTCTTTCCGATGACTTACGTGACCTGATTCTGTGATCATGACCAGTACCTTCCGCCATATTACCGTGTTGCTCGAGGAGGCCGTAGACGGCCTCTCGTTGCGCGCGGATGGCTGCTATGTGGACGGTACCTTCGGGCGGGGGGGGCACAGCCGGCTGATTCTTGATCGGATCGGACCAGGCGGTCGCTTGCTGGGATTCGACAAGGATCCCCTCGCAATCGCGACTGGAAATACGCTGGCGGCCGAAGACGGCCGCTTTGTCGTTGTGCAGCGCAGCTTTGCGGAACTTGCCGACGAGCTCGCTGTCCGCGACCTCGGTGGCCGCGTCAGTGGCGTGCTGCTGGATCTGGGGGTGTCGTCCCCGCAGTTGGACGACGCCGAGCGCGGCTTCAGTTTCCTCAATGACGGCCCGCTGGACATGCGCATGGACCCGACGCGCGGCGTCAGTGCTGCGCAGTTCATTGCCACTGCAGATGCCGACGAAATCGCGCGGGTCTTCAAAGAGTATGGCGAAGAGCGTTTCGCCAAGCGCATGGCTCGTGCCGTGGTGGAGCGTCGTGCCGAGCAGCCCTTCGAGCGCACCGGCGATCTGGCTCAGGTACTGACTGTCGCCAACCCCGCCTGGGAAAAGGGCAAGAATCCGGCTACCCGGGCTTTTCAGGGCCTGCGCATTCACGTCAATAACGAGCTGGGTGACCTGGAGCGTGGCCTCGACGCTGCGCTGGAAAGCCTGGAGGTCGGTGGTCGTCTGGTGGTGATCAGCTTCCACTCTCTGGAAGACCGCATCGTCAAACTGTTCATGCGCAAGCACGCCAAGGGCGAGATGGACAAGTTGCCCCGCGACCTGCCGATCATCCCCAAGGCCTTCGAGCCGCGCCTGAAGCTGATCGGCAAGCCGCAGTTCGCTTCCGAGGCCGAGCTCAAGGCCAACCCTCGCTCGCGCAGCGCCGTGATGCGCGTTGCGGAGAAGCTGCGATGAGCGGCGTGCTCGCCAAGCGTTTCCCCAAGGGCAGCCTGCTGATGCTGGTGCTCTTCGTTGCCGTGCTCGGTTCCGCGCTGGCGGTGTCCTACAGCGCGCACTGGAACCGTCAGTTGCTCAATGGCCTGTACGCCGAACTCAGTGTGCGCGACAAGGCGCAGGCCGAGTGGGGGCGGCTGATTCTCGAGCAAAGCACCTGGACCGCTCACAACCGTATCGAGACCCTGGCCAGCGAACAGCTGAAGATGCGCATCCCCGACGCTGCCGAAGTACGCATGGTGGCGCCATGATGAAGCTCGAGGGGGCTCTCTACCCGTGGCGCTTCCGCCTGGTCATGCTGCTGATGGCAGTGATGGTCGCAGCGATCGCTGCGCGTATCTTCGAACTGCACGTATTCGACCACGACTTCCTCAAGGCCCATGGCGATGCGCGCAGTGTTCGGCACATTCCGATTCCCGCGCACCGCGGGCTGATCACCGACCGCAATGGCGAGCCACTGGCTGTCAGTACACCGGTCACCACGCTGTGGGCCAATGGCAAGGAACTGCAGGCCGGCAAGGCTCAGTGGCCGGTGCTCGCGGCTGCGCTCGGCCAGGAGCCGAATGCTTTCGCCACGCGTCTGCAGGCCAACGCCGAACGCGAGTTCATGTACCTGGTCCGTGGTCTGACCCCGGAGCAGGGGCAGCGTGTGCTCGACCTCAAGGTGCCGGGCGTTTACCCGATCGAAGAGTTCCGCCGCTTCTACCCGGCCGGGGAAGTGACCGCCCACATGGTCGGCTTCACCGACATCGATGACCGCGGTCGCGAAGGCGTCGAGCTGGCGTTCGAGGACTGGCTGGCTGGCGTGCCCGGCAAGCGGCAGGTGCTCAAGGACAGGCGTGGTCGCCTGATTCGCGACGTGCAGGTGACTCAGAACGCCAAGGCCGGCAAGGCCCTGGCGCTTTCCATCGATCTGCGTCTGCAATATCTGGCTCACCGCGAACTGCGCAACGCGCTGGTCGAATTCGGTGCCAAGGCCGGCAGCCTGGTGATGGTCGACGTGAAGACCGGCGAAATCCTCGCCATGGTCAACCAGCCGACCTACAACCCGAACAACCGCCGCAATCTTCAGCCGGCTGCCATGCGCAACCGGGCAATGATCGATGTGTTCGAGCCAGGCTCCACCATGAAGCCGTTCTCCATGAGTGCTGCTCTGGAGACCGGGCGCTGGAAGCCTACCGACAAGGTCGATGTGCAGGGCGGTACGCTGCAGATCGGTCGTTACACCATCAAGGACGTCTCCCGTGCGCCGGAAGGCGTGCTCGACCTGACGGGCATTCTCATCAAGTCCAGTAACGTCGGCATGAGCAAGGTCGCCTTCGATATCGGCGGCGCTGCCATTTATGACGTCATGCAGCAGGTCGGCCTCGGCCAGGACACCGGCCTGAGCTTCCCGGGGGAGCGCGTCGGTAACCTGCCCAACCACCGCGAGTGGCGCAAGGCCGAGACCGCGACGCTGTCCTATGGCTATGGCCTCTCGGTTACCGCGGTGCAACTGGCCCATGCCTACGCCGTACTGGGCAACAGCGGGCGCAGTGTGCCGATGTCGCTGACCCGTACCGATCGTGTGCGCGACAGCGTGCAAGTGATCCCGGAAGACGTCGCCCACACCATGCAGGGCATGCTGCAACAAGTGATCGAGGCACCAGGTGGTGTATTCCGTGCCCAGGTGCCGGGTTACCACGTGGCTGGCAAGAGTGGTACCGCGCGCAAGACCGCTTCCGGTACCAAGGGCTATCAGGCCAATGCCTACCGTTCGCTGTTCGCCGGCTTCGCTCCGGCCAGCAACCCGCGTATCGCCATCGCCGTGGTCATCGACGAGCCGAGCAAGAGCGGCTACTACGGCGGCCTGGTATCGGCGCCGGTATTCAGCCGCGTCATGGCCGGTGGCCTGCGCCTGATGAACATCACCCCGGACAATCTGCCCGAGACTGCAGCGGCGAAAGCCGAAGCGCCGACGGCGACCAACAATGGAGGGCGCGGCTGATGCCCATGCCATTGAACCAGTTGTTGCCTCAGGCAAGCAGCGGCGTACTGATTCGTGAACTGACGCTGGACAGCCGTCAGGTGCGCCCGGGCGATTTGTTCCTGGCCGTTCCCGGCACTCGTCAGGATGGTCGCGTGCACATTGCCGACGCGATTTCCCGTGGTGCCGCTGCGGTTGCCTACGAAATCGATGGTTCGCTGCCAATGACCGCGGAGAGCGCCGAACTGGTCGCTATCAAGGGGCTGGCAGGGCAGTTGTCGGCGATTGCCGGGCGCTTCTATGGCGAGCCGAGCCGTGGCCTGCACATGGTCGGTATCACTGGCACCAACGGCAAGACCAGTGTCAGCCAGTTGCTGGCCCAGGCGCTGGATCTGCTCGGCGAGCCCTGCGGCATCGTCGGCACCCTCGGCAACGGATTTTATGGTGCTCTGGCTCAGGGGTTGCACACCACGCCCGATCCTATCGGCGTGCAGGCGACCCTGGCCGGGCTGAAGAAGAACGGTGCCCGGGCGATCGCCATGGAAGTATCGTCCCACGGTCTGCATCAGGGCCGTGTCGCCGCGCTGGACTTCGACGTGGCAGTGTTCACCAACCTGTCGCGCGATCACCTGGACTATCACGGCTCGATGGAAGCCTATCAGGCGGCCAAGTCGGCCCTGTTCGCATGGCCGAGCCTGCGCGCCCGGGTGATCAATCTGGACGACGCCACAGGCCGCAAACTGGCCGAGGACGAGCGCGAGTCGCGACTGATCGGTTACAGCCTGGAAAACGAAAGCGCCTACCTGTTCTGCCGTGACATTCATTTCGATGATCAGGGCGTGCGCGCCACATTGGTCACGCCACGGGGCGAAGGCAGCCTGCGCAGCTCGCTGTTGGGGCGCTTCAACCTCAGCAACCTGCTGGCGGTGGTCGGTGCGCTGGTGGCCATGGACTACCCGCTGGACGAGATTCTCAAGGCCCTGCCACGTCTGCAAGGGCCGGTGGGGCGCATGCAGCGCCTGGGTGGCCAGCAGGCACCGCTGGTGGTGGTCGATTACGCCCACACCCCGGACGCCCTGGAAAAAGTACTGAGTGCGCTGCGCCCGCATGTCACCGGTCGTCTGCTGTGCCTGTTCGGCTGTGGCGGGGATCGTGATCGTGGCAAGCGTCCGCTGATGGCCGAAGTCGTCGAGCGCCTGGCCGATGCCACGCTGGTCACCGACGACAATCCGCGCAGCGAGGCGCCCGAGCAGATTTTCGAGGATATCCGTGCCGGTCTGCGCAGCGCGGATCAGGTGCGTTTCGTCCATGGCCGTGGCCGTGCCATCGCTGAGCTGATCGGCGAAGCCGCGGTGGGCGACGTGGTGGTGCTGGCTGGCAAGGGCCACGAGGATTACCAGGAAATCGACGGCGTGCGTCAGCCGTTCTCCGATTTGCAGGAAGCTGCTCGCACACTCGCGGCATGGGAGGCGGCACATGCTTAAGGCGCTGCGTTTGAGTGAAGTGGCCGGGCCATTGAACGGTCGCCTGGTTGGCGAAGATCGCGCTTTCGATGCCGTCAGCACCGATAGCCGCAGTATCGTGCCCGGCCAATTGTTCATCGCCCTGAGCGGCCCGCGTTTCGACGGTCATGACTACCTGGCGCAGGTCGCTGCCAAGGGCGCTGTGGCGGCGCTGGTCGAGCGGGAAGTGCCGGATGCCGGTTTGCCACAGTTGGTAGTCGGCGATACGGCCCTGGCCCTCGGTCAGCTGGCTGCCTTGAATCGCCAGGCATACGGTGGCCCGTTGGCGGCCGTGACCGGCTCCAGTGGCAAGACCACGGTCAAGGAAATGCTCGCCAGCATCCTGCGCGCTGCCTTCATGGATCTGGGCGGCACCGTGCTGGCCACCCGTGGCAACCTGAACAACCAACTCGGCGTGCCATTGACGCTGCTGGAGCTGGCGCCCGAGCACAAGGGTGCCGTGATCGAACTCGGCGCTTCCGGTATCGGCGAGATCGCCTACACCGTCGGCCTGACTCAGCCCCAGGTAGCGATCATCACCAATGCCGGCAGCGCTCACGTGGGCGAGTTCGGCGGGCCGGAGAACATCGTGCTGGCCAAGGGCGAGATCCTCGAAGGGTTGGCCGAAGGTGGCGTGGCCGTGCTCAATCGCGATGACGTGGCCTTCGAGCGCTGGGTCAAGCGCGCTGCCGGTCGTCGCGTGCTGAGCTTCGCCCTGCGCGACGCCAGCGCCGATTTCCATGCCAGCGAGCTGAGTCGCGATCCGCGCGGTTGCCCGTCCTTCAGCCTGTATTGCCACGACGGCCAGGCCCGCGTGCAACTGAACCTGCTGGGTGAGCACAACGTCGCCAATGCGCTGGCCGCTGCAGCGGCCGCCCATGCCCTGTCGGTGCCGCTGATGGCCATCAAGAACGGTCTCGAGAGCCTGTTGCCGGTCAAGGGCCGGGCCGTGGCGCAACTGGCGCAGAACGGTGCCCGGGTGATCGACGATACCTACAACGCCAACCCCGCCTCGATCTGCGCCGCCATCGACATCCTCGCCGGCTTTTCCGGCCGCAAGGCGCTGGTGCTGGGGGATATCGGCGAGTTGGGTGCCTGGTCGGAGCAGGGCCACCGCGAAGTCGGCGAATACGCGATCGGCAAGGCGGACGTTCTGTACGCGGTCGGGCCGCAGATGAAACACGCCGTTCAGGCTTTCGGTAGCCAAGCTCGGCATTTCGCCGACCAGGCCGCCTTGATCGCTGCGGTCCGCGCCGAGCCCGGCGACAGCACCATTCTAATTAAAGGTTCACGCAGCGCCGCGATGGAAAACGTCGTGGTCGCGCTGTGTGGCGATAGCGGGGAGAGTCACTAAATGCTGCTGCTGCTGGCAGAGTATCTGCAACAGTTCCACAAGGGCTTCGCGGTCTTTCAGTACCTGACGCTGCGCGGGATTCTCGGCGTGCTCACGGCGCTGACACTGTCGCTGTTCCTGGGCCCCTGGATGATCCGTACCCTGCAGATTCGGCAGATCGGTCAGGCCGTGCGCAACGACGGCCCGCAGTCGCACCTGTCGAAGAAAGGCACGCCGACCATGGGCGGTGCGCTGATCCTCTCGGCGATCGCCGTCAGCACCCTGCTGTGGGCTGACCTGAGCAACCGTTACGTGTGGGTGGTGCTGATCGTTACCCTGCTGTTCGGCGCCATCGGTTGGGTCGACGACTACCGCAAGGTGATCGAAAAGAATTCCCGGGGTCTGCCTAGCCGCTGGAAGTACTTCTGGCAGTCGGTGTTCGGCCTGGGCGCGGCGACCTTCCTTTATATGACTGCGCAGACGCCGATCGAGACCACCCTGATCGTGCCGTTGCTCAAGGATGTCAGCATCCCGCTGGGCATCGGTTTCGTGATCCTGACCTACTTCGTCATCGTCGGCTCCAGCAACGCGGTGAACCTGACCGATGGCCTCGATGGCCTGGCCATTCTGCCAACCGTCATGGTCGGTGGCGCCCTGGGCATCTTCTGCTACCTGTCGGGCAACGTGAATTTCTCCGAGTACCTGCTGATTCCCTATGTGCCGGGGGCGGGTGAGCTGATCGTGTTCTGCGGTGCGCTGATTGGCGCCGGCCTGGGCTTCCTGTGGTTCAACACCTACCCGGCGCAGGTGTTCATGGGCGACGTGGGTGCGCTGGCGCTGGGCGCTGCACTGGGCACCATCGCCGTGATCGTGCGTCAGGAAATCGTGCTGTTCATCATGGGCGGCGTATTCGTCATGGAAACCCTGTCGGTGATCATCCAGGTCGCCAGCTTCAAGCTGACCGGCAAGCGCGTGTTCCGCATGGCACCGATTCACCACCATTTCGAGTTGAAGGGTTGGCCCGAACCACGGGTCATCGTTCGTTTCTGGATCATCACCGTCATTCTGGTGTTGATCGGCCTCGCTACTTTGAAACTGCGTTGAGGACAGCATGAGCCTGATCGCTTCCGACCAATTCCGCATCGTTGTCGGCCTCGGCAAGAGCGGCATGTCCCTGGTGCGCTACCTTGCGCGCCAGGGCGTGCGCTTTGCCGTGGTCGATACCCGTGCCAATCCGCCGGAGCTGAGCACCTTGCGTGAGCAGTTCCCGCAGGTCGAGGTGCGTTGTGGCGAGCTGGACGCGGAGTTCCTCGGTCGTGCCAGCGAACTGCTGATCAGCCCCGGTCTGGCCGTGGCCACACCGGCGTTGCAGGAGGCGGCCAAGCGTGGCGCCAAGTTGTCCGGTGACATCGATCTGTTCGCCCGCGCCGCCAAGGCGCCGATCATCGCCATCACCGGCTCCAACGCGAAGAGTACCGTGACCACCCTGGTCGGCGAGATGGCGGCAGCGGCCGGCCGCAAGGTCGCCGTGGGCGGCAACCTCGGCACACCAGCGCTGGACCTGCTCGACGACGACGTCGAGCTGTATGTCATCGAGCTGTCCAGCTTCCAGCTGGAAACCACAGAATTGCTCAACGCTGAAGTGGCTACCTGCCTGAATGTCAGCGAAGATCACATGGATCGCTACGCCGATCTGCCTGCCTATCACCTGGCCAAGCACCGCGTGTTCCGCGGCGCGCGCCAGGTGGTGGTGAACCGTGACGACCCGCTGTCGCGGCCGATGATCGCCGATCAGGTGCCGTGCTGGAGCTTCGGTCTCGGCAAGCCGGACTTCAAGCGTTTCGGCCTGCTCGAGGAAAACGGCGAGAAGACGCTGGCCTATCAGTTCGAAGCCTTGCTGCCAGTGCGCGAGCTGAAAGTGCGTGGTGCCCACAACCAGTCCAATGCCCTGGCGGCGCTGGCGCTCGGGCACGCCGTGGGCCTTCCGATGGCGGTCATGCTCGATACCCTCAAGGGCTTCACCGGCCTGCCGCACCGCTGCCAGTGGGTCGGTGAGCGCGCGGGCGTGAGCTATTACGACGATTCCAAGGCCACCAACGTGGGTGCCGCTCTGGCGGCCATCGAAGGTCTGGGCGATGACATCGCCGGCAAGCTGGTGCTGATCGCCGGTGGCGACGGCAAGGGCGCCGACTTCTCCAGCCTGCGCAAGCCGGTAGCGGCCCATTGCCGCGCCGTGGTGCTGCTCGGCCGTGATGCCGAGCGTTTGGCGGCGGTGCTCGAGGGCGCGGTGGACATCGTTCGTGTCGATACCTTGCAGGCGGCGGTCGAGCAGGCTGCGGCCATCGCCCAGAGTGGTGACGCGGTACTGCTGTCGCCAGCCTGCGCGAGCCTCGACATGTTCAAGAACTTCGAAGAACGCGGGCGCCTGTTCGCCCAGGCCGTGGAGGCGCTCGTCTGATGCTGTCCTTCCTGCGCCCTTATCCGTCCCCGCTGTTCAGCCGCCGTGGCCTGGACATGGACTTCCCCATGCTCGCCGGCTGCCTGGCGTTGCTCGGCCTGGGGCTGGTGATGATCTCCTCGGCTTCTACCGAAGTGGCGGCGGTCAACACGGGTAGCCCGCTGTACTACATGATCCGCCACCTGGTGTATCTGGTGATCGGCCTCGGTGCTGCTGGCGTGGTGCTGATGGTGCCGCTGGCCACCTGGCAGCGGCACAGCTGGTTGTTGCTGCTGATCGCCATCGCCCTGCTGGTGATGGTGCTGGTTCCCGGCATCGGCCGCGAAGTCAACGGCGCACGACGCTGGATCGGCTTCGGTGCCTTCAACATTCAGCCCTCGGAGATCGCCAAGGTTTTCGTGGTGCTCTATCTCGCCGGTTATCTGGTACGTCGCCAGGAAGAGGTGCGCGAGAGTTGGGCCGGTTTCTTCAAACCGTTCGTGGTATTGCTGCCGATGGCCTTCCTGCTGCTGCTGGAGCCGGACTTCGGTGCCACCGTGGTCATGATGGGCTCGGCAATGGCCATGCTGTTCCTCGGTGGCGTCGGCCTGTTGCGCTTCGGCCTGATGGTGGCTCTGGCAGTGGGCGCGGTGTTCGTGCTGGTGCAGACCCAGGAGTATCGCCTGCAGCGTCTGATCACCTTCACCGACCCCTGGGCCGACCAATATGGTTCCGGCTACCAGCTGACCCAGGCACTGATCGCCTTCGGTCGAGGCGAATGGCTGGGCGTTGGGCTGGGCAACAGCATCCAGAAACAGTTCTACCTGCCGGAAGCGCACACCGACTTCGTGTTCTCCGTACTGGCCGAGGAGCTTGGCCTGGTCGGTGCGCTGGCGACCGTCGGCCTGTTCGTGTTCGTCAGCGTACGGGCCTTGTACATCGGTCTGTGGGCGGAGCGCGCCAAGCAGTTCTTCTCCGCCTATGTGGCCTTCGGTCTGGCTTTCCTGTGGATTGGTCAGTTCCTGATCAACATCGGTGTGAACATCGGCCTGTTGCCCACCAAGGGCCTGACCCTGCCATTCCTCAGCTACGGCGGCAGCTCTCTGGTGATCTGCTGCGTCAGCCTGGCACTGCTGCTGCGCATCGAGTGGGAGACGCGCAATCAGCTGGGTAACGAAGACGTCGAATTCGACGAATCGGATTTCCCCGAGCCCGCCATCGGCAAGGAGGCGCAGCATGTCCGGTAACGTGCTGATCATGGCGGGCGGCACCGGGGGGCATGTGTTCCCGGCCCTGGCCTGCGCCCGCGAATTCCAGGCGCGCGGTTACCGCGTGCACTGGCTGGGCACGCCGCGTGGTATCGAGAACGAGCTGGTGCCGGCTGCCGGTCTGCCGCTGCACCTGATCAACGTCAGCGGGCTGCGCGGCAAGGGCAAGCTGTCGCTGCTCAAGGCACCGCTGCAACTGCTCAAGGCATTGTTCCAGGCTCGCAAGGTGGTGCGTGAGCTGCAGCCGGTCTGTGTGCTCGGCATGGGTGGTTACGTGACCGGCCCTGGCGGCCTGGCCGCGCGGCTGGCTGGCGTGCCACTGATCATTCACGAGCAGAATGCAGTGGCTGGTACCGCCAATCGCAGCCTGGTGGCATTCGCCAGCCGGGTCTGCGAGGCTTTCCCCGACACCTTCGCGGCATCGGACAAGCGTCGTACCACCGGCAACCCGGTGCGCGAGGAGCTGTTCCTGGAAACGCCCCGCGATTCCCTGACCGGTCGTCGCCCGCGTCTGCTGATTCTGGGCGGCAGCCTGGGCGCCGAGCCACTCAACAAATTGCTGCCGGAGGCGCTGGCGCGGGTATCTGCCGAACTGCGGCCGGAAGTGTTCCATCAGGCGGGCAAGCAGCACGCCACGGTGACTGGCGAACGTTACACCGCTGTGGGCGTCGAAGCGCAAGTCGCGCCGTTCATCAGCGACATGGCCCGCGCCTATGCATGGGCCGATCTGGTGGTTTGCCGCTCCGGCGCGCTGACCGTCAGTGAACTGGCTGCTGCCGGTCTGCCGGCTTTCCTGGTGCCGTTGCCCCACGCGATCGACGACCACCAGACGCGCAATGCCAGCTATCTCGCGAAGGATGGTGCCGCCGTCCTTCTGCCCCAACGCTCCACTGACGCTGCCGATCTGGCAGCGCAGCTGACCGAGGTCTTGATGCACCCCGAACGACTCAAAGAAATGGCCAGTACGGCACGTCGCCTGGCCAAGCCCGATGCCACTCGTAGCGTTGTCGATGTTTGCCTGGAGGTGGCCCGTGGCTAAGTCTCCCGCAGCGGTCAAGGCAGAAGTGCGGCGCATGCGCCGTATCCGCCGTATTCATTTCGTCGGCATCGGCGGCGCTGGTATGTGCGGCATCGCTGAAGTACTGCTCAACCTCGGTTACGAAGTTTCCGGCTCCGACCTGAAAACCTCGTCGGTCACCGAGCGCCTGGAAAACTTCGGTGCCCACATCTTCATCGGTCACCGTGCCGAGAACGCCGAGAATGCCGACGTGCTGGTGGTTTCCAGTGCCATCAACACCTCCAACCCGGAAGTCGCTACCGCTCTCGAGCGGCGCATTCCGGTGGTGCCGCGTGCCGAAATGCTCGCCGAGCTGATGCGCTACCGTCACGGTATCGCCGTGGCCGGTACCCATGGCAAGACCACCACCACCAGCCTGCTGGCTTCGGTGTTCGCTGCCGGTGGCCTGGACCCAACCTTCGTGATCGGTGGTCGTCTGAACGCCGCCGGCACCAATGCGCAGCTCGGCACCAGCCGCTACCTGATCGCCGAAGCAGACGAGAGCGATGCCAGCTTCCTGCATCTGCAGCCCATGGTCTCGGTGGTCACCAACATCGACATGGACCACATGAGCACCTATGAGGGCGACTTCAACAAACTGAAGAAGACCTTCATCGAGTTCCTCCACAACCTGCCGTTTTACGGCCTGGCCGTGGTCTGCGTGGATGATCCGGTGGTTCGCGAGATTCTCTCCCAGGTGGGCCGCCCGACCGTGACCTACGGTTTCAGCGAAGACGCCGACGTGCGTGCCATCAACGTGCGTCAGCAGGGCATGCAGACCTTCTTCACGGTGCTGCGTCCGGACTGCGAGCCGCTCGACGTGTCGGTGAACATGCCCGGCAATCACAACGTGCTCAACGCTTTGGCGACCATCTGTATCGCCACTGATGAAGGCATCAGTGACGAAGCCATCGTGCAGGGGCTGTCGCAGTTCCAGGGTGTCGGTCGCCGCTTCCAGGTCTATGGCGAGCTGCCGGTCGAAGGCGGTCAAGTGATGCTGGTCGACGATTATGGCCATCACCCGCGCGAAGTCGCGGCAGTGATCAAGGCCGTACGCGGCGGTTGGCCAGAGCGCCGTCTGGTGATGGTCTACCAGCCGCACCGTTTCAGCCGTACCCGTGACCTGTACGACGATTTCGTTCAAGTGCTGGCCGATGCCAACGTGCTGCTGTTGATGGAAGTCTATCCGGCTGGCGAAGAGCCGATTCCGGGTGCCGACAGCCGTCAGCTGTGTCACAGCATCCGCCAACGCGGTCAGCTGGATCCCATTTATGTCGAACGTGGCGCCGAGCTGGCGCCGCTGATCAAGCCGCTGCTGCGTGCCGGCGACATCCTGCTTTGCCAGGGTGCCGGCGACATTGGCGGGGTTGCCCCACAACTGCTGCAAAGCCCGCTGTTCAGCGTGCAAGGTCAATGGAAATGAGTGCCGATACTCTGAAATCTCAACTGCCGGTCGCGGCGTTCGGCCGAGTGGCCGTGCTGTTCGGCGGCAAGAGCGCTGAGCGCGAAGTCTCGCTGAAGTCCGGCAATGCCGTGTTGTCCGCGCTGCAGAGTGCGGGCGTGGATGCCTTCGGCATCGACGTGGGGGATGACGTCCTCGAGCGCCTGCTCAACGAGAAGATCGACCGTGCCTTCATCGTGCTGCACGGCCGTGGTGGTGAAGACGGCAGCATGCAGGGCCTGCTCGAATGCGCCGGTATTCCCTACACCGGCAGTGGCATCCTGGCCTCGGCACTGGCCATGGACAAGCTGCGCACCAAGCAGGTATGGCAGAGCCTCGGTCTTTCCACGCCGCGTCATGCGGTACTGGCCAGTGCCGAGGATTGCCGCCGTGCGGCTGCCGAGCTGGGTTTCCCGCTGATCGTCAAACCGGCCCACGAGGGTTCCAGCATCGGCATGGCCAAGGTCGCCGATGTCGAGGCGCTGATCGCTGCCTGGCAGGACGCTGCCGTCTACGACAGCCAGGTGCTGGTCGAGCAGTGGATCCACGGCCCCGAATTCACCATCGCCATGTTGCGCGGCGAAGTGTTGCCGCCCATCGCGCTGGGCACGTCGCACAGCTTCTACGACTACGATGCCAAGTACCTGGCCAATGACACCCAGTACCGCGTTCCCTGCGGTCTGGATGCCGACAGGGAGGCCGAACTCAAGGCGCTGACCGCCAGGGCCTGTGAGGCCGTGGGCACTCAGGGGTGGGCTCGCGCCGACGTGATGCAGGACGCCGAAGGGCGCTTCTGGCTGCTCGAAGTCAATACCGTGCCAGGCATGACCGACCACAGCCTGGTGCCGATGGCCGCGCAGGCTGCCGGTCTGGACTTCCAGCAACTGGTGTTGGCGATCCTTGCCGACAGTGTCGAGGCCCGGGGGTAATCATGAGCGCCGTCTTGCGTCATCAGCCAGGTACCGCCCGAGCGCCCATGCGCGGCAAGGCCGTGCCGCGCGGCGCCAGCCGTCTGGTGGCGAAGGAGCCGATCAGCCTGCGTTTGCCACGACCCAATTTCAGTCTGTTCAAGCGCATCACCTGGCCGGTGCTGTTGCTGGTGCTGGGTTTCGGCGCTTATGAGTTGTCACTTCGCCTGCTGCCTTACGCGGATCGGCCGATCGCCAAGATCAGCGTGGAAGGCGATCTGAGCTACATCAGCCAGCAATCGGTGCAACAACGCATTGAACCTTTTGTCAGCGCGAGCTTCTTCAGTGTCGACCTTGTCGGTATGCGTCACGAACTGGAGCAGATGCCGTGGATCGCCCACGCCGAAGTACGTCGCGTATGGCCCGATCAGGTGATGGTGCGTCTGGAAGAGCAACTGCCGATCGCCCGTTGGGGTGACGAAGCGCTGCTCAACAACCAGGGGCAGGCATTCGCGCCGAAAGAACTGGCGCATTACGAGAATCTGCCACAGCTGTACGGCCCGAAACGGGCCCAGCAACAAGTCATGCAGCAGTATCAGGTGTTGAGCCAGATGCTGCGACCAATGGGATTCACCGTGGCACGCCTGGAGTTGCGTGAGCGCGGCAGCTGGTTCCTGTCCACCGGGCAGGGGATCGAAGTGCTGCTGGGACGCGACCATCTGGTGGAAAAAATACGTCGTTTCGGCGCCATCTATAGCAAGGCGCTGAAGGATCAGAAAGACAACATCGCGCGGATCGATCTGCGCTACGCCAACGGCCTCGCCGTTGCGTGGCACGAGCCGCCGGCACCCGTAGCGGCCGAAACCGCTGCGGTGCAGTGAATCAGGAGAGAAGGCAAGAGTCATGGCAAACGTGCAGAGCGGCAAGATGATCGTCGGCCTCGACATCGGCACCTCCAAAGTGGTGGCGCTGGTGGGTGAGGTGACCGCTGATGGTCAGCTGGAAATCGTCGGCATCGGTACTCACCCATCGCGCGGCCTGAAGAAGGGCGTGGTGGTCAATATCGAGTCCACGGTGGCCTCGATCCAGCGCGCGGTCGAAGAAGCCCAGCTAATGGCGGGTTGCCGCATCCATTCGGCCTTCGTCGGCGTCGCCGGCAATCACATTCGCAGCCTCAACAGCCACGGCATCGTCGCCATCCGTGACCGGGAGGTCAGCAATGCCGACCTGGAGCGCGTGCTCGACGCCGCTCAGGCCGTTGCCATTCCCGCTGATCAGCGTGTTCTGCACACCCTGCCGCAGGATTACGTGATCGATAACCAGGAAGGCGTTCGTGAGCCGCTGGGTATGTCCGGTGTGCGCCTGGAAGCCAAGGTACACGTGGTGACCTGTGCGGTGAACGCGGCGCAGAACATCGAGAAGTGCGTGCGCCGGTGCGGCCTGGAAGTCGATGACATCATCCTCGAACAGCTCGCATCCGCTTATGCGGTGCTGACCGACGACGAGAAGGAACTGGGCGTTTGCCTGGTCGACATCGGCGGTGGCACCACTGATATCTGCATCTTCACCGAAGGCGCGATTCGGCATACCGCGGTGATCCCGATCGCTGGCGATCAGGTCACCAACGATATCGCCATGGCCCTGCGTACCCCGACTCAGTACGCCGAAGAGATCAAGATCCGTTATGCCTGCGCCCTGGCCAAGTTGGCTGGCGCTGGCGAGACCATCAAGGTGCCGAGCGTAGGCGATCGCCCGCCGCGCGACCTGTCGCGCCAGTCGCTGGCTGAAGTGGTCGAGCCGCGTTACGACGAGCTGTTCACCCTGATTCAGGCCGAACTGCGTCGCAGCGGCTACGAAGATCTGATCCCGGCAGGCATCGTACTCACCGGTGGTACCGCGAAGATGGAAGGGGCGGTCGAGCTGGCCGAAGAAATCTTCCACATGCCGGTACGCCTCGGTGTGCCCCACAGCGTCAAGGGGCTCAGCGACGTGGTGCGCAATCCTATTTATTCGACGGGCGTTGGCCTGTTGATGTACGGCCTGCGCAAGCAGTCCGACGACATCCCGATGCCCGGCAACGGTAGCTACGGCGATGAAACTAAAACCCCGGTACTGGAACGGCTCAAACGCTGGATTCAGGGCAACTTCTAATGTTGGGCGGCGCGTGCACGGGCGTGTGCGGCGTCATCAGGCAGTAGGCGTAAAAACTAGAAAATACAGGAGAGAGACCATGTTTGAACTCGTAGACAACCTTCCGCAAAGCGCGGTCATCAAGGTTATCGGTGTCGGTGGTGGTGGCGGCAACGCCGTCAATCACATGGCCAAGAGCAACATCGAAGGCGTCGAATTCATCTGCGCCAACACCGATGCTCAGGCACTGAAGAACATCGGTGCACGCACCATCCTGCAACTGGGCACTGGCGTGACCAAGGGCCTGGGCGCTGGTGCCAATCCGGAAGTGGGTCGTCAGGCCGCTCTGGAAGACCGTGAGCGTATCGCCGAAGTGCTGCAGGGCTGCGACATGGTATTCATCACCACGGGCATGGGCGGTGGTACCGGTACCGGTGCTGCGCCAGTGATCGCCGAAGTGGCCAAGGAAATGGGCATCCTGACCGTCGCGGTAGTGACGCGTCCGTTCCCGTTCGAAGGCCGCAAGCGCATGCAGATCGCCGATGAAGGCATCCGCGCGCTGCAGGAAAGCGTCGACTCGCTGATCACCATCCCCAACGAAAAACTGCTGACCATCCTCGGCAAGGACGCAAGCCTGCTGTCCGCCTTCTCCAAGGCCGATGACGTGCTGTCCGGTGCCGTACGTGGTATTTCCGACATCATCAAGCGTCCGGGCATGATCAACGTCGACTTCGCCGACGTGAAGACCGTGATGAGCGAAATGGGCATGGCGATGATGGGCACTGGCTGCGCCAGCGGTCCGAACCGTGCGCGTGAAGCGACCGAAGCGGCCATTCGCAACCCGCTGCTCGAAGACGTCAACCTGCAGGGCGCTCGCGGCATCCTGGTGAACATCACCGCCGGTCCTGACTTGTCCCTGGGTGAGTACTCCGACGTGGGTAACATCATTGAACAATTCGCCTCCGAGCACGCTACCGTCAAGGTTGGTACCGTGATCGATCCGGACATGCGCGACGAGCTGCACGTGACCGTGGTTGCCACCGGTCTGGGCGCGCGCATCGAGAAGCCGGTCAAGGTCGTCGACAACACCGTTCAGGTGGCTGCCGCTCAGTCCAGCGCTCCGGTCGCTGCGCCGATTCGCAGTGAGCAAAGCGTCAATTACAAAGATTACGAGCGCCCGACCGTACAGCGTCAGAGCCATGGTGGCGCTGCCACTGCGGCGAAGATGAACCCGCAGGATGACCTGGATTATCTGGACATCCCCGCGTTCCTGCGCCGTCAGGCAGATTGATGAAATCTATCAGGAGTATAAGGGTGATTGGTGTTCAGCAAAGGTCGGTTCTGCTATCATCGCCAGCCTTTGTTGAAAACAATTCGCACCTAGCGCTATAGCGGCCAGACCCATGATCAAACAACGCACCCTGAAGAACATCATCCGCGCCACGGGTATCGGCCTGCACTCCGGGGAGAAGGTTTACCTGACCCTGAAGCCGGCTCCGGTTGACACCGGCATCGTGTTCCGTCGCACCGACCTCGATCCTGTAGTAGAGGTCACCGGTCACGCCCTGAACGTCGGTGAGACCACCATGTCGACCACGCTGGTCAATGGTGATGTCAAGGTGGATACGGTAGAGCACCTGCTGTCAGCCATGGCTGGCCTGGGTATCGATAACGCCTACGTCGAGCTCTCTGCCTGTGAAGTGCCGATCATGGATGGCAGCGCTGGGCCCTTTGTTTTCCTGATTCAGTCGGCTGGTCTGCAAGAGCAGGACGCGCCCAAGAAGTTCATCCGCATCATCAGTGAAGTGACCGTAACGGACGGCGACAAGCGCGCCACCTTCGTTCCGTTCGATGGCTTCAAGGTGAGCTTCGAGATCGATTTCGATCACCCGGTGTTCCATGACCGTACCAAGACGGCGAGTGTGGATTTCTCCAGCACGTCGTTCGTCAAAGAGGTCAGCCGTGCCCGCACGTTCGGTTTCATGCGTGATATCGAATTCCTGCGTTCGCACAATCTGGCCCGTGGCGGTAGCGTGGACAACGCCATCGTGGTGGACGAATTCGGTGTGCTCAACGAAGACGGCCTGCGTTACGAGGACGAATTCGTCAGGCACAAGATTCTCGATGCCATTGGTGATCTCTATCTGCTCGGCAACAGCCTTATCGGTGAGTTCCGCGGCTACAAATCCGGCCATGGCCTGAACAACCGCCTGCTGCGCGCTTTGATCGCACAGCCGGAGGCTTGGGAAGTGGTCACATTCGAAGACGCCGATACCGCACCGATTTCTTACATGCGCCCAGCTGCGGCGATGTAAGACACTCTCCTTGTTTTATCTTCAAGGCCACCTTCGGGTGGCCTTTTTTTATTGCGGTATTTTTATCGTTTTTGCAGATGCCTACCGACATATGCAGTAGCCACGGCTACCGGCCCGGTGCATGGCGTGACAGTTTTCCGGCGGCGCTCAGGTGCTCTGATAACCGCTTGATGAGGTTTACGAATCGCTGCGTCGGCGATGGCTCGCCAGGCGTTCCAGGGCCTCACGCAGGCGAGGGTCGGTGACCCCGGCGGCGGTTTCCTGAATGCTGTCAGCGGCGCTGTCGGAGAGTTCGAAGGGGCGGGGAGGCTCGCGCCTTTCGGCGGTAGGAGGTTGCACCTTGAAGAGTATTTTCGTTAAGGTCGCGAACGTTTCGAGCGCCTGCAACTGCCTTTGCAGGCGCCGCTGTTGATAACGCAGCCGGGTGGCCCAGTGGCCATCGGTGACGATTAAAAGTAGACAGCCTTCTCGCCAGGATGCCACGTGACAGTGTTCCCGGGCGGCAGGTTGTAGCTGGCTTTCCAGCAACTGCTGCAGGTGATCGATCCGCTGGGCCTGATTGAACAGGGCTTTGAGCGGCTTCGCCTCGCGCAGCAGTGCGGCAGGAGCCTTGGCCGGCAAGGGACGAAAACTCATGGCGGGAAGCCTGCAAATTCTTGGGGCCGTCATGGTAGCAGAACCTTGCTGACCACTCTGGTTCCACCTTTTTTACATGGGGATGTCATGCACATCATTTTGCTCAGTCGACGTCACGGCGCCGCACGTTCGCTCAGTCTCGATCTGCGCTGGCTGGCGATCGGCCTGGCGTTGTTGGTCGCGTTGGCGGTTGGCGGAGGTGCCGCAGTGGGCGCCTGGCTGGCACCGAAGCCGACAGGGCTGCCGGAAAGCGTCGAGATCACTCAGGCTCTCGATGCCCAGCGTGACGAAGTGGGTGCTGTGCGTATCGATGCACAGCGCCAACTGGATGCATTCGCCGCCCACGTCGCCGAGCTGCAGGCCCGGCTGACTCGGCTCGATGCTCTTGGCGAGCGGCTTACCGAACTGGCGGAGCTGGACGCCAGCGAGTTCGATTTCTCCCTCGGCGTCGGTCAGGGTGGGCCTGAAGAGCCCATTGGGGGCGCTGCCTACGCGCCGCCACCGTTCATGAGTTCTCTGGATGAGCTGGCAATGCGCATGGACAGCCGCGAGCAGCAGCTCGAGGTGCTGGAGCAGTTGCTGGCCGATCGGCGTATCGATGAGGCGGTGATGCTCTCGGGCCATCCGGTGCTGCAGGGGTACGTGTCGTCGCCATTCGGTCATCGGGTCGATCCGCTGACCGGGCGTGCCAGTGTGCACAAGGGCGTGGATTTCGCTGCCAAGGCGGGCAGCGATGTGGTCGCGGTCGGCGCTGGCGTGGTGACTTTCGCCGGGCGTCGCAACGGCTATGGCAACACCGTGGAAATCAGCCATGCCGATGGCTATGTCACGCTGTATGCGCACAACCGCAGCAATCGTGTGCAGGTCGGTGACCTGGTTCAGCGCGGTCAGGCCATCGCAACGGTGGGCAGTACCGGGCGCTCGACGGGCAATCACGTTCACTTCGAAGTCAGCCGTAACGGGCAACTGGTCAATCCGCACAGTTACATTGCGCGAGTCAGCGACGAAGAGTGACGAGGGTGGTCGCTGCCAACTTCGTGCAGCAGCCGATGGCCCTGTGCCAATAACGCCGCTTTCATCCATTCCGTTTCCGGGTAGAATGCCCCCTTCGCACGCAGCCATGAGGGCTGCATGGGCGACTCACGGGGCCGCCCTCCATCCATAGCGTGGAAGATCCTGTCGATATGTTTGCGCCTTTGTTGAAAAAACTCTTTGGAAGCAAGAACGAGCGTGAGGTCAAGCGCCTGCTCAAGGCGGTTCAGGCCGTCAATGCATTCGAGGAGCAGATGCTCGCACTCTCCGATGAGCAACTGCGCGCCAAGACCGAAGAATTCAAGGCCCGCCTGGCCAAAGGCGAAACCCTGGATCAACTGTTGCCCGAAGCCTTTGCCGTCGCCCGCGAGGCCGGCAAGCGCGTGATGGGCATGCGCCACTTCGACGTCCAGTTGATCGGTGGCATGACCCTGCATGAAGGCAAGATCGCCGAGATGCGTACCGGTGAGGGCAAGACCCTGGTCGGCACCCTGGCCGTCTACCTCAACGCCCTGGAAGGCAAGGGCGTGCACGTGGTCACGGTCAACGACTACCTGGCTCGCCGTGACGCCAACTGGATGCGTCCGCTGTATGAATTCCTCGGCCTGTCGGTCGGCATCGTCACCCCGTTCATGCCGCCGGACGAGAAGCGCGCCGCTTATGCGTCCGATATCACCTACGGCACCAACAACGAATTCGGTTTCGATTACCTGCGCGACAACATGGCGTTCAGCGTGGAAGAGAAATTCCAGCGCGAGCTGAATTTCGCCGTGATCGACGAAGTCGACTCGATCCTCATCGACGAGGCGCGTACACCGCTGATCATCTCCGGCCAGGCCGAAGACAGCTCCAAGATGTACACCGAGATCAACAAGCTGATTCCTCGTCTCAAGCTGCACATCGAGGAAGAAGAGGGCGTGGTCACTCAGGAAGGCCATTACAAGGTCGACGAGAAGAGCCGCCAGGTCGAACTCAACGAGGAAGGTCATCAGGTCATCGAAGACATGCTGACCCAGGCAGGTCTGCTGGCCGAAGGCGAGAGCCTCTATTCGGCGCACAACCTCGGCCTGCTGACCCACGTGTATGCCGGCCTGCGCGCTCACACCCTGTTCCAGCGCAACGTCGAGTACATCGTGCAGAACGGTCAGGTGATCCTCATCGACGAACACACCGGTCGTACCATGCAGGGCCGTCGCCTGTCCGAAGGCCTGCACCAGGCCATCGAAGCGAAGGAAGGCGTGAACATCCAGGCCGAGAGCCAGACGCTCGCCTCGACCACCTTCCAGAACTATTTCCGCCTGTACAACAAGCTGGCGGGAATGACCGGTACCGCTGATACCGAAGCCTTCGAATTCCACCAGATCTATGGTCTGGACGTGATGGTCATTCCGACCAACAAGCCGATTTCCCGTAAGGACTTCAACGACCTGGTCTACCTGACCCAGGAAGAGAAGTACGCGGCGATCATCAACGACATCAAGGAATGCCAGGCCCAGGGCCGGCCGATCCTGGTCGGTACCGCGACCATCGAGACGTCCGAGTACGTGTCGCGCTTGCTGGAGCAGGAAGGCATCGAGCACAAGGTGCTCAACGCCAAGTTCCACGAGAAGGAAGCCGAGATCATCGCCCAGGCCGGTCGCCCAGGCGCACTGACCATCGCGACCAACATGGCCGGTCGTGGTACCGACATTCTGTTGGGCGGCAACTGGGAAGTCGAAGTGGCGGCGCTGGAGAACGCCACTCCCGAGCAGATCGCCCAGATCAAGGCCGACTGGCAGAAACGTCACCAGCAGGTACTCGAGTCGGGTGGCCTGCACGTGATCGCGTCCGAGCGTCACGAATCGCGCCGTATCGACAACCAGCTGCGTGGCCGTGCCGGTCGTCAGGGTGATGCCGGCTCCAGCCGTTTCTACCTGTCGCTGGAGGACAGCCTGATGCGCATCTTCGCCTCCGATCGGGTGAAGAACTTCATGAAGGCGCTGGGCATGCAGGCCGGCGAAGCCATCGAGCACCGCATGGTGACCAACGCCATCGAGAAGGCGCAGCGCAAGGTCGAAGGCCGCAACTTCGACATGCGCAAGCAATTGCTCGAGTTCGATGACGTGGCCAACGAACAGCGCAAGGTGATCTACCACATGCGCAACACCTTGCTGACCGCCGACAACGTTGGCGAGACCATCGAGGACTTCCGCAAGGAAGTGTTGGACAACACCATCAACGCCCACATGCCGCCGCAGTCGCTGCCTGAGCAGTGGGATATCGCCGGTCTGGAAGAGGCGCTGTACGCTGGCTTCAACCTGCGCCTGCCGATCCAGCAGTGGCTCGACGAAGACGACAAGCTGTACGAGGACACGCTGCGCGAGCGCATCCTCAAGGAGCTGATCGAGGCTTACAACGAGAAAGAGACCCAGGCCAGTGCCGAGGCTCTGCGTACCTTCGAGAAGCAGATTCTGCTGCGTGTACTCGACGACCTGTGGAAAGACCACCTGTCGACCATGGATCACCTGCGTCACGGTATTCACCTGCGCGGTTACGCGCAGAAGAACCCGAAGCAGGAATACAAGCGCGAGTCCTTCACCCTGTTCCAGGAACTGCTCGACTCCATCAAGCGCGATGCCATCCGCGTGCTCTCGCACGTGCAGGTTCGCCGCGAGGATCCGGCCGAGGAAGAAGCCCGTCTGCGTCGCGATGCCGAAGCCCTGGCTCAGCGCATGCAGTTCCAGCACGATGAAGTTTCCGCGCTCGAAGAGCCTGAAGCCGAAGCGCAGGATGGCGGCGATGTCGCGGTTGCCAGCGCCCCCGTGCGTGCCGAGCAGAAGATCGGTCGCAACGAGCTCTGCCCGTGCGGCTCCGGCAAGAAGTACAAGCACTGCCACGGTCAGGTCAACTGAGAACCTGAACACGACTAGCTGCGCGTCGGCCCTGCGGCGTTGAAAACAGGCTCGGAATGCTCATGTACAAAAGTACACTCCGCTTCCTCGCCTGTTTTCGCCTTGCAGGTCTCTAGCTCGCAAGGTCGTGATCAGGTTCTTTACCTGAGCTGTAAAATCCCAACGCCGCGAGGGCTAGCCTCTTCGCGGCGTTTTCGCATCGAACATGCTGTGCAATTCCACCTAATTCGAGGAGCTTCCCCATGGCTGTTGGTCTTGGCCCGCTGTCTACCCTGCACCCGGTTCCAGGTTTCGAACTGGGCATCGCCTCCGCCGGCATCAAGCGCCCTGGGCGCAAGGATGTGGTGGTGATGCGCTGTGCCGAAGGCAGCAGCGTGGCAGGTGTGTTCACCCTCAACGCGTTCTGCGCGGCGCCGGTGATCCTGGCCAAGAAACGCACGTCCGGCAGCGTTCGCTACCTGCTGACCAATACGGGCAATGCCAATGCCGGCACCGGCGAGCCGGGCCTGCAGAACGCCATGCGTACCTGCGCCAGTCTGGCCGCCCTGGCCGGTGTGGACGAGAGCGAAGTGCTGCCGTTCTCCACCGGGGTGATCGGTGAGCCGCTGCCGGTGGAAAAGATCGAGGGTGCGCTGCAGGCCGCTCTGGATAACCTCTCGGTGAACAACTGGGCCGATGCCGCTACCGGCATCATGACCACCGATACCCTGCCCAAGGGTGCCAGCCGCCAGTTCAGCCATGAAGGCGTGACGGTCACCGTCACCGGCATTAGCAAGGGCGCCGGCATGATCAAGCCGAACATGGCCACCATGCTCGGCTACATCGCCACGGACGCCAAGGTCGCCCAGGGCGTGCTGCAGGATCTGCTGCGCGATGCGGCGAACAAGTCGTTCAACCGCATCACCATCGACGGCGATACCTCCACCAACGATTGCTGCATGCTGATCGCCACCGGTCAGGCAGCGCTGCCGGAAATCACCCAGGCCAGCGGGGCGCTGTTCGCGGCCCTCAAGCAGGCGGTGTTCGAGGTGTGCATGGACGTGGCCCAGGCCATCGTGCGTGACGGTGAAGGCGCGACCAAGTTCGTCACCGTGCAGGTCAACGGGGGGGCGACGCATCAGGAGTGTCTGGATGTCGGCTATTCCGTGGCCCATTCGCCGTTGATCAAGACCGCGTTGTTCGCCTCCGACCCCAACTGGGGGCGCATCCTCGCGGCCGTCGGCCGCGCCGGTGTGGCGCAGCTCGACGTCAGCAAGATCGACGTGTTCCTCGGTAATGTGTGCATCGCCAGCAAGGGTTGCCGGGCCAGCAGCTACACCGAGGAGCAGGGCTCGGCGGTGATGGCCGAAGCGGAAATCACCATCCGCATCGAGCTGGGTCGCGGCACCTGCAGCGAGACCATCTGGACCACCGATCTGTCCCACGAGTACGTGAAGATCAACGCCGAATACCGCACCTGAGGTAGGCCATTCCCAGGCTTCGCGCGGATTGATGGTCCGCACCTGCTTGCCTCTCGAGGTTTGCAGTCGGTAGCTGGCCCCCATTCCGCTCGCGCATGGCCCCATGAGCGAGCGGAATTTGCCTTCACGGCAGGTAGCGGCGAAGCTGTCGCTCTGTTTCTTCTGACCGCTGGAGAGCGCACATGCCGCTGCAATTGCTGATAGGCAACAAGAACTACTCGTCCTGGTCGCTACGCGGCTGGTTGCTGGCCGAACTCAGTGGCGCGGACTATCAGGAAACCCTGGTGCCGCTGTTTCGTGCCGATACCCACGCGCGCCTGCAGGCCCATTCGCCGACCGCCAAGGTGCCAGTGCTCGAGACCGATGACGCCGGGGTGATCTGGGACTCTCTGGCCATCGCCGAGTACCTGGCAGAGCGCTTTCCCGAGGCTGCCATGTGGCCGCGTGATGTAGCGGCTCGGGCCATGGCGCGTTCCGTCTGCGCGGAAATGCACAGCGGTTTCGGCGCGTTGCGCAGTCATATGCCCATGGACATGCAGCGCAATACGCCGCTGGCCAGCATTGCCGATGACGTGCAGGGCGATATCCAGCGGGTCATCGCCTTGTGGGCAACCTGTCGTCAGCGTTTTGGCCAGAGTGGCCCTTATCTGTTCGGTGAACTGAGCATCGCCGACGCCTATTTCGCGCCGGTGGCCAGCCGCCTGCGCAGTTATGCCGTGCAACTGCCCGAAGATGCCGCGGCCTATGTGGAAACCATTTTTCAGTGGCCGGCGTTCCAGCGCTGGTTACAGGCAGCCTTGAAGGAGTGAACGTGAAGCGCGTGCATGTAGCGGCAGCGGTGATTCGTGGTGAGGATGGTCGCATCCTCATCGCCAGGCGTCCCGACGACAAGCATCAGGGCGGGCTCTGGGAGTTTCCGGGGGGCAAGGTCGAGGAGGGCGAGGCCGTGCTGGCTGCTTTGTCCCGCGAGCTGCACGAGGAGTTGGGCATTCGCCCGGAAAGTGCACGGCCACTGATCCAGGTGCGCCACGACTATGTCGACAAGCACGTCCTGCTGGACGTCTGGGAGGTCAGCCGTTTCAGTGGCGAGCCTCACGGCGCCGAAGGTCAGCCACTGGCCTGGGTGAGTGCCCGGCAGTTGGGCGATTACGATTTCCCGGCTGCCAACCGGCCAATCGTGGCGGCCGCCCGTTTGCCCGAGCAGTACCTGATCACCCCGGATGGCCTGGATGGGCCGCAGTTGCTGGCGGGCATTCGCGCAGCCATCGGCCGTGGCGCGCGGCTGATCCAGTTGCGTGCCCCGGCGATGTTCGATGCTCAGTACCGGGATCTTGCCGTGGACATCCAGGGGCTGTGCGCCGGCAAGGCGCAATTGATGCTCAAGGGGCCCCTGGAGTGGCTTGGCGATTTTCCCGCTGCCGGCTGGCACCTGACGGCCGAGCAATTGCGCAAGTATGCCGCCAAGGGTCGTCCGCTGGCGGCGGACCGCTGGCTGGCGGCGTCCTGCCACAGCGCCGAGGAGTTGCAGTTGGCGGCACAGATCGGCGCCGATTTCGTCACGCTGTCGCCGTTGCAGGCGACCCAGAGCCACCCCGATGCACAGCCCTTGGGCTGGGAGCAGGCAACCGAGCTGCTGCAGGGCTTCAACCAGCCGTGTTACTTGCTCGGTGGAGTCGGCCCGCAGCACAGCGAGCAAGCCTGGCAGGCTGGCGCGCAGGGCGTTGCCGGAATTCGCGCCTTCTGGCCCGAGCAATAACCACGATCTGCTGCCTGTTCCGGGCGGCAGTACGTCTGTCCGTTTTCGCTGAGAGTTCTCCGGCCCATGGCCTCGGTCTTCAATGTCATCCTGCCGGTCTTCGCGCTGATCCTCGCCGGCTTCGCCTGTCGGCGGCTGGGCCTGCTTGGCGCCACGGCGGCGTCCGAGATAAACCGTATGGTGGTCTGGCTGTGCCTGCCGGCGCTGCTCTTCGAGGCCATGGCGACGGTCGTCTGGGAGGCGATCTGGCAGCCGGGGTTCATCCTCGCCTATGGCATCGCCACTCTGGGTATCTTCGCCGTGGTGTTGCTGTGGCGCCTGCGTCGTACCGGCAGCCTGGCCGATGCCAGCGTGCAGGGGCTGAGCGCCTCCTATGCGAATACCGGTTACATGGGCATCCCGCTGTGTCTGCTGGTGTTCGGCGATGCAGGCATGGAGCCGGCACTGATTGCCTGCCTGATCGTCATCTGCGTGCTGTTCGCCCTGGCGGTGGTGTGCATCGAGGTTGGCTTGCAGAACGAAAAGAGCGTCCTGCTGGCGGTACGCAAGGTCTCTATCGCGTTGCTGAAGAACCCCATCGTCATGGCGCCGCTGCTCGGTGCGCTATGGGCGACGACGGCGCAGCCGCTGCCCGGGCCGCTGCACCAGTTTCTCAAGTTGCTCGCCGCCGCTACCGGCCCCTGTGCGCTGATCGCGCTGGGACTGTTCCTGGCGCAGCGGCAGGAGGGCGCGCAGCAGCGCGGTATCGGCCTGGTGCTGATCAAGCTGATCGCTCATCCGCTGATCACCTGGGTGCTCGCTGTTCATGTTTTCCGCCTGCCACCCATGTGGACTCATGCCGCCTTGCTGCTCAGTGCACTGCCCACCGGCACCGGGCCATTCATGCTTGCCGAGTTCTATCGGCGTGAAGGCACCCAGGTGTCGAGTACCATCCTGCTGTCGACCCTGGGGTCGCTGGTGACGCTGTCGATCTGCCTGTATCTGATCGCCCCCCGATAACCGCTCCCGGAGCCTTTGCATGTCCGCATCCGATCACCCGTCCGGCTCCTTGCGCCCCAGCACCCTGCATCTGCCGGCGGGGCCCTGGGCGACCGTGCTCGATTGTCTGTGCGCGCACTTCCCGGCGATTTCACGAGAAATCTGGCTGGAGCGCATGGCGAGGGGCCGGGTGCTGGATGCGCAGGGCGCGCCCATCACTGCCGATCACCCCTACCGGGTCGGCTTGCGTGTGCACTATTTTCGTGAGGTGCCAGCCGAGCCGCTCATCCCGTTCGAGGAGGCGATCCTGCATGCCGACGATCATCTGCTGGTTGCCGACAAGCCTCATTTCCTGTCAGTGATGCCGGCAGGCGCCTATGTCGAGCAGACCTTGCTGGCACGGCTGGTCAAACGCACCGGCAATGCCGATCTGGTGCCGCTGCACCGGATCGACCGGCATACCGCCGGGCTGGTGCTGTTTTCCACCAATGCGCAGACGCGGGGGCGCTACCAGGCGCTGTTTCGCGAGCGCCACATCGGCAAGCGTTACGAGGCGCTGGCGGCGCCTTTGCCGCAGGTGCGGTTTCCGTTACTGCGCGAGACCCGTTTCGAGGCGGGCGAGCCGTTCTTCCGCATGCGCGAAGCGCCGGGCGTGGCCAACACCCGCACGCGCATCGACGTACTCGAACGACGCGCTGACTGCTGGCTGTACGGCCTCGAGCCGGTCACCGGCAAGAAGCACCAATTGCGGGTGCACATGGCTGCATTGGGGGCGCCGATCCTCAATGACCCCTTCTATCCCGAGGTGAGCAGCAGCGAAGGTGACCCCGACGATTACAGCCGGCCGCTCAAGCTATTGGCCCGCGGCTTGTCGTTTGCCGATCCGTTGAGCGGTGAACCGAGGCGTTTCGAGAGCGTCCTCAGGCTTTAGTGGCCGCCTGCCAGAGCACTTCGTCGACGCCCTGGCGCCTGGCGATCAGCCGTGCCGCCACGAACAGCAGGTCCGACAATCGGTTGATGTAGGCCAGCAGCTCGCCACGCAGCGGTTCGATGGCATTGAGCTGCCCGCAACGGCGCTCGGCGCCGCGCGCGCCACTGCGGCACAGGTGAGCCTGGGCGATCAGTCGCGAGCCACCTGGCAGGATGAAGTTCGTCAGTGGTCCCACTTCCTCGTTCCAGCGATCGATGGCCGTCTCCAGGCGTTCGATCTCGACGGCCTGCAGCGCCTGGTAGTCCGGCATGGCCAGTTCGCCACCCAGATCGAACAGGCGATGCTGACAGGGCGCCAACACCTCGATCAGCTCGGCGAAACCCGGGTAGCGGGGCTGCTGCTCGATCAGCTCGGCCAGCAGCAGCCCAAGCTGGCTGTTCAGGGTGTCCACTTCGCCGATGGCTTCGATGCGCGGGTGATCCTTGGCGACCCGGCGCCCGTCGGCCAGCCCGGTTTCTCCGGCATCGCCGGTGCGTGTGTAGATTTTCGACAGTCGATAGCCCATGGGGTCTCCGTGGCGAGGGTTCAGCTACTGATACCGATGGGCAGGCGCAGGGTGAAGCAGGTGCCCTGGCCGGTGCGTGAGTGCACTTCCATCTGGCCCTTGTGATTGTTGGTGACGATGAAGTAGGAGACGGAAAGCCCCAGACCGGTGCCCTGGCCGACTTCCTTGGTGGTGAAGAAGGGTTCGAAGATGCGCTTGCGTACCGCCTCTGGGATGCCCACGCCGTTATCCTCCACCTGCACTTCGGCCCATGGCGGCGCCAGGCGTGTGCGCAGGATGAGCTTGCCAGGGACGCTGTCGTCGTCGCGCAGGTGGATGGCCTGGGCGGCGTTCTTCAGCAGGTTGAGCAGCACCTGTTCCAGTTCGTTGGCGATGCCGGGGATCGGCCCCAGTGCCGGATCGAACTCGCGCTGAATCATCAGGCTCTTGAAGTCGAAGCTTTCGGTCAGGTCGAAGTCGTTGCTGGCGATTTCCACGGCCTGGTCGATCAGCGCCGGCAACTGGCAGGGTGCCAACTGGCGGTTGCTGAGGCGGCTGAAGCTGAGCATGTGGGTGACGATCTTCGAGGCTCGCGTGCCGGCCTGCTGGATGCCGTCGAGCAGCATGGGAATCTCCCGCGCCGTCAGGTACTGATCGATGGCTGGCAGGCTGACGCCAGCCACTTCGGCCTGTTCCTGATTGCGCGGCAGTTCGGGCGACAGACGTCGACGGATGTTCTGCACGTTGTGCAGGATGGCGCCCAGCGGGTTGTTGATCTCGTGCGCCATGCCGGCGGCCAAACCGCCGACGGAGAGCATCTTCTCCGACTGCACCATGACCTCTTCGAGGTTGAGGCGCTGGGTGATGTCGTCGATGCGGATCACCACGCCGCGGCCGATGCTGCCGATCAGCGGGTAGAAGGTCAGGGCGTAATGGTGAGGCTCGTCATCGCGGATCCAGGTAACCCGCTCGATCTTCTCCACCCGGTGCTGTTCGGCCGTGCGCTTGAGCTTGGACAGATAGGGTTTGAGCAGCGGAAAGGCGAGAAACACCGGCTGGTTCACCGCCTCGTCCAGAGAGGTGCCGGACAGGGCGCTGGCCTCCTGATTCCATTGCGCGACGTAGAGCTGTTCGTCCAGAGCGATCAAGGCCGAGGGCATGGAGTCGATGATGCTGTTGAGGTAGTTCTGGAAGC
The DNA here is from genome assembly GCF_030209025.1 of Pseudomonas sp. MEJ086. NCBI lineage: Bacteria > Pseudomonadati > Pseudomonadota > Gammaproteobacteria > Pseudomonadales > Pseudomonadaceae > Pseudomonas > Pseudomonas sp. MEJ086. Next base: position 164,614 of record NZ_JARVSV010000035.1, read on the forward strand.
CGGTGAGCTTCTTCTCGATCTTGCTGCGGACCTGCACCTCGAGTTCCAGCTTGCGGTTCGACAGGCGGGTTTCCTCGGCCAGACCCTGGGCCTGATTGTAGGCCTCCTCGGAATCGTCACGGGCGCGCTTGAGCTGCTGTTCACGGGCCTCGATGCGCGTCAGCATGGTATTGAAGGCTTCGGCCAGGCTGCCGATTTCATCCTGATTGCCGCGCCGCGCCCGCAGCGAATAATTCTCTTCGCGGGTGACCTGGCGGGTCAGCTCTTCCAGTCGCTTGATCGGGCTGGTGACCAGGCGGCGGATCTGCCGCGCCACCAGCAGCCACAGCACCAGACTGAAGCCGAGGATCACCAGGCTGGCGGTGACGGTGCCGGTGTAGAACGCACCAGGCAGCTCGCTGGAGGCGACCAGCAGCAGGTAGCCGGGTGGCGCATCGGCCTGCGGCAGCTGGACCAGCTGGTTGGCGCGAAATTCGCCCAGGCGCCAGTGGTCGAGGTCGTCGACCCGCGATGGCAGCTGCAGTTTTTCGCCGCGCTGCAACTGCGCCAGGCTGTCGCCGTTGGCGTCGTAGATCACCGCGGCACGCAGCGGCGCGTAGCCGTCCAGGCGTTTCAGCAGATCGCCTGCGGCCTGCCGTGAGCTCAGGGCTTCGTGACTCAGGGCGGGGCTGGCGATCAGTCGGCTGAGGGTTTGCAATGCCTGGGGGGCAACGCTCTCCTGAGAAATCCAGTAGGCGGCGCTGATGAAGGTCATGTTGGCCACCACCAGCACTGCCGCCAGTAGCACCAGCAGGGCAGCGAGCAGTTTACGGCCAACGGGTAGATTCTTCAGGCGGTGGCGCAGGCGCATTGGGTTTTGTCGTATTGGCAGGTAAGGGGGCAGGTTAGGGCCTGTTAACCGTTGCGCGCAAGCGTCGACGGCCCCGGTTCGGGCTCAGTGGCGCGGTAATCCGCGGCTGTGCAGATAGGCGAGCAGGCGTTGCTGCAGGGCATGCAACCGTGGCAATGACAGGCCGTGGCGGTCACCCGCCGTGCAGGCGTAGCCGAGCAGATAGCTGACTTCGGTGCGCCGGCCCCCGGCGACGTCCTGGTACATGGACGAGTAATTGGCCGCGGTGGCCTCGATCACTCGCCAGACGTCGGCCTGAAGATGTTCAGCCGCTTCGGCCTGACCGCAACCGCGCAGCAGAACCTCCAGCTCGGCACATAGCCCGTCGACGTCCTCACGGTAGCCGGCAAGCTCGCCATTGCGGCAGCCATGCAGGACGGTCAGCGGGTTGATCGCGCAGTTGAGCGCCAGCTTGCGCCACAGGCGCGCGAGAATGTCCGGGCTCCAGGTATGAGCAATGCGACTGCGCTGCAGGTCGATCAACCAGCTCGGCGCGGTGATGTCGGCGGGGTCTCCGATCCAGGTATGCCCCTGGCCGGCGAACACCACGCGCCAGTCACCGTCGCGAAAAGCCCCTTCGGTACTGGAGGCGAACAGACAACGCCGGCCGGGGAGCCTTTCGAGCACTTCGTCCTGGCTGCCCAGGCCGTTCTGCAGCAGGATCACTTCGGCGCCCGGGGCGAGGCGATGGGCGACACGCTCGATCGCGTTCGCTGCATCGTAGGCCTTGCATGCCAAGAGCAGGCGCTCGATGGGCGTGTCGTCAGCAAGGCTGCGCGCCGGGATGACGTGCTGGCTGGCGTGGTCTCCCTCGACCAGGGTCAGTGCACCCGTCTGGCGATAGGACGCCAGGCGCCGTTCATCGCGCAGGATCAGTTGCACCGGCACGCCGGCACGAGACAGGCGCGCGGCCCACAGGCTGCCCAGGCTGCCTGCGCCGAGCACGTGCCAACTCATGTGCGTGGCAGACGGACCGCGGTGACGCGGCCGCTGGCGTGGGCCTCGGGAAGCAGGCGCGCGGCGAGGTCGAGCAGTTGTTGCTGTTCCATGGGCATGGCCTTGCCATCCAGCCCGACCACGGCAATGCCGGCCTTGAGCGAGATGAAGCCTTCGCTGGTCTTGAAGGCCTTGAGGTTGAGGCCTTCATGCAGCCGCTTGAAGCTGCTTGGCGAGCATTCCTGAAGGTCTTCGAGCAGGGTGATGAGGGCGAAGTGACGGTCATCCAGGCTCACCAGCACATCCAGTGGGCGCACCAGCTGTTGCAGGCGGCGGGCCACGCTGCGCAGCAGCTCGTTGTGGAAGGTCGTGCCATGTCGGGCACTGAGTTCATCGACGCCCTGCAAGCCAATCAGCAGGTAGCACAGGGCACCACCACGCGATTCCACCTGGCGCAGGCTGTCGGCCATCTTCTGCTTCAGGTAACGGGTGTTGCCCAGGCCGGTGAGGGGATCGACCAGGTTGCGTTCTTCCAGGCTGGCGATGTTCTGCAGCAGCAGGGCGTTTTCCTGCAGCAGGCGTTGCAGGGTGTTGCACAGGCGTTCGGCGGCGAACACCCGTGGCAGCAGTTGTTCGTTCATCGCCGACTTGCTGATGAAATCATCGACGCCGCGGTCGAAGGCTTCGTTCAGTACGTTCTCGCCCTCCTTGCCGGTCAGCAGGATGATGTAAGTGTAGTGCTCGGCCGCTTCGTCGAGCTGGCGCACCCGTCCGGTCAGTTCGAGGCCGTCCATTTCTGGCATCAGCCAGTCGGCCAGCAGCACGCTGGCTGGGCGTTGTTCGAGGTTGCTGATGGCTTCCGCAGCGCTACTCGCGAAGCGTACGTCCTGATAGCCAGCCTGGCTCAGCGCCCGGCCGATGATGGCACTGGAAAACTTGGCATCGTCCACCACCAGAATGCTGAGATGGGGGTTGGGCATGGATGGCACTCACAGGCAAGAAAACGGGTCGAGGGGGGGAGTAACCAATACAACGCCGAACGGTCTGTATCAGAGCGGATATAATGATCGCGCCAATTTTATCGTCAAGCCATCCGCGCGATTTGCGGAGAACTTATTCACGATCTCGCGAACTGGCGCCCAGCCGGATCAAGACTCCAGGCGAAACAATCGCAAGGAGTCGACACCGGCTTGCCCCACTCACGATAGATCGAGAATGACATTCCGACCACAATCGCGCCTTTTATCAGGAGTAATTCCATGCCCTCGTTCGACGTGGTGTCGGAGCTGGATAAACACGAACTCACCAACGCCCTGGATAACGCGGCCAAGGAGTTGGAGCGGCGCTTCGATCTGCGCGGCAAATGCAGTTTCGAGGTCAAGGACAAGGCGGTCACGTTGACTGCCGAAGCCGATTTCATGCTCGAGCAGATGCTCGAAATCATTCGTTCCTGCCTGATCAAGCGCAAGATCGATGGTCAGTGCATGGAAACCAAGGATGCCTATGCATCCGGCAAGGTGGTCAAGCAGGAGGTCGAGTTCCGCGAAGGCATCGACAAGGAACTGGCGAAGAAGATCGTCGCGCACATCAAGGACGCCAAGCTCAAGGTGCAGGCCGCCATTCAGGGCGAGCAGGTGCGGGTAACCGGCAAGAAGCGCGATGACCTGCAGGACTGCATCGCCTCCCTGCGCGGCAAGAATTTCGAGATGCCTCTGCAGTACAACAACTTCCGCGACTGACGGAATACGGGTGTCTTGCTCGGTCAGGATTATTGAACCTGACCGTGGCAACGACGTCGCACATTCTGTAACGCTCTCGCGAACGCCATGGTTGGGGTCCGTTGACGTTTCATGCAGCAACGCAGCTTGCGCCGAGACGTCAGCTCACGCTGGTGAGGATCTGCCATGGCGTTTTCGTTTCACGCCCTAGAAGGAGTGCCAGATGGATATGAGCGTCGACCAGTTGGTCGTCATGTCGCAGGCCTGGATCCCGGTGTTGCTGCAGTACAGTGGCAAGCTGACCCTGGCCATCTTCACCTTGCTGATTGGCTGGTGGCTGATCAGCAAACTCACCAACAAGGTCAGCGCATTGATGGACGGCCGCAAGGTCGACCGTGCCCTGAGCAGCTTCATCGGCAGCCTGGCCAGCATCATCCTGAAAGTGCTGTTGATCATCAGCGTCGCTTCGATGATCGGTGTGGAAACCACCTCGTTCATCGCCGTGATCGGTGCTGCCGGTCTGGCCATCGGCCTGGCGCTGCAGGGCAGCCTGGCGAACTTCGCCGGCGGTGTGTTGATCATGCTGTTCCGACCGTTCAAGGCCGGTGACTTCATCGAGGCTCAGGGTGTTTCCGGTTCCGTCGATTACATCCAGATCTTCCACACCGTGTTGCGTACCGGCGACAACAAGGTGGTGATCGTGCCCAACGGCACGCTGTCCAACGGCATCATCACCAACCACTCACGGCAGACGACCCGCCAGGTGCTGTACGACGTGAAGCTCGATTATGACGCTGACCTGTCCAAGGCCCGAGACGTGTTGCTGGCGCTGTCCAAGGACGCGCGGGTGCATCAGGATCCGGCACCGGTCGTGGTGGTGTCCAGCCTGGGCGAGACCTCGATCAACCTGTCGCTGCGCATGTGGACCTCGGCCGGCGACTACTGGCCGGTGATCTTCATGCTCAATGAAAGCGTGCGTGATCGCCTGCGTGCCGAGGGTGTCGAACTGGCGCAGCCACCACGCATGGTGCAGGTGCAGCAGCAGGGCAGGTCGGGTTGATAGCAGCCCCTCTGCCAGACATGAAAAAGCCGACGGTCGTCGGCTTTTTCATGGGCCGAAGTCAGGCTTCGGGCTTCTCGGGTTCGCTGCTCGGCGCCATCGGCCGGCCGCCATGGCGGTGCCACTGGACCAGGATCAGGATCAGGGTCGGAACGCCCATCAGCGCGGTGATCAGGAAGAAGTCGGCATAGCCGTACTTTTCCACCAGCACGCCCGAGTAGCCGCCGATCAGGCGTGGCAGCAGCAGCATGATCGAGCTGAGCAGGGCGTACTGGGTGGCCGAGAACTTCAGGTTGGTGAGGCTCGACAGGTAGGCGACGAAGGCGGCAGTGGCCAGCCCCGAGCTGAAGTTGTCGGCGGAGATGGTGAAGATCAGCATCTGCAGATCCGCGCCCATGCCGGCCAGCATCAGGAACAGCAGGTTGGTTGCCGCCGAAGCCACGCCGCCGATGAAGAGGATCGGCATGATGCCGAAGCGCACGATCAGCAGGCCGCCGGCACCGGCACCGACCAGGGTCATGATCAAGCCGAACAGCTTGCTGACGCTGGCGATCTGATCCTTGGTGAAACCCTGGTCGATGTAGAACACGTTGGCCATTACGCCCATCACCGTGTCGGACATGCGATAGGTGGCGATCAATCCGAGCAGCAGCAAGGCCTGCCAGCGGTAGCGCAGGATGAAGTCGTTGACCGGAGTCAGCACGGGAGCCAGGCCGCGGCGGCCGAAGGTCGACAGGCACAGGCAGGTGAGGATGGTGTAGAGGATGGCGCGCAGGAAGGCACGGTCCTCGAGCAGCAGATCCAGCAGGGTGGCTTCACCGGTGATCAGGCTGGGGAAGTCGGTATTGTACAACTGGGTGAACATGGCCGGTACCGAGACCAGCAGGACGATCAGCACCAGCACCGAAGCGATCTGGTGGCTGAATCCGTACTTGGCGGCTGCCAGCTGGGTCTTCAGGGAGACGTCGGGCTCCTTCATCCACAGGCTGGTGAGCAGGCCCGGCAGCATCAGCAGGGCGAACAGCAGATAGGTCCCGGCCCAGGCAGCGTGCTGGTAAAGCAGGGTGGTGGAGCCCAGCCCTTCGGCCACGTAAAGCGCGCCGGCGGTGGCCAGCAGCGCCGCGACCCGGTAACCGGCCATGTAGCTGGCAGCCAGAGCGGCCTGGCGGGTGTCGTCGACGATCTCCAGGCGGTAGGCATCGACGGCGATGTCCTGGGTCGCCGAAGCGAAGGCCACCAGCACCGCCAGGGCGATCAGCCAGGTCAGGTGGGTATGCGGATCGCACAGCGCCATACCCGCGAGGCCGATGGCGATCAGAATTTGCGACAGCACCAGCCAGGAGCGGCGCCTGCCCAACTTGCCGAGCAGTGGCAGGCGCCATTGGTCGAGCAATGGCGACCACACCCATTTGAATGCATAGGCCAGGCCGATCAGGCTGGCGAAACCGATGGTTTCCCGCGCCACGCCTGCTTCGCGCAACCACACGGAAAGTGTCGAGAACACCAGCATGTAAGGCAGGCCAGCGGCGAACCCGAGCAGCAGGAGAACCAGTGTCGAAGGACTGGAATAGGCGGCGATCGCGTCGCGCCAGCTTTTACGATGCATTGAACGGGGTCGGCCTGGAGGGAGAAGACATGAACAAATGGCGCACTCTAGGGGCTAGGGTCGGGTCAGTGCAAGCCAGCCATGCCGTGGTCGCATCGAGGTGTCAGGCCTCGTGCTCCAGAGGGCGCCAGCCATGACGTCGGATATCCACCCGACCATTGTGGGATAGCACCCCTTCGACGCGCAATCGGGCGCGTTGTTCAACACCGCTTGGCGTGTCGTCCGTCAGGCTCAGACGGCCCCCTGCGGCGACTACCCGGTGCCAGGGCAGGACGGTGCCGTCAGGCAGCTGGCTCAGCGTACGGCCCACCCAACGGGCGGCGCGACCCAGCCCGGCGAGGTCCGCCAATTGACCATAAGTGACCACCTTGCCGGTGGGTACCTGAGCGAGTGCCAGGTACAGGGCATCGCGGCGAGCCTGCTGATCCGCATCGGCCAGTGGCATGCTGTAATCCGCTTGTCGTTTGGCCATGGCTGGCTCCTGGGGGCGTGACCGCCTGGCGCGGCATTTTCTGCGCCCCATCGTGAACTCGCGTGAATTCCGTCGGTCATTTCTTGCTCATATAACGGGTATGCGGATAATGCCCGATTTATCGCGAACCGGAGCACCAGCATCCGCTTATGTTTACTCGAACTCTGTTGTGCCTGAGCCTCAGTACGGCGGCGATGCCGCTGATGGCCGATACCGTCTGGATGAAGAACGGTGACCGTCTGACCGGAACCATCAAGGTTCTCGATGGCGGCAAGCTGCTTCTGGAAACCGATTACGGTGGTTCCATTCCTCTGGACTGGAAAAAGATCGCGACACTCGACAGCGAACAGGAGTTGCTGGTCAAGGAGAACGACATCACTGGCGAGCGGGCCAAGTCGCTGCAGGCCTCCGACGCTGGCAAGGTCACCCTCGCCAACGGCGATGCGCCGAAGACCGTCGAGCTGGCGAGCATCAAGCAGATCATGAAGCCCAAGCCCTTCGTCGAAGACTTCATGTGGAAGGGCAACGTCGACGTGGCCATGGATTACAAGCGCGCCGAGAGCGACACCGATGACTACGACATCGATGTGAAGACCCAGGCGCGGCATGGCAAATGGCGCCACAACGCCACGCTGGACTACAACCGCGAGCTTCGCAACGACGTGGTCAGCACCGACAACTGGGGCACCGAGTACGCCCTGGACCGCTTCCTCGACGAGCAATGGTTCTGGCAGGGGCGTCTGGAGTACAAGCGCGACAAGATCGAAGATCTGGAGCGTCAGCGCACCATCGGTACCGGTCCGGGTTACCAGTTCTGGGACAACGAGCTGGGCGCGTTCTCCGTTGCCGGGCTGCTCAACCGTTCCGACTACGAATACTCCAATGGCGAGAAAGACAATTTCTACGCCATCAGCATGCGCTGGGATTACAACCGTTACCTGATCGGCAAGACCTTCGAGCTGTTCAGCACCGGTGAGCTGGGCAAGCCGCTGGCCAGCGCCGCCGACTACTCCCTGGATGCCGAAGTGGGCCTGCGTTACAAGGTCACCGACTGGGCATCCCTGAACATGAAGGCCTCGAAGGATCAGGTCAGCGGTTCGGAAGGCGACAAGGACGAGACCCGCTACACCGTTGGTTTCGGGGTAGGTTGGTAATCCGCCCCAAGTGCCGCATGCAAAAAAGCCCTGCATTATGCAGGGCTTTTTCGTGGGCCATGGCTATTACAGGCGAACGCCACCATCGAGCTCGAGAATGCGCCCGGTGAAGTAGTCGTTTTCCAGCAGGTAGGCCACCGAATGGGCAATTTCCCGAGGCTTGCCCAGGCGCTTGAGCGGAATGACCGCCGTCATGCGCTCCAGTACTTCGGGTTTCATGCTGGCGACCATGTCGGTTTCGATGAAACCCGGCGCCACCCCCGCCACACGGATGCCATAACGGGCCAGCTCGCGGGCCCAGACCACGGTGTCGGCGGCGACGCCGGCCTTGGCGGCCGAGTAGTTGGCCTGACCGACGTTGCCGGCCCGGGAAACCGATGAAATGTTGATAATCGCCCCTTCGTTCTGCAGTTCGATCATCTTCGCCGCCACTTCCCGCGTGCACAGGAACACGCCGGTCAGGTTCACGTCGATCACCGACTGCCACTGTGCCAGGCTCATCTTGCTCATTTCGCCGTCCTTGACCTTGATGGTCAGGCCGTCGCGCAGAATCCCGGCGTTGTTGACCAGGCCATTGATCGAGCCGAAGTCTTCGGCGATCTGGGCGATGGTCTGGGTGACCTGCTCTTCACTGGCCACGTTGCACAGATAGGTGCGGGCCTGAACGCCCAGCGCCCGGCAGGCCGCTGCGGTGTCATCGAGTTTCTCCTGGTTGAGATCGACCAGGGCCAGACGCACCCGTTTCTCGGCGAGGTACTCGGCCATGGCCCGGCCAAGGCCCTGACCGCCGCCGGTGATGATGATGACCTTGTCTTCGAGTTGCATGCCAATCCCCTTCGAATCAGTTTGGCGGGATGCCGTTACCGCACTGTAGCGATTATCCTAAGCGCTTGTCTGCGTCCGTCGGGAGTCTTGATATGAGTGTGCAAGCCAATCGCCAGGCCCGGGAGTTGCTGCTCGGGGAGTACCGTGGCGCGTTGTCCACTCACTCCAGAGCGATGCCCGGCTTTCCTTTCGGCTCGGTGGTGCCCTACTGCCTGGATGCTCAGGGTTGGCCGCTGATCCTGATCAGCCGCATTGCCCAGCACACCCATAACCTCAAGGCGGACGCGAAGTGCTCGCTGTTGGTCGGGGAGCGCGGTGCCGAAGACGTTCAGGCGGTGGGGCGTCTGACCCTGCTGGCCGAAGCGAAGACGCTCCATGAGGCTGCCGATATCGAAGCGGCCGCCGAGCGCTATTACCGGTACTTTCCCGAATCACGCGGTTATCACAGTGCCCACGACTTCGATTTCTGGCGCTTGCAGCCCGTACGCTGGCGTTACATCGGCGGTTTCGGCGCGATTCACTGGCTCGATCAGGTGGCGCTGGATAACCACTTCGCCGGTGACACCGAGCTGCGCATGCTCGAACACATGAACAGCGACCATGCCGACGCCATTGCGCATTACGTCGCCCTGAGCGGGCTGCCCGCTACGGAACCTGCGCGGATGGTGGGTATCGACAGTGAGGGATTTCACCTGCGTATAGGCCACAGCCTCTACTGGCTGGCCTTTCCAATATCCTGTAACACTGCCGGGGAGGTGCGCGAAGCCTTGGTGCGCCTGGCGCGGGCCGACACGTGGCCAGAGCAATTCGAGACTTCAGCTTGAATTAAGCGCAACACCCCATACTTACCTCCTACTGGAAGTCGTTCTTCCGTCAAGGAAACCGCGATGCGCATTTTCATGTTGTTGTTCCTGCTGTTCCCGATTCTGGAACTGGCAGTGCTTATTTCGGTGGGCAGTGCCATTGGCGTGCTGCCGACCATTGCCTTGGTGATCGCGACGTCGATCTTCGGTGGCCTGATGCTGCGTATTGCCGGCATCACGACTGCCTGGCGTGCCCGCGAAAGGCTGGCCCGTGGTGAAATGCCCGACCAGGAGGTTCTGCAGGGCTTGATGATGGCGGTTGGTGGCGGTCTGCTGCTGCTCCCGGGCTTCATCACCGATGTCATCGGCCTGCTGTGTCTGCTGCCGTTCACCCGTCGCAAGCTGGTCGAACGCGTGCGTCGCCGGGCCGCCGAGCAGGCCGAGCGTCAGCGCGCCTTCGCCGACGACCTGGCTGCGCGCAATGGCCAGCCGGGCTCCGGTGGCCATCGTCCGAACGTGCTCGAAGGCGAGTACGAACGCCGCGACTGACCGAGCCCGGTTTCGCTGCAAGCGAGCCCCGATCTGGCCACGCCAGTTCGGGGCTCGCCGTTTTCGCACGGACGATTTTCGTTCCCCAGGCGGGAAAAAAATTCACCCCGCACCCTTGAATTGCTCTTGTTCGACCTTATGTAGCGGTCACCGCAAGGTTTTTCAGCGTATCTGCGCTGAAACATATTTCGGCGTTACGTGTAGTGCGCAGCGCCATGATCCTGCCGGTGAGAACACCGGTTGAAGTCAACAACTATTGGGAGAGATCGACAATGAAGCTTCGTCCTTTGCATGACCGCGTCGTGATCCGTCGCAGCGAAGAAGAAACCAAAACCGCTGGCGGTATCGTGCTGCCGGGCTCGGCCGCTGAGAAGCCGAATCAGGGCGAAATCGTTGCTGTTGGCACTGGCCGCGTTCTGGATAGCGGTGAAGTCCGTGCACTGGCCGTCAAGGTCGGTGACAAAGTGGTTTTCGGCCCTTACTCGGGTAGCAACACTGTCAAAGTCGACGGCGAAGACCTGCTGGTGATGAGCGAGAACGAAATCCTCGCTGTTGTCGAAGCCTGATTTCCCGCGAATCTCCGTTTAACCGTCAAGAATTGAGGATCAATTTCCATGGCTGCTAAAGAAGTTAAGTTCGGCGACTCCGCCCGCAAGAAAATGCTCGCCGGTGTGAACGTCCTGGCTGATGCCGTCAAAGCGACTCTGGGCCCGAAAGGCCGCAACGTGGTTCTGGAAAAGAGCTTCGGCGCTCCGACCATCACCAAGGACGGCGTTTCCGTCGCCAAAGAAATCGAGCTGAAAGATCGCTTCGAGAACATGGGCGCTCAGCTGGTCAAGGACGTTGCGTCCAAGGCCAACGACGCTGCCGGTGACGGCACCACCACCGCTACCGTTCTGGCTCAGGCCATCGTCAACGAAGGCCTGAAAGCCGTCGCTGCCGGCATGAACCCGATGGACCTCAAGCGTGGTATCGACAAAGCCACCATCGCCATCGTCAAAGAGCTGAAGAACCTGTCCAAGCCTTGCGCTGACACCAAGGCAATCGCTCAGGTCGGTACCATTTCGGCCAACTCCGACAACTCCATCGGCGACATCATTGCCGAAGCCATGGAAAAAGTCGGTAAAGAAGGCGTGATCACCGTTGAAGAAGGCTCTGGCCTGGAAAACGAACTGTCCGTCGTCGAAGGCATGCAGTTCGACCGTGGCTACCTGTCCCCTTACTTCATCAACAAGCCGGACACCATGGTTGCCGAGCTGGACAGCCCGCTGATCCTGCTGGTCGACAAGAAGATCTCCAACATCCGCGAAATGCTGCCGGTGCTGGAAGCTGTCGCCAAAGCTGGTCGTCCGCTGCTGATCGTTGCTGAAGACGTCGAAGGCGAAGCGCTGGCTACCCTGGTCGTCAACAACATGCGCGGCATCGTCAAGGTCGCTGCCGTCAAGGCGCCGGGCTTCGGTGATCGCCGCAAGGCCATGCTGCAAGACATCGCCATCCTGACTGGCGGTACCGTGATTTCCGAAGAAGTCGGTCTGAGCCTGGAAAGCGCCACTCTGGAGCACCTGGGTCAAGCCAAGCGCGTTGTCCTGAACAAGGAAAACACCACCGTCATCGACGGCGCTGGCCAGCAAGCCGACATCGAATCGCGCGTTGCGCAGATTCGCAAGCAGGTCGAAGACACTTCGTCCGACTACGACAAAGAGAAACTGCAAGAGCGTCTGGCCAAACTGGCTGGCGGTGTTGCCGTGATCAAGGTCGGTGCCGGTACCGAAGTCGAGATGAAAGAGAAGAAAGCCCGCGTTGAAGACGCCCTGCACGCTACCCGCGCAGCCGTCGAAGAAGGTGTGGTGCCTGGCGGTGGCGTTGCCCTGGTGCGCGCGCTGCAGTCGATCTCCGAGCTCAAGGGCGACAACGAAGACCAGAACGTCGGTATCGCTCTGCTGCGTCGCGCTGTCGAAGCGCCGCTGCGTCAGATCGTTGCCAACGCCGGTGACGAGCCGAGCGTCGTGGTCGACAAGGTCAAGCAGGGTTCGGGCAACTACGGCTACAACGCTGCAACTGGCGTCTACGGCGACATGATCGAGATGGGCATTCTCGATCCGGCCAAGGTCACCCGTTCCGCGCTGCAAGCTGCTGCGTCCATCGGTAGCCTGATGATCACCACCGAGGCGATGATCGCTGAAGTGCCTGACGACAAAGGCGCTCCGGCCATGCCTGACATGGGCGGCATGGGTGGCATGGGCGGCATGATGTAAGCCACCCGGCACCTGCAGTAACGAGAAACCCCGCGCTTGCCGCGGGGTTTTTTTATCTGTAGTTTCTGGCGACCGCCATGGCGGTATACCGTTCGTCTTGAGAAAAGTTGCAACTGCTTATCGTGATCTAGTGTTAGCAGACGGCGTTTGCAGCGCCATCAAGAGGTTGCACTCATGAGATTAGAAATAGCGCGAGGTTTGTTCCTTGTGGCGGCGCTCAGTGTATCGGTGGCAGCGGCTGCTTCCTGGTACGAACCTGGCCATGGCGTGGTGAGCAGCCATGGGCGCAGCTATTGTGCCAACCCCGATCTCAAACGCACCTCGGCGGCCCAGGCGCAGGCCAGTCAGAATCTGCTCTGGTTGGTGTTGGGCCTGTCTCAGGGCATGCGACCGCAAGGTTGAAAAAACCCACTCTCGTTCCGTTGGCAAAATAGTGAATTTCTCCACGGCTGGAAAACTCCGATACCCTGCGAGCTGACCCGAGCACATCGGCCAGATTTCAGGGAGTTCCAGCATGTCCGCACAACAGCGCCTCGGCGAACGCTTCAGTCAGTTGCATCGACAGGATGGTCTGCTGGTGCTGCCCAACCCCTGGGATGCCGGCTCGGCGAAGATGCTCGCCAGCCTCGGCTTCCAGGCGCTGGCCACCACCAGCGCCGGGTTGGCGTTTTCTCTGGGCTGGCGTGACGCGGAAGGCGCGATATCCCGTGACGAAGCCCTGGCCAATGCCCGGGATATCGTCGCCGCCACGGCCCTGCCGGTGGCCGCGGATCTGGAAAACGGTTACGGCGACAGCCCCCAGGACTGTGCCGAGACCCTGCGTCTGGCGGCAGCGGTCGGCCTGGTCGGTGGCTCCATCGAGGACGCCACCGGGCGCGCCGATGCCCCCATCTATGCGTTCGAGCTGGCAGTGGAGCGCATCCATGCCGCGGTCGCCGCTGCTCGTAGCCTGGGCTTTGCCTTCACCCTGACCGCGCGGGCAGAGAACTACCTGCACGGCCGCGCGGATCTGGACGACACCATCCGCCGTCTGGTGGCCTACGCCGAGGCGGGAGCCGACGTGCTCTATGCGCCGGGTCTGACAAGTCGCGAGGAGATCAGCGCGGTGGTGCAGGCGGTCGCGCCAAGACCTGTCAACGTGCTGGTCGGCTCGCCAAGCCTGAACCTGTCGCTGGACGAATTGGCCGAGCTCGGCGTCAAGCGCGTGAGCCTCGGCTCCAACCTGGCGCGGGTGGCTTATGGCGCCTTTCTGCAAGCCGCCACGGGGCTTGCCGACGGCGGCGATCTGCGTGGTGCCCAGCAAGCGGTGTCGTTCGACCGAATCAATGATCTGTTTCGCGGCTGAGCATGCGCAATTTTCTGATCGCGTTGCTGTTGCTCGTCATGGTGGGCGGGCCGCTGGCGCTGTACCGGCAGTGGATCGACGTGCCGCCACGCTGGAACCCCTGGGCACCGCTGGACCTGCGCGATGCGCCGAACTGGCTGACCGGCTACAAGCTTGGACGCCTGCAGGGCGATCCGGCGCTGTGCCGCACGGTGCTGGATACCTCGTCGCTGCGCTATGTGGCGTTGGCCGACAGCACACCTGCGGCCGACTGCCCGCTGACCAACACGGTGCGCGTGCAGGGCAGCGATGTACGCTTGAGCAGCAGTTTCATCGCCACCTGCCCGGTGGCGGCGGCATTCGCCCTGTTCGAGCGGCACGGTTTGCAGCCGGCGGCGCAGGAGGTGTTCGGCCAGCGCGTCACCCAGATCGACCATGTCGGCAGCTTCGCCTGCCGCACCATCGCCGGCAGTCAGCGGCGAAGCCAGCACGCTTCGGCCAATGCCCTGGATATCGTCGGCTTCCGCCTGGCCGATGGCAGCCGCATCAGCGTGCTGCGTGATTGGCCCGGCAGCGATGACAAATCGCTGTTTCTGCGCCAGGTACAGAAGGCTGCCTGCGCGAGCTTCAACACCACCCTGGGCCCCGACTACAACGCGGCTCACCGCGACCACTTCCATCTGGATATGGGCATGTTTCGGATGTGCCGCTGAGCGCTCAGACGGCCAGGCGTTGTTGCAGCGTCAGACGGCCGAGCAGCAGTTCCCAGGGATTCAGTGATTCCGCGAGCAACGCGTTGGTCTTGCTCCGTTCGCTTTCATCAAGCGTTGTCAGGGACTGCGGTTGCAGGGCCAGCTGATCGAGGGTGAGGGCACTGTCGGTGTCGTGCACCGAACAGACGAACTGGCGCTGCATCATCACATCTTCGAGGGTGCGAATGCCTTGTACCGGGGCCTCATCCGCCGCTGCCGGCGCGGGGAGCGGGAGCGTGCTATTGGCAGGGCTTTCCATCGACAACAGCACGCTGCGCAGAATCTGGTCGTACAGCGCCGAGCTGGCACTCGAGGGTGTACCGGCTTTCTGAGACGCGACCCGGGTATCACCGGGAATACGGGAGATGACATCGAACATCAGGCGGCGGGCTCTGGCAAACTATCGCATAGACAGGCTATCGGCCGATCAAGGCCCACATTGAGCCCTTTACCGTTATCGATGGACGATCCGCAATGAGTGAAAGACAGCCCGCCGCGCGTATCCGCATGGAGGCCCTCGCCCCGCACCTGCATGAAGCAGCGCAACAGTGGGCGCAGCGCCTCGGGTTGCCGGTGGAGGGGGAGGCCGAGTTCGCGCTGCAGCTGGGCGAAGCCGGCTTGCAACTGGTCGAACTTGGCCCTCAGGCGCCGGGGCCGGTGCGGGTGGATTTCGTCGAGGGCGCGGTCGCGCACCGGCGTCAGTTCGGGGGTGGTGCCGGGCAGATGATCGCCAAGGCCGTGGGCATCCAGCCGGGCATCCGGCCCCGGATGCTGGATGCCACCGCTGGTCTCGGACGCGATGCCTTCGTGCTCGCCAGCCTCGGTTGCACCGTCAGCCTGATCGAGCGCCAGCCGCTGATCGGCGCGCTGCTCGAGGACGGCCTGCTGCGGGCTGCCGCCGATGCCGAGGTGGCGGCCATCGTCGCGCGCATGCGTCTGCTGCAGGGCAACGCCATTTCCATCATGGCCGACTGGCAAGAGCAAGCGCCTCAGGTGATCTACCTAGACCCGATGTTTCCCCATCGCGACAAGAGCGCACTGGTGAAGAAGGAGATGCGCCTGTTCAGGCCTTTCGTTGGAGACGATCCGGATGCTCCGGCGTTGCTGGAAGCGGCCCTCGAACTCGCCAGCCACCGCGTGGTGGTCAAACGCCCACGCAAGGCGCCGATCATCGAGGGGGCGAAACCAGGTTATGCACTGGAGGGTAAGTCCAGCCGTTACGACATTTACCCGCTGAAGAAACTCACGCCTTAGAACCTGTTCACGATCTTTCGGCTCGACTTCAGCGCTTTAGCTGCAAAGTGGGGCGAAAGCAGCCGTTCGCCGATCCATTGTGGGAGCGCGCCATGCGCGCGAAAAATCGCGGGCATGGACTGGGCGTCCCCGCCCGCTCCCACAGATACTGCGCCGATGACCGCTAACGCCTTGTAGCAGTCTCTCTACTGTCGCCTAGAAAGATCGTGAACAGGTTCTTGAGCGAACCGCTCTGCGGTCTCGATCCAACCTGAACGTTTTTACCGGCACCTACCTCAGATTCTGAACGGATGCACCAGACATCCGAGCGAACCGAGGTAGCCCCATGAGCGAGACCATCACTGACGGCTCACAACGCCGTGCGATTTCCCTGTCGTTGAACGGCAGCCCCCTCAACATCGAGGTGTATCCGTGGATCACGGCCCTCGATCTGCTGCGTGAAGAACTCGACCTGATCGGCACCAAGAAGGGCTGTGATCACGGTCAGTGCGGTGCCTGCACGGTGCTGCTCGACGGCCGCAGGGTCAACGCCTGCCTGACCCTGGCGGTGATGCTCGACGGTCATGAACTGACGACCATCGAAGGTCTGGCGCAAAACGGTGAACTGCACCCGATGCAGCGCGCTTTCGTCAAACACGATGCCTTCCAGTGCGGCTACTGCACGCCCGGACAGATCTGTTCGGCGGTCGGGCTGGCGGCTGAAGGGCGCATCGACGATGCCGCTGACATTCGCGAGCGGATGAGCGGCAACCTCTGCCGTTGCGGTGCCTACAGCAACATCGTCGCCGCCATCGAAGAAGCCTTGCCGGCCTGTGAAAAGGCGGTGCGCCCATGACGCCTTTCGCCTACAGCAAACCCCAGGGCATCGACGAAGCCGTGCGCCTGGCCGGGCCGGACAGCCTGTTCATCGCCGGTGGCACCAACATCGTCGACCTGATGAAGGAAAACCTGGTGCGGCCCAAGCGGCTGATCGACATCAATGCCTTGCCCCTGCGCGATGTGGTGGCCACCGCCGATGGTGGCCTGCGCATCGGAGCGCTGGTCAGCAATGCCGATCTGGCCTGGCACCCGGAGGTGGAGGGTCGCTATCCGCTGCTCAGCCAGGCGCTGTTGTCCGGTGCCTCGCCGCAGTTGCGCAACATGGCCAGTGCCGGCGGCAACCTGCTGCAGCGTACCCGCTGCCATTACTTCTACGACAGCCAGGTGCCGTGCAACAAGCGCGAGCCCGGCAGTGGTTGCCCGGCGCGCGAGGGCCTCAACCGCTACCACGCGCTATTCGGTGCCAGTGAGCACTGCGTGGCGGTGCACCCCTCGGACTTCTGCGTGGCGCTCGCCGCGCTCGACGCTCAGGTGGTGATCATCGGCCCTGGCGGCGAGCGCCGCGTGCCCTTCGCCGACTTCCATCGCCTGCCGGGCGATACCCCACAGCAGGACACCGTGCTGGAGGCGGGTGAGCTGATCCTGGCCATCGAGTTGCCGGCCGAGGGTTTCGCCTCCCATCACGCCTACCTCAAGTTGCGTGATCGGGCCTCGTTCGCCTTCGCCCTGGTATCGGTGGCGGCGGCGCTGAAGTTCGATGCCGATGGGCAGATCCGCCAGGCGCGCCTGGCCCTGGGCGGGGTTGCGCACAAACCCTGGCGGCGCATCGAGGTGGAGGACAGCCTGGTCGGCCTGACCGCCAGCAACGAGCACTTCGAGGCGGCCGCCGAGTTGCTTCTCCGCGATGCTCAGCCGCTGATCCACAACGGCTTCAAGGTGGAGCTGGCGCGCCGCGCCATCGTTCGCGCCCTGACCACCGCCGCAGAAGGAGACCGCCCATGAACGCGCCTACGCTCGGCAAACCCCTCGACCGTGTCGACGGCCCGCTGAAGGTCAGTGGCCAGGCCCGTTATGCGGCTGAATATCCCGCCGATGATCTGCTGCAAGGCAGCGTGATCTGCAGCGTGATCGCACGCGGCCGCATCACCCGCATCGATGCCTCGGCAGCCGAGGCTCTGCCTGGGGTCAAACGGGTGCTCAGCCATGAAAATCGTCCGCCAATGGCGCAGGACGATGAGAGTTATGAAGACGACGACGCGGCCGACGGCTCGCCCTTTCGTCCGCTGTTCAACGCGCGCGTGCGCTACAGCGGCCAGCCCGTGGCACTGGTGGTCGCCGACAGTCTGGAGCTCGCTCGCCATGCCGCTTCGCTGGTGCGCATCGAGTACCAGCAGCAGCCTCATGCCACGGACCTTCTGCAGGTGCTCGACAGTGCCCATGCAGCGCCGGCCGAACTGCCGGAGCGTCGTGGCGACGCCGATGCGATCATCGCGGGTGCACCGCTGCGCCTGGAGCTCGAATACGAGCTACCCAACGAGTATCACCACCCCATGGAGCCCCATGCCTCGACGGTGATCTACCAGGCCGACGGTAGCTTGCTGGTGCACGACAAGACCCAGGGGCCGCAGAACAGCCAGCAGTACCTGGCCAGCGTGCTCAAGCTCGACCCTGCGCGGGTGCGTATTCTGTCGTCCTTCGTTGGCGGCGCGTTCGGTTCGGGGCTGCGCCCGCAGTATCAGTTGCCACTGGCGGCCATGGCGGCCTTGACCTTGCAGCAATCGGTACGTGTCACGCTCACCCGCCAGCAGATGTTCACCTTCGGCTATCGCCCCCGTACCGTGCAGCGGCTGCAACTGGGCGCAGCCGCCGACGGCAGGCTGCAGGGGCTGGTGCACGAAGTGATCGGCCAGACCTCGCGCTTCGAAGACTTCACCGAACACGTCGCCGAGTGGTCGGGCATGCTCTACCACTGCGACCATCTGCGCCTGGCCTATCGTTTGGCGCCACTGGACGTTTACACCCCGCTGGACATGCGCGCGCCTGGCGCCGCGACAGGGCTGTTCGCCCTGGAATCGGCCATGGACGAACTGGCCTGGGCGGCTGGCGTCGACCCCGTGCAACTGCGCCTGACCAACTACGCGGAAACCAACCAGAACGAAGGCAAGCCATACTCCAGCAAGGAGCTGCGTGCCTGCTACCAACAGGGCGCCGACGCTTTCGGCTGGAGCAAGCGCAGCCCGCAACCGCGCAGCATGCGCGTGGGTAATCAACTGATCGGCTACGGCATGGCCACCGGGGTGTGGGAAGCCATGCAGATGCCGGCCAGTGCCCGCGCCACGCTGACCTCCGATGGTCGTCTGATCGTCGCCAGCGCGACCTGCGACATCGGCCCTGGCACTGCCACGGTCATGACTCAGATCGCCGCCGACACCCTCGGTATGGATCCCGCCCGTGTCGAGTTCCGACTTGGCGATTCGAGCCTGCCCAAGGCGCCGTTGCAGGGCGGCTCCTTCACCGTATCTTCGGTCGGCAGTGCGGTGCGCGAAGCCTGTCTGGCGCTGGCTGAACAGCTCTGCGATGCTGCCCGGCAACTGCCCGGGGCGCCCTTCAGCGATGCCAGCGCATTGCGTTTCGCCGGCGGTCGCGTGCAGCAGGGCGAGGATACCGAGCGGTCGGTAGATCTCGACACGCTGCTGGCTCGCCACGGCAGCCTCGAAGCTGAGGTGCAGGCACAGCCCGGCAAACTGCGCGAGCGCTATGCCAGCGCCACCCACTCGGCGGTGTTCGTCGAGGTGCAGGTGGATGAGGCCTTGGGCACCGTGCGGGTTACCCGGGTGGTCAGTGCGATTGCCGCTGGCCGGGTGATCAATGCCAAGACCGCGCGCAGCCAGATTCTCGGTGGTGTGGTCTGGGGTATCGGCATGGCCCTGCACGAGGAGGCGATGATCGATCACGAGCTGGGTCGCTGCATGAACCACAACCTGGCCGATTATCACCTGCCGGTGCATGCGGACATCGGTGATATCGAGGTGATCTTCGTCGACGAGGACGACCCGATCGTCAACCCGCTGGGCTCCAAGGGCGTTGGTGAAATCGGTATCGTCGGCGTCGCTGCGGCAGTGGCCAATGCGGTCTATCACGCCACCGGCAAGCGTATCCGCCAGTTGCCGATCACCCTCGACAAGCTGCTTTGAGCGACGCAGATGACGGGTCCGCCGCGGCAGGCCCGTCATCGCGTTGTCCCGGTTCGCTACGCACCACCAGCCAGATACCCACTCCAGAAATCACCGTGCCCAGGCCCATCAGCCAGGACAGCGGCTCACCGAACATCGCCCAGGCCCACACCAGGGTCACTGCCGGGCTCAGGTACAGCACGCTGGCCACCCGGGTTGGCGTCGAGCGCTTCAGGCACAGCCAGTACAAGCCGTAGCCGCCGGTGGTGGAAATGCTCGTCCACAGCACGCTCAGGGCGAAACCAGTGGAGGGCAGCGGCATCAGGCTGCCGTCCATTGCGGCCAGCAGCGCAAACGGCACGCAACAGATGCAGCACTGCAGCCACAGGTTGCCGAGCAGGTCGAGCGACGATGTGGCCTTGGTGCGTTTCTGCCACAGAGTGGCGATCGCCAGCGAGAGCATGCCCAGCAGTGGTAAACCATAGACCCACAACTGCGCATCGCCCCAAGCCAGCGCATCCGAGGTGACCAGCACCACGCCCGTCAGACCGATGATCAGGCCGAGCCAGGTGCGCCAACCCAGATGTTGCTGGAACACCAGCACGCTGAGCAGGGCGACCCCCATGGGCAGCAGGTCGGCCAGTAGGGCGGCGAGCCCGGCAGGCACGCCCAGGGCGATGCCCTGAACCACACCGGCCAGGTAACCGCCCATCGCCAGCAAACCGATGCCGGCGTGGCTCAGCAGGGTGGCAGGCGAGGCGTGGCGCAGGCGCGGTAACGCCCAGGGCGCCAGCAGCAGCGCGAACAGCAGGCTGCGCCAGAACACTACCAGCATGGCGGGTGCATGATCGAGGGAGAAGCGGGCGCCGATAAAGCCCGAGCTCCAGATCACCACCAGCGCCGCTTCGAGTACCAGCAGCGGAATGGCGACGTGCCAGAGGTGAGCGGTGGGTGCAGAGGACATGGCAGATGACCGGACGAAGGGTGTAGGTCCAGGCTACGAAAGGGAGGTAATCTAATAAATCAAAATGTATTGAATCAATCGTTCGGATTTTTTGAATTATGAGCGCCATACTCGACATCGAACTGATCCGCACCTTCCACACGGTGGCGCGCAGCGGCCGCTTCAAGGCCGCCGCCGAGCAACTGCACAAGAGTCCGGCGGCGATCAGCGTGCATATCCAGCGCCTGGAAGCGGTCGCCGGGGGCCGGTTGTTCGACCGCGACAATCAGTCGGTGGCGTTGACCGTGCTGGGCAAACGGCTGTTGCGCTCGACCAGAGAACTGCTCAGCACCCACGACCGGGTGCTCGCCGAGCTGCACGGCCCGCGGCTGGTCGGGCGCATTCGACTGGGAATACCCGACGAGTACGCCGCCCATGTGATCCGCGACATCCTGCCGGTCTTCGCGGCGGCCTGGCCCAACGTGGTGCTGGAGGTGAAGACCGCCTCCAGCTACACGCTGCGTGACCAGGTGCAGGCCGGCAAGCTGCATGCTGCGGTGCTCAACCTGCCGCTGCAGCAGCGCGAGCCCAGAGCCCAGGCGCTGGTCGCCACCACGCCGGTATGGGTCGCGGCGGCGTCCCATCCGCAGCCCGGAAAAGGCATCATCCCACTGGCCATTCACGCCGCCGACTGCCCGTACCGCAGCCTGATGCTGGAGTCGCTGAAAGTGGCCGGTCACACCTGGCGGGTGGTGCTGGAAAGCCCGTCCAGCCAGGCCATCAGGGCCTGCGTCGAGTCGGGGCTGGCAATTACCCTGATGGATCGCGCGAAAATGAGCAGCGCCATGCGCATCGTCGAGGAACTGCCCCAGGCCGCTGAGCACCAAGTGGTGTTCCTGCGCTCATCCACGGCGCGCGACAACGAGGCGATCGAGCTGCTTGCCCAGGCCATTCATCAGCATTTCCGGCTGTGAGCAGGGTGCCTGCAGCGAATGCCTTCACCCAGGGTTTCGCGTGTAGCGACTTGTAGACGACCGGTCTATTTTTGTCTATCATGCGCGGCATATGAAAAAACCAGCTCAAGACATGCGACAGCACATCATCGATGTGGCCAAGTCGCTGATGACCAATAAAGGCTACACCGCCGTGGGCCTGGCAGAGGTATTGAGTACCGCTGGCGTGCCCAAGGGGTCGTTCTACTACTACTTCAAGTCGAAGGAAGAGTTCGGCCAGGCGTTGCTGGAAGAGTACTTCTCCGAATACCTGGGGCGTGTCGATACGCTCATGGCGCGGCCGGGTAGCGGCGCCGAGCGTCTACTGGCCTACTTCAACTACTGGACGGAGACTCAGGGCACCGAGCTTCCCGAGGGCAAGTGCCTGGTCGTGAAGCTGGGCGCAGAGGTCTGCGATCTGTCCGAAGACATGCGTGGCGTTCTCGAAAGAGGGACGGCGAAGATCATTCAGCGCATCACCGCCTGTGTCGACATGGGCGTCGCCGATGGCAGCGTCGATGCGGATGGAAATAGCAGAGACTTCGCTGAATCGCTCTATCAACTCTGGCTGGGGGCCAGTCTCCTGGTGAAGGTGAACAAGTCCACCGAGTCTTTCGACACCGCCATGAGCATGACCAAGCGCCTGCTTCGTTAGCATGCGCTTTTTTTTACCCGGTGACTAGACGACCGGTCTACTTTTGGATGATTCAGATGACTGACAACAGCGCACTTACCGATCTTTTCTCGCCCACCCGAATGGGCTCCATCGAACTGGCGAACCGTATCGTCATGGCGCCGGTAACGCGCAGCCGCTACGACGAGGACGGTGTACCCGGCGAACTGCATGCCACCTACTACGCGCAGCGTGCCACCGCTGGATTGATCGTGGCCGAGGCCACCAACATCTCTGCCCAGGGCCGAGGTTATGCCGCCACACCCGGCATCTGGAGCGATGAGCAGGTGGCGGGCTGGCGCAAGGTCACGGATGCGGTGCATGCGGCAGGAGGCAAGATCGTCAGCCAGCTCTGGCACGTCGGGCGCTTTTCCAGTGTCGAGCTGCAGCCCGGTGGGCAGGCGCCGGTAGCACCGTCGGCGATCGGGGCCGAAGGCAACACCTATACGACGGCAGGCTTTGTCCCCGTATCGATGCCGCGGGCGCTGGAGACCGATGAAATTTCCGGAATCATCGATCAGTACAGGCTCGCCGCTGCAAACGCCAAGCGGGCAGGCTTCGATGGCGTCGAGGTCCACTCCGCCAACAGCTACCTGCTCGACCAGTTTCTGCGGGATTCCACCAACCAGCGTACCGACCGATACGGTGGCTCGATCGAGAACCGCGCGCGCCTCACCCTGGAAGTCACTCGTGCCGTCATCGAGATCTGGGGCAGTGATCGGGTCGGCATCCGCTTGTCGCCGGTGACTCCTGATGCCGGCAATACGCCGCCCGACAGCAACGTCATGGCGCTGCATGGCTATCTCATCGAGCAACTCAATCACCTGAGTCTGGCCTATCTGCACGTCGTCGAAGGCGCGACGGCCACCTCCCGCGAGGTGCCGCCGGGCGTGGACATGGATGCCTTGAGCGGCCTGTTCGATGGCCCTTTCATCGGCAACAACAACTACGACCTGGACATGGCCATCGAGCGCCGCGGCCAGGGGAAGATCGATGCAGTGGCCTTTGGTCGTCTGTTCATCTCGAACCCCGACCTGGTGCAGCGCTTGCGCGTCGGCGCCGAGCTGACCATCGCGCCGCGTGAGTCCTATTACGGCGGTGGCGCCAAGGGCTACACCGATTGGCCCATCGGCAACTACTGAGCCGAGCCCTCGCTCGGCCCGTCACCGCTTTCTCTCTCAGCCAGCATCACCGTTGAACGGTAAAGGTGGATATGAATCATCTCAGCAATAAAACAGCGATCGTCACCGGCGCCTCATCCGGCATCGGCGCAGCGACGGCCAGGGCACTCGCGGCGCGGGGCGCCAATGTCGTCGCCGCTGCCTTGGACGACGAGGGGCTGACAGCCCTGGTCAGCGAGCTTCGTGCCTCGGGCCATGCCGCGGTGAGTTGCGTGACCGATGTGACGAGTCTCGAAGACACCAAGCGCCTCGCGCAATTTGCCGTAGAGACCTACGGCTCGGTGGATATCTTGGTCAACAACGCCGGCTTGATGCTGTTCTCCAATTGGCTCGACGTCGCTGTCGAGGATTGGAACGCCATGATCGACGTGAACATCAAGGGCTATCTCAACACCATTGCCGCGGTGCTGCCTCTGATGATCGAGCGCAAGTCCGGCCAGATTCTCAACATGGATTCGGTTGCCGGGCACCAGGTGGGCGCCGCTGCCGGTGTTTACAGCGCCACGAAGTTTTTCGTGCAGGCCATGACGGAATCGATGCGCAAGGAGCTGGGCGTCCACCACGGCATCCGTGCCAGCACCATCAGCCCGGGCGTTATCAACACCGGCTGGGCAGACAAGGTCACCGACCCTGAAGGCCGCAAGGCTGCCAGGGCGCTCAATGAAATCGCCATCGCGCCCGAAGACATCAGCCGTGCGGTGCTTTACGCACTCGATCAGCCGGCCAACGTCACCGTGAACGATTTGATCATCTCGCCAACCCGCCAGGATTGGTGATCGCCCCGGCAATCCCGCGATTCACCCATCGAACAGCGCAACTCAACCACAGGAGCACTCATTCATGAGCAACAACATCAAGGCAGTCGCCACTCGCGATTACAACGCCGTCATCGAGACGGCCAGCAAATACGTCGAAGGCCTGCGCGCCGGGAGCGTGGCGACCATCGAGCAGGCGTTCCACCCGGATGCGGTGATGTACGGCTTCACCAACGGTCAACTGCTCGGCGGCCCGATCAGCAATCTGTATCGGTTCGTCGAAACCAATGGCGATGCACCGGACATCACCACCCGCCTGGACGTGCTGGCAATCACTCCAACGACGGCTGTCGTGCGGGTCGACATGGAGAAGGACGCTATCGGTGCCGACTACAACGACTACCTGACGCTGCTCAAGGTCGACGGCAACTGGAAGGTCATCGCCAAGGTCTACCACCAGTTCGAAGGTTGATCCGCTACTGGTATCCGCGCCGCTGAAGCAGCGGCGCTCCCTCTCATTTCAGGAGAATCCCATGTCCAGAGTATTTATCGTCGGTGCGGCCGGTAAGGTGGGCAAGCGTCTGGTAAAGATCCTCGGTACTGTCGGTCATGATGTCGTCGCGCTGCATCGCAAGGCCGAGCAGGCGCAGGAACTCGAGGCGCTTGGCGCAACGGCGGTTCATGCAAACCTCACCGAACTGCAAGCCTCGTCTCTGGCCGCGATGATGACGGGCAGCGACGTCGTGGTGTTCACCGCTGGCGCTGGTGGCGCCGGTATGGCGTTAACCAACGCGATCGATGGCAAGGGGCTGGAAACCAGCGTGGCTGCAGCCCGGTTGGCGGGCGTGCGGCGCTTTCTGTTGGTGTCTGCGTTCCCGGAAGCGATGCGCGGCGAAGAAACCTCCGAAGGTTTCGAGAACTACATGAAGGTAAAGAAAAGCGCCGACGTGCACCTGGCGTCTTCCGAACTGGATTGGGTCATCGTCAGGCCGGGCACGCTACTCGACGAGCCGGGTAGCGGTAACGTTCATGCCGGTCTGGCCATCCCCTATGGCGAGATTGCGCGCGACGATGTGGCCGAGTTTCTCGCCGCACTGATCGACAAGCCCGAGCTGACGCGGCAGATCATCGAACTCACGCAGGGGCCCACCGCCGTCCCCGTGGCTGTCAGTCAGCTAATTCCGGTACGGGCGTCGTGATGGCATGGACCGCGAAGCGGTTTGGGAGAGCGATGCATGGCATCCGTTGAATACAGCGCCGTTCTGAACGGCAGTGCGCAGCAAACCTGGCAGGTGCTGAGGCAGTTCGGTGGTATCGCCACCTGGCATCCGGCGATAGCCCGAAGCGAAATGGAGGATGGCAGGTCGGAGCGCGCCGTCGGTGCGATCCGCCGGCTCGTTCTCACGGACGGGGCGGTATTGCGTGAGCGACTGCTGTCGATGGATGAAACCGACATGAGTCTTTCCTACCAGTTCGAAGAGTCGCCTCTGCCTCTCGATAATTATCGCGCACAGGTAAGGGTGCTCGGCGCAGATGACGGTTCCCGATGCGTGGTCGAGTGGAAGGCGACCTTCGATGTGCGCGAAGCGGGTACCACCGCCCATTTCGAAGGTGTGATCAACGAGTTGATCATCGGCGGCCATAACAGCCTGGCGGCTTTCCTGCAAAAATGACCGTCGGCTGCGGAGCCCGGTTGGCGACCGATGTCGCCATGGCAATCATGCTGCGGTACCGGGTGGTTGACCTGATGGTCGACCACCCGGTTAGCTTGTCATTATCTGAAAATGGGCATCGGGCCTGACGGCCCCTGAGCCTTTTTCTGTTCACGCAATTGGCGGCCAAGTTCGGCGATCCTGGTTTCTCCGGCAACTAGCGCTTCTGCATTGGTATGCACCGAGTAATGGCCGAGTTGCAGTGGGTAGGGATGCGGTGCGGCGGAGCCGATCACGAACACGGCATCTTCCTCCCCGGCCGTCAGCCGTATGGCCTCGTTACCCGCCTCGAATACCACCATCTCGCCTGCGTCGACCCGCTCGGGCGAGGTCAGCCTGCCACGGCTGACACTCAGCCACAGGGACTCGTGCTGCGCCTGTGGCCTGTATTCCCAGGTTTCGCCCTTGGCGATGGTCACCAGCAGGTAAGTGATGTTTTCAGGTGCGCGAACAGGGCTGCGCACGCCTTCGTAGCTGCCAAGAATTACCCGTGCCGGCCCTGCCTGGGGCATGGCGGCAGCTTCCAGATATTGGCTGTCGACGGCTGCGTTTTCCAGGTGAGGGGGCAGTGCCACCCACAGCTGGAAGCCCTGAACGCGTTTGGACGTGCCGGCACTCATTTCTTTGCCATGCCAGACGCCGCCACCCGCACGCATCCATTCGACGCCACCGTAGGCAATTTCACCCTTGGCGGCATCAGGGTCGTCGAAGTGCAGATTTCCTTCGGTGATTACGGTGACGGTGGCGATTCCCGAGTGGGGGTGCATCGGCATCTGGCCGACGAACGAGCTGTCCGCCTCGAACAAGTCGAGAAAAACGAAGGGCTTGATGACATGGCCAAGGTCGGAGGGGCTCATCAGGCGCACGATCGGTCCATGTCCATGGCCTCGAGTGCGATGGCTTATCTGGCGTGTCGCTGTGCTGTGGGAAAGCGCTGAACTGTTCATGGTGATCCTCTGAATGCATGGCCCCGCTGCCTGTATGGGGGGCGACGACTGATGGCGTGGAAGGATCATATGGGTTCTTGATTGGTATGATTAGAGCCTGCAATTGATTTTAACCAAGCCATTTATGGAGTAATCCCGTGTTCGATCTGAACGATGTCGCCCTATTCATTCAGGTCGTCGAGGCGGGAAGCTTCGCGGGGGCAGCGCGGCGTATGGGGGTTCCATCCAACACCCTGAGCCGGCGTGTCAAACAGCTGGAAGAAACCCTGGGAGTGCGTCTGTTGCACCGCTCCACACGCAAGCTGGCGCTCACCGATGCAGGTCGTTCGCTCTTCGAGCAAAGCGTCGCGCAGGTTGCTGATTTGCTGGAGGTCAGTCGACGCTTCACCGATGGCAGTCAGGAACCGGCAGGGCAGATACGGGTTGCCGTCACTGCAGATTTTTTCGACCTGTTCCAGATGGCGTTCATCGCCCGTTTTCTCGAGCGATACCCGCGGGTCCAGCTGGATTTTCTGCTCAGCGACAATCGGGTCGACCTGATCGCCGAGGGCATCGATCTGGCATTCAGGGCCGGCGCATTGCCGGACTCCAGTTTCGTCGCACGAAAAATCCTCACGGACAGCCGCATGCTTGCTGCCAGCCCCGGGTACCTGCAGAAACACGGCATACCCGATGATATTCATGCGTTGGCGCAACATTCCTGCATCCACCCATCCAACCGTTCGGGGCAAACGGCATGGCACTTTCCCGGGCCACAGGGGGATATCCCGATCCAGGTGAGCGGGCGCTTTTGCGCGAACACGGCACAGGCTCAGTTGAAGGCCGCCGTTGCCGGGCTGGGCATATGTTTCCTGCCTCGGCCCATCCTCTACACGAGCCTGAAGCTGGGAGAACTCGTCGAGGTACTGCCTGACCGCAGGCAGCAGGGCAACGACATGTTCATCGTTTATCCCAGCAAGCGACAAATCCCGCACGCTGTCAGCGTGTTCGCCGACGAGGCGGTCGCCTACCTGCTCGAAGAGACCGAGAAGAGGTACCTCGGCGCTTGAGTGGCCAGGCTCCGATGTGCTGAACGGCTAGTTTTCCCCAGTCAGCTGGTCCTCCATGCGGCCCGAGGCCTCGCGGTCGTGCTGGTAGTGGCTCTTGAAAGGGAAGGGAGGGAGCCAGGATTCGCGCCGGGTCGTCCAGCTTTCGTAGCTCGGCAGCAATTGGTCCGGGGCATCGAGTGCGCCCAGGTGCACGTCGATTTCGTCGGCGCTCCGGGCGAATACCGATGAGCCACAGCGGGGGCAGAAGAAGCGCCCGGCATAATCCGCGGTTTCGCCGCTGATGGTCACGGCCTCTTCAGGAAATATTGCGGCCGCGTAGAACAGTGCGCCGTGATGCTTGCGGCAGTCGAGGCAATGGCAGAGGCCGACCCGGTACGGACGGCCACGAGCCTCCAAGCGTACCTGGCCGCACAGGCAGCCACCGGTGAATCGATCCATACGCACCTCCTTCGATATAAACACCGGCTGCCGCTCGCAAACGCTCAACGTTATCTAGACGGTAGCAGCCAGGCGCAGATCGAGGTGCGATCAGGCCCGGTACGCGCGCAGGAACATCCGTACTGCTTCCTGAGCATGCTGTTCCAGCTCGGCCGCGCTTGGAGGGGCACCACAACCGATCAGCAGGCGAAAGTTGGCGCAGCCCTTGAACAGAGAAAAGAACTGGTCCGCGGCTACCTTGGGCGACTCGATGGATAGCTGGCCATTCTGGTTCGCCTTGCTCAGCAAGCGCTCCATTTCCGCCAGCAGCGGTTGTGGGCCCGCCTCATAAAAGACTTTCGCCAGCAGCGGGTCCTTGCTGCCGAGGCTGGTCATCAGGCGATGCAGTTCGACCGACTCGGCACTGTTGATCAGGCGGTTGAAGCCGCTGGCGATATTGAGCAGGACCGTCTCGAGATCGGCATGTTCGGGCAGCTCGAACAGCAGCTCGGGCAGCTGCTCCTCGCACTTGGCCTTCACCGCCGCGCAGAACAGCGTCTCCTTGTCGGTGAAGTGGCTGTACACGGTGAGCTTGGAAACACCGGCGTGGGCGGCAATGGCGTCCATGCTGCTGCCGGCATAGCCGTAACGCAGGAACAGGCATTTCGCGGCTTCGAGGATGGCTTCGCGCTTGGCGGGATCTTTGGGGCGGCCGGGGCCGCTGGTAGGCAACGAAGTATTCGACATAGGGCGATTTTAATTCTGGACTGGTGAGTACGCTATTTTTAATATACTCGGCAGTACAAATATTAAAAAGTTCCCCGGAAGGACGCTCATCATGTTCCGCCATGCTCTGTCTCGCGTTGTGCCTATCTGTCTTGTTCTGTCCCTGGTCGCCTGCAGCAATGCGGAGGCTCCGCAGCCGGGCATTCGTCCCGCCATGGTGGCGCAGCCGCAACTGGCGACGGAGCTGGTGGATTCCTATCCCGGCGAGATAAGAGCGCGGCTGGAGCCGGAACTGGCGTTCCGCATCGGCGGCAAGGTGACCAGGCGCCTGGTCGAGGTAGGGCAGCGGGTCGACAAGGATGCCGCGCTGGCCGAGCTCGACCCCCAGGACGTGCGCCTGCAACTGGACGCCTCCCGTGCCCAACTGCAGTCGGCGGAGTCCAATCTGCAACTGGCCCGTGCCGAGCGTGATCGCTACCGCACCCTCCAGCAGCGCGGGATGATCAGCAAGTCGCAGTCCGATAATGCCGAAAACACCTTCCGCGCCGCCGAGGCTCGCCTGCGCCAGGTACGTGCCGAACTCAACGTCGCCGATAACCAGGCCGGTTATGCAGTGCTCAAGACGCCGCAGAGTGGCGTGATCCTGCAACGCAGCGCCGAGGTCGGTCAGGTGGTGTCGGCCGGCCAGACGGTGTTCGTGCTGGCAGCCGATGGTGAGCGCGAGGTGCTGATCGATCTGCCCGAGCAGGTGATCGGCAGCCTGAGCATCGGTCAGGAGGTCGCCGTGGAACTCTGGTCGCAGCCTGGCGAACGCCTGGCCGGGCGCATCCGTGAACTCTCGCCGGCGGCCGATCCGCGCTCGCGTACCTATGCCGCGCGCATCGCCCTGCAGCAGCGCGACGCGCAGGTTGAACTTGGCCAGAGCGCCCGGGTGTTCATCGCCCGCAACGGCGATGTACCGCTGGCGGTGCCGTTGTCGGCACTGACCGCCGAGAAGGATCAGCCCTACGTCTGGGTGGTCGATCCGCAAACCTCGACGCTCAAGCGTACTGCGGTGCGAGTTGGCCCCTATGGTGAAAAACTGGTGCCGGTGCTGGACGGTCTGAAGGCCAGCGACTGGGTGGTGGTAGCCGGCGTGCAGGTGCTGCTGGACGGGCAGCGGATACGTCCGGTGGACCGAGACAACCGAGCGGTTGACCTGGCAGCGAAGGAGTAAGCGTCGATGTCCTTCAACCTTTCCGCCTGGGCGCTGCATCACCGGCAGATCGTCCTGTACCTGATGTTGCTGCTGGGCATCGTTGGCGCCCTGTCGTACTCCAAGCTCGGGCAGAGCGAGGACCCGCCATTCACCTTCAAGGCCATGGTGGTGAAAACCAACTGGCCCGGCGCCACCGCCGAGCAGGTGGCGCGGCAGGTTACCGAACGCATCGAGAAGAAGCTGATGGAGACCGGCGAGTACGATCGCATCGTGTCCTTCTCACGGCCTGGCGAATCTCAGGTCACCTTCCTGGCTCGCGATTCCATGCATTCCAACGAGATTCCCGAGCTCTGGTACCAGCTACGCAAGAAGATCGCCGATATTCGCCACACCCTGCCAGGCGGTATCCAGGGGCCGTTCTTCAACGACGAGTTCGGCACCACCTTCGGCAACATCTACGCGCTGACCGGCAGCGGTTTCGATTACGCGGTGCTCAAGGATTATGCCGACCGCGTGCAACTGCAACTGCAGCGGGTCAAGGACGTCGGCAAGGTCGAGCTGGTCGGCCTGCAGGACGAAAAGATCTGGATCGAACTGTCCAACACCAAGCTGGCCACTCTTGGCCTGC
Organism: Pseudomonas sp. MEJ086; assembly: GCF_030209025.1. Lineage (NCBI taxonomy): Bacteria > Pseudomonadati > Pseudomonadota > Gammaproteobacteria > Pseudomonadales > Pseudomonadaceae > Pseudomonas > Pseudomonas sp. MEJ086. The sequence continues at coordinate 195,424 of NZ_JARVSV010000035.1, forward strand.
CGCTCGCTGCCGTGCAGCAGGCCCTCGAACAGCAGAACGCGATGGCCGTGGCGGGCTTCTTCGAGACCGGCTCCGACCGCGTGCAGTTGCGGGTCAGCGGCAGTTTCGAGACGGTCGAGCAGATCCGCGATTTCCCCATTCGCGTGGCCGATCGCACCTTCCGCATTGGCGACGTCGCCGAGATCAACCGTGGCTTCAACGATCCACCCGCGCCACGCATGCGTTTCATGGGTGAAGATGCCATCGGCCTGGCGGTGTCGATGAAGCCCGGTGGCGACATTCTGGTCCTCGGCAAGGCGCTGGAGGGTGAGTTCACGCGGTTGCAGAACAACCTGCCGGCGGGCATGCAGTTGCGCAAGGTGTCGGACCAGCCGGCAGCGGTGAAGACCGGCGTCGGTGAGTTCGTCAAGGTGCTCACCGAGGCGCTGATCATCGTGCTGCTGGTTAGCTTCTTCTCCCTGGGCATGCGTACCGGGCTGGTGGTGGCGCTGTCGATTCCCCTGGTGCTGGCGATGACCTTCGCCGCCATGTACTACCTGAACATCGGCCTGCACAAGATTTCCCTGGGAGCACTGGTGCTGGCGCTGGGCCTGCTGGTGGACGACGCGATCATTGCCGTGGAAATCATGGCGATCAAGATGGAGCAGGGCTACGACCGTCTCAAGGCGGCCAGCTTCGCCTGGACGAGTACGGCGTTTCCGATGCTCACCGGCACCCTGATCACCGCCGCAGGCTTTCTGCCGATCGCCACGGCGCAGTCGGGCACTGGCGAGTACACCCGCTCGATCTTCCAGGTGGTGACCATCGCATTGTTGATGTCCTGGGTTGCTGCGGTGATGTTCGTGCCTTATCTGGGCGCTCGTTTCCTGCCGGATCTGGCCAAGCAGGCGGCTCAGAAACACGGTGGCAGCGGTGCAGGGCACGATCCCTATGACACGGCGTTCTACAAGCGCGTCCGGCGCGTGGTCGACTGGTGCGTGCGACGGCGCAAGACGGTGATCGTGCTGACCCTGGCGCTGTTCGTCGGCTCGATCCTGCTGTTCCGCTTCGTGCCGCAGCAGTTCTTCCCGGCATCGGGGCGACTGGAGCTGATGGTCGACTTCAAACTGGCCGAAGGCGCTTCGTTGATCGCCACCGAGGCCGAGGTGCGGCGTCTCGAGGAGCGCCTGGCCGGGCATCCCGGTGTGGATAACTACGTGGCTTACGTGGGGACCGGCTCACCGCGTTTCTACCTGCCGCTGGATCAGCAACTGCCGGCGACCAGCTTCGCGCAGATCGTCGTACTGGCGAAAACCATCGAGGATCGCGAGGCCGTGCGCAGCTGGCTGATCGGCGTGTTGAACGATGAGTTCCCGAGCCTGCGCACGCGCATCTCGCGTCTGGAGAACGGGCCGCCGGTGGGCTACCCCGTGCAGTTCCGGGTTTCCGGCGAGCATATCGACGAAGTCCGCGGGCTGGCCCGGCAAGTCGCCGACAAGGTGCGTGACAACCCTTATGTGGTCAACGTGCATCTGGACTGGGAAGAGCCGAGCAAGGTGGTGTACCTGAATATCGATCAGGACCGCGCCCGGGCGCTGGGCGTCAGCACTGCCGACGTGTCGAAGTTCCTGCGCAGCGCGTTGAATGGCTCATCGGTCAGCGATTACCGCGAGGACAACGAACTGATCGAGATTCTTCTGCGCGGCACGCCAGTGGAGCGTCAGGCGCTGGAGTTACTGCCGAGCCTGGCGGTGCCGACCGAGAGTGGCAAGAGTGTGGCGCTGTCGCAGATCGCCACCCTCGAATACGGCTTCGAGGAGGGGGTGATCTGGCACCGCAATCGCCTGCCGACCGTGACCGTGCGTGCCGATATCTACGGTCCGCAGCAGCCCGCGACGCTGACCCAGCAGATTCTGCCGACGCTGGACGACGTGCGTGCGCACCTCCCGGATGGCTACCTGCTGGAAGTGGGAGGCACGGTGGAGGACTCCTCCAGAGGCCAGGCTTCGGTGAATGCCGGCGTGCCGCTGTTCGTGGTGGTGGTACTGACGCTGTTGATGCTGCAGCTCAAGAGTTTCTCGCGGTCGATCATGGTGTTTCTCACCGCGCCTCTCGGGCTGATCGGCGTGACCCTGTTCCTGCTGCTGTTCGGCCAACCGTTCGGCTTCGTGGCCATGCTCGGCACCATTGCGCTGTCAGGCATGATCATGCGCAACTCGGTGATTCTGGTCGACCAGATCGAGCAGGACAGAGCGGCGGGGCTGGATACCTGGGATGCCATCGTCGAAGCCACGGTACGGCGCTTCCGGCCCATCGTGCTGACCGCCCTGGCGGCGGTACTGGCGATGATTCCCCTGTCGCGCAGCGTGTTCTTCGGGCCGATGGCGGTGGCGATCATGGGCGGTTTGATCGTGGCCACGGCGCTGACCCTGTTGTTCCTGCCTGCGCTCTACGCCGGATGGTTCAGGGTCAAGCCCGGTGAAAAGCTGCAAATCGCAAGCGACACCTGACGGCAAGTGCCTGACTGTGCCGTGTGCGCGGTCAGGCCTGTTACCGAGGTTTCAGAGCGCGCCGAAGACCTTCTTCGCCAGGCTGGTGGCGGCGGCTGCGGGGTTCTCGCGGATACCGGCTTCCTGCTTGGCGATCATGTCGAACAGGCCGTCGAGTGCCTGTTCGGTCACGTAGCTTTCGATATTCGCGCTCTTGGCGTCGAGCACGCCGAAGGTAGCGGCCTGGCTGGCGAAGCTGTTGTACTGTTTGGCCAGGCCGACCTGGTCGGTGGCCTGCTTGACGATGGGCAGGAACTTGGCGCGGATCTGCTCGCGGCTGCTCTTGTTCAGGTATTGAGTCGCCGAGTCCTGCGGGCCGGAGAGAATGCTCTTGGCGTCCTGCACGGTCATCTTCTTGACCGCGTCGACCAGCAGCGCCTGGGCTTGTGGCACGGCAGCTTCGGCGGCCTTGTTCATGCTGGTTTCAAGCTGCTCGACCTGAGCGCCCATGCCCATCATCTTCATGGTCTTGGCGGCCTTGCCGAGCTTGCCCGGCAACTCGATACGCACCTCGGGGTTGCCACTGAAGCCACCCGGCTTGCCGAGTTGCTGCACGGCCACTTTGGCGCCTTGGGTGAGTGCATCTTTCAGGCCGCCGCTGGCGTCCTGCTGGCTGAGGTCGGAAAGCGACAGGGCGAACACGTTGGCGGACAGCAGCAGGCCGGCGACGAGAACAGGGATGCGGAGCATGGCGGTAACCTTCGAGCGGTGAGATATGCAGCGAGCTTAGCAGGCTGTCGATGTTCTCGGCGAAGGTTGAGGAGGGCGCGAAGGGGAGGCGGCACGCCCCGAGGGCGTGCCGGGTGCATCGTTACTGGACTTCGAGGGCGGTCAGGCTTTCCAGGGTCAGCGCGCCGACGGCCTGGCCATTGGCGGTCTGGTATTCGGTCAGCGCATCGAGGGTGCGCTTGCCGAGCTTGCCATCGACGGTGCCCGGGTTGAAACCGCGCTTGACCAGGCTCTGCTGCAGGCGGGTCACCAGGTTTTCATTGATATCGCCATCGCAGACGGTCTGGCGCGACACGATGCGGGCATTGCCTTCGAAGCGGGTGACCTGCAATTGGCGCTTCTCTTCCGGCACGATGATCTGGTTGGCTTCCACCGGGCGCACCACTTCGGTGGAGGCGACCTTGGTGTACTCCGGGTCCAGCGTCACTTCGATGGCCTGGGCGGGCTTGTCGACGATCCAGCGGGTCACGCTCTTGTATTGAGCCGGGTCGGTCTCGACGCGTACGGTTTCCGGGGACACCAGTTTCTTGACCTTGACCACTTCCTGCTTGGCCGGTACCTGGCGTGCGCAGAACGACATGGCGCCGGTGCCGCTCGAGTAGCGAGTGCCGGCTGCGCGACACTGGTCGAGCACGGTCTTGGCTTCTTCGAGGGTGATGGTTTCCTGGGCATTTTCGTAGACCGCCGGGACGACGATGTAGCGCTTGACCTCAGGACGGATCTTCACCTGCTCGGATACCACGCGGTAGGTCGGCGGCTCGATGCGGTAGGTCTTGGTGCCTTCACGGGTGACCACCTGCTTGAAGCCCTTGTCGAGCTCGGCAGGGGTGACGGTGATCTTGTTGACCGAGTCCTTGACCACGATCTCCTGGGTGCTCTGCACCGGGCGCGGTCTGACCTGGGCATGAACCCAGCACTGACCGGGCTGGATTTCGTATTCCTGAGGCTCCTGGGCGCTCGCAGCGGCAGCCGTCGGTTTGGCCGGCACGGGCTGGCTGCCTGGTGCGGCGACGGTTGCAGCCTGTGCTGCCGGCTGCGCTGCGGCGGGCGCGGTAGTGGCCTGCTGAGCGACTGGTGCCGGTTGTGCCGGCTTTTCTTCGTTATTGGTCGATGTGGCCGAAGGCTGCATGGCGCAACCCGAAACCATGATCGCCAGTGATCCCAGAATTGTGTAATAACGCACGAAAATCCCTGCCCTAAATGGCCCCAACGACGCATCTTAGGGACTGTTGCAGTAAAGCTCAATAACGGACGAGGCCTATCGTCGTGTCAGATCGACATGACGGTCCGCCCCTAGAGTCCGTCGAGCAACTCCTCGCTGCGATCCATGGTTACCTGACGGATCGACAGGCGAATTTCCGCGGGCAGCACGCGCTTGGCGGCGCCTTCTGCCAACTCGGCGAACTCCGGGTGGTGGCTGAGTTTGCCGGCTTCGTCCTTGCGCAGCACGCCCTGGTCGAGCAGGGTCTGGATGAAGTGGCGGAACAGGCTCTTGTCGAAGAATTCCGGGGCGTTCAAGCCGTGCAGGATCGACAGGCGCTGGGCCATGACCGTGCACAGGTCCTCCAGCTCCTCGGCGCTGATGCTGTTCTGCCCGGCATTGAGCAGCAGGGCGCTGGCCATGTAGAAGCGCTGCAGCGTCTGGGCGATGGCGCGGGACAGCAGGGTCAGCAGCACGAAGTGCCGCGAGCTCGGCGCCGGGCGCACGTACAGGTCGTTCTCGACCTTGAGCAGACCCTGTTCGACGAAGGCCTCCAGCCACTGATCGACCACGCCTTCGAGTTCATCCGCGGACCAGCGGATGTACAGCTCGGCCTGCAGGTAGGGATACAGCGCGTGAACGAAGCGCAGGATCTGTTCGCGGCTCATCCGCCCGCTGCTCTGGAAGAAGCTCGCCAACAGGCCGGGCAGGGCGAAGATGTGCAGCACGTTGTTGCGGTAGTAGGTCATCAGGATGGCGTTCTGCTCATCCAGATAGAGAATGCGCCCCAGGGCATCCTTCTGCTCGGAAAGCAATTCCATGCCGCGCACGTATTCGATCAGGGCCAGGCCGTCGCCTTCCGGCACGGTGGTATGCGGCGAGTAGGGCACGCGGCGCAGCAGGCTCTGATACAGGTCGAGGATGCGGGTCAGGGCGCGCTCATCGAGGGCCAGCTTGCTGGTGGAGAGCAGCGCCAGGGCCACCAGGTTGACGGGGTTGATCGCTGCCGCTTCGTTGAGGCGCTGAGCCACCCGCTCGCCGAGGCGGTTGGTGGTCTCGTTGAGCCAGGCCGGGCGATAGTCCGGCCCCAGGTTCTGGTCGCGCCAGTCCGGCTGTTGCCCGTCGAGAAAGCTGTCGAGCTTGATCGGCTCGCCGAAGTTGACCCAGACATGGCCGAAGCGCTGCTTGAGCGCGCCGATGACCTTGAAGATATCGAAGATCGATTCCTTCTTCTTGCTCGCACCACGCAGCTCGCCCAGATAGGTGCGGCCTTCCAGCACCCGCTCGTAGCCGATGTACACGGGCACGAACACCACCGGCAGGCGATGGCTCTGCAGATAACTGCGCAGGGTGATGGCGAGCATGCCGGTTTTCGGCCGCAGCATGCGGCCGGTGCGCGAACGACCACCCTCGACGAAGTACTCCACCGGATAACCCTTGCTGATCAGGGTGTGCAGGTACTCGTTGAACACGGCCGTATAGAGCGGGTTGCCCTTGAAGGTACGGCGCATGAAGAACGCACCGCCGCGGCGCAGCAGGCCACCGATGACCGGCATGTTGAGGTTGATGCCGGCAGCGATGTGCGGCGGCGTCAGGCCGTTGCGGAACAGCAGGTAGGACAGCAGCAGGTAGTCGATATGGCTGCGGTGGCAGGGCACGTAGATCACCTCGTGACCCTGGGCGATGTCCTGCACGCCTTCGATATGGTTGACCTTGATGCCGTCGTAGATCTTGTTCCAGAACCAGGACAGGATCAGCTCGAGAAAACGGATCGCCGTGTAGGTGTAATCCGACGCGATCTCGTTGCCGTAACGCAGGGCGAGGGCCTCGGCCTTGTGCACCGGAATGTTCTCGCGCTCGGCCTCTTCGGCGATCGCCTGGCGAACTTGCGGGCCATGTACCAGGCCCTTGACCAGATTGCGCCGGTGCGACACGTCCGGGCCGATGACCGCGGCCTTCTGGTTGCGAAAGTGCACCCGCAGGATGCGGTGAACCATGCGCAGGGTGCGCTCCTGGCCCTTGTTCTGCGCGATCAGCTCGCGCAACTGGATGGGGGTGGAAAACTGCACGCGGGTGGTGCGGCCGAGGATCAGAATGCTGACCAGACGGCGCAGGCGGCCGGTGACCGCCCAACTGTCGGCGAACAGCAGCTTCCAGGCGCTGGTTTCGTGATCCGGCGACTGGCCCCAGAACACGCTGACCGGAATGATCTGCGCTTCTTCCGCGCTGTTTTCGCCAAGGGCCGTGACCATTCGCTGCAAGGTCGGCGAAATGCCGCGCTTGTCCTGACGGCCGAGCCAGTCGGGTTCCGGGGTCAGGTAGAAGAACGCCGCCGGTTCCATCAGCTCGCCGACTGCCACCGGCAGCACCGGCCGCGGCAAACCAGCCTTGGTGCATTCTCGATCGAGTACCGCCAGATCGCTCACCGAAGGCTGCTGCAGCACGTAGAACACCGGCTTGCTGCGGTCGAGCTTGAGGGTGAACGCCGACTGGTTGATGGTTTCCGAGCGCACCCACAGGTACAGGAGGCGGCGCAGGGTACCGAATGCGAGACGGCGAAGCGGGGAGCGGGTCATACGAGATCTGGCTGTGGCGACGAGCCTGTGCTCGGGGGCGCTAGTGTGCCGGATCACCGCCCTGTCGGCAAAATCTTGTAAAAGTTGGCGTTTCGTCGCGAAAAGTTCATTTGACAGCTACCTGCTGGTGCACGAGGCAGTCCCGCGCAGGTGGCGAGATCGCCTCGGCGGCGAATCTGCATGCTCCGGTCACGGGAGGGGCGGAGTACGACGCGTCTGCCTAAGCTTATTCGAATAAGCTATTTAATTATTTTTCATCCATTCAATTAGGGTATATCGACTCCGCGTCGTGGCCCTCGTTTGGTAAGGCGCGACGTCTTGCAAATCGAGGTGTGTATGGTTCATCCGACGGCTGCCGAAAGCGGTTCGCCCGCGCTGCAGAATACATCAGGCGACGCCCTGGACCTGGCGCCGCGCCTTGCCCCAGCGCGCATTCTGCGCAACGACGAAGAGGCGCTGCAGGCGGCGCACGAACTGGCCGAGGCGGCGCGCGATCAGGCCATCGAGCGTGACCGCGAGCGTCAGTTGCCCTGGACCCTGATCGAGCAGTTCACCGCCAGTGGCCTGGGCAGCATCGCCGTGCCCCGGGAGTTCGGCGGCCCGCAGGTGTCCTATCGCACCATCGCCGAGGTCTTTCGGGTGATTTCCGCGGTGGACCCGGCCCTCGGGCAGATTCCCCAGAATCAGTTCGGCATGCTCGCCCTGCTGCAGTTGCTGGGCACCCCGGCGCAGCGCCAGCGGCTGTTCGGCAGCGTGCTGCAGGGCTGGCGCATCGGCAACGCCGGGCCGGAGCGCAGCAGCAAGCACACGCTGGATCTGCGTGCCCGGGTAGAACACGACGGTCAGCGTTACCTGCTCACTGGCGAGAAGTTCTACTCCACCGGCGCCATTTTCGCCCACTGGGTCGCCGTAAAGGCACTGGATGAGCAGGGGCAGCCGGTGCTCGCGCTTATCCAGCGTGGGCGTCAGGGGTTGCGCATCGTCGATGACTGGTCCGGCTTCGGTCAGCGCACCACGGCCAGTGGCACGGTGCTGCTGGACCGGGTCGAGGTGGATGCCGAGAACCTGATCCCGCTTTGGCAGTTCGGCGAACGCCCCAGCATTCAGGGCGCCGCCTCCCAGCTCATCCAGGCCGCCATCGATGCCGGTATCGCTGCTGGCGCGCTGCGCGACGCGATTGCCTTCGTCCGCGAGAAATCCCGGCCCTGGGTCGATGCCAATGTCGAGCGGGCCAGTGACGACCCCTACGTGATCGCCGACATCGGCCGTTTGCATGTGGATCTGCATGCTGCCGAGGCGCTGCTGCGCAAGGCGGCTGGGGTGCTCGACGATGTCAGTGCCGACGTCATCGATGCCGATGCGGCCGCGCGCGCGTCGATTGCGGTCGCCGAAGCCAAGGTGCTGACCACCGAGATCAGTCTGCTGGCCAGCGAAAAGCTGCTGGAGCTGGCCGGCAGCCGCGCCACCCTGGCCGAGTTCGGCCTCGACCGGCACTGGCGCAACGCCCGTACCCATACCCTGCACGACCCGGTGCGCTGGAAGTACCACGCCGTTGGTGCCTACCACCTCAACGGGCGTCACCCCGCCCGTCACTCCTGGATCTGAGCCATGAACGCATCCTTGAATCCCGCGCCGGCACTGATCGGCAGTGACGCCGAAGCGCTGGAGATCGCCAATGCCCTGTCCGAGGTATTTCGCGCCGGCTCCGCCCAGCGAGACCGTGAACGCCTGCTGCCGCAAGCCGAACTGGAACTGTTCAGCCGCTCCGGTTTATGGGCGATCAGCGTGCCGAAGGCATTTGGTGGCGCCGGAGTTTCCAGTGTCACCCTGGCCAGGGTGATCGCGCGAATAGCCCAGGCCGATGGCTCGCTCGGGCAGATCCCCCAGAACCATTTCTATGCCCTGGAAGTGCTGCGCATCAACGGCAACGTCGAGCAGCAGCGCCGCCTGTATGGCGAAGTACTGCAGGGCGTGCGCTTCGGCAACGCGCTCGCGGAGCTGGGCACCAAAACCTCGCAGGATCGCACCACGCGGCTGATCGCCGATGGCGAGAACTTCCGCATCGACGGGCGCAAGTTCTACGCCACCGGTGCCCTGTATGCCCAGCGCATCCCCACCCTGGCGGTAGACGAGCAGGGCATCGGCCACCTGGCGTTCGTGCCTCGCCATGCCCCAGGGCTGGAAATCATCGATGACTGGAGCGGCTTCGGTCAGCGCACCACGGGCAGTGGCTCGGTGCTGTTGCAGCAGGTGCCGGTAGCTGCCGCCGATGTGGTGCCGTTCCAGGCTTCGTTCGAGCGCCCGACCACGGTCGGCCCCTTCGCCCAGTTGCTGCATGCCGCCATCGATATCGGTATCGCCCGTGCAGCCTACGAGGACACCCTGAGCTTCGTGCGCAACAGTTCCCGGCCGTGGATCGACTCGGGCGTGGACAAGGCCAGCGATGATCCGCTGACCCTCAAGGCGATAGGCCGGCTGGCCATTCATCTGCATGCCGCCGAAGCGCTGCTCGAACGCGCCGGCGAACACCTCGACCGCGCCCAGGCTGCGCCCGATGCGGCCAGTGTGGCGGCAGCCTCCATCGCCGTGGCCGAGGCGCGGGCCATCGGTACCGAGGCTTCGCTGGCGCTGTCCAGCAAACTGCTCGAACTGGCCGGCAGCCGCGGCACCCTGGCCGAGCACAATCTGGATCGCCACTGGCGCAATGCGCGGACCCACACCCTGCACGATCCGGTGCGCTGGAAGTACCACGCGGTGGGCAACTACTACCTCAACGACGCGCTGCCGCCGCGCCGGGGAACCATCTGATGGCCCGGCAGATTCTCCTCAACGCCTTCAACATGAACAGCGTGGGGCATATCCATCACGGTTTGTGGACGCACCCGCGGGACAATTCCACGGCCTTCAATACGCTGCAGTACTGGACCGATCTGGCCAGGCTGCTCGAGCGCGGGCTGTTCGACGGTCTGTTCATCGCCGATATCCTCGGTGTCTACGACGTGTACGGGCAGGGCGTCGATCTGACCTTGCAAGAGGCCATCCAGCTACCGGTCAATGATCCGCTGCTGCTGGTCTCGGCCATGGCCGGGGTTACCCGGCACCTGGGCTTCGGGGTGACCGCCAACCTGACCTATGAAGCGCCGTACCCGTTCGCCCGGCGTCTTTCCACCCTCGATCACCTGAGTGGCGGCAGGGTGGGTTGGAACATCGTCACCGGCTATCTGGAAAGCGCCGCCAAGGCCATGGGCCTGGGCCAGCAGGTCGAGCATGACCGCCGCTATGATCAGGCCGACGAGTACCTCGAGGTGCTCTACAAACTGCTCGAGGGCAGTTGGCAGGACGATGCACTGGTCGTCGACCGCGCTCGGCGTGTCTATGCCCAGCCCGGCAAGGTGCACAAGGTGGTGCACCAGGGCGAGTTCTATCAGGTCGAGGGTTACCACCTCAGCCAGCCGTCGCCGCAACGCACCCCGGTGCTGTTCCAGGCCGGTTCATCGGCGCGCGGGCTGCGCTTCGCCGGTCAGCATGCCGAGTGCGTATTCATCGGTGGGCACAACAAGACCGCGGTGCGCGAGCAGGTCGACAAGGTGCGCGCCAGCGCATTGAGCGCCGGTCGCCCGGCCGAGGCGATCAAGGTGTTCATGGGCATCAGCGTGATCGTCGCCGCTACCGAGGCCGATGCTCGCGACAAGCATGCCGAATACCTACGCTACGCCAGTGCTGAGGCGGGGCTGGCGCATTTTTCCAGTTCCACCGGCATCGACTTCGCCGAGTACGGCCTGGACGAACCGATTCGTTACCAGAAGACCAATGCCATCGAGTCGGTGGTCAAGGCCTTTACCGCACCGGACAGTGGCTGGACCAAGCGCCGGCTGCTGGAGCAGCACGCCCTCGGTGGCCGCTACCCGGTGCTGGTCGGCTCGCCCTCGCAGGTAGCCGATCAACTGCAGGCCTGGTTCGAGGAGACCGGCCTGGACGGCTTCAACCTGACCCGCATCGTTTCGCCGGAAAGCTACGCCGACTTCATCGAACTGGTGGTGCCCGAACTGCAGAACCGCGGCCTGTACAAGACCGCCTACGCCGATGGCAGCCTGCGCCACAAGCTGTTCGGCCAGGGCCCACGCCTGCCGGAAAACCACAGCGGCGCCGCCTGGCGACGGGCTGACGCTGCACCGCCAATCGCCAATGCGGCCAACCACTCTCACTGATCGACCAAGGATGAAAGCCATGTCTACATTATTGAAAACCCTCGCGCTGGGTACCCTGCTGAGCGTTTCCGGTCTGGCCGCAGCAGCGCAGCCACTGAAGCTCGGCACCACCGCTGCCTTCGCCCCGGCTCTGGAGGTGGCGGTCGCCGAAGCCAAGAAGCAGGGGCTCGAAGTGGAGCTGATCGAGTTCAGCGACTGGATCGCGCCCAACGTCAGCCTTGCCGCTGGCGATATCGACGTGAACTACTTCCAGCACGTGCCGTTCCTCGAGAATGCCAACAAGGATGGCGGCTACGATCTGGTGCCCTACGCGCCGGGCGTGATCAACAACGTCGGCCTGTACTCGAAGCGGTACAGCGACTTCGCCAGCCTGCCCAAGGGCGCCAAGGTGGCGATCGCCAACGACCCGGTAAATGGCGGGCGTGGTCTGCAACTGCTGCAGAAGGCCGGGCTGATTACCCTCAAACCCGGCGTTGGCTACCGGGCCACCCTCGAAGACGTGACCAGCAACCCGAAGGACATCCGCATCATCGAACTGGAAGCCGTGCAACTGGTGCGTGCGCTCGATGAGGTCGATCTGGCCCAGGGCTATCCGCAATACATCCGCCTGGCCGGCACCCACGATCCCGAATCGGCACTGTTGTTCGATGGCGTGGACAACCCCGAGTACATCATCCAGTTCGTCATCCAGCCAGCCAGCAAGAACGATGAGCGTCTGCGCAAGTTCGTCGATATCTACCAGCACTCGCCGGAGGTCCGTGCGGCCCTCGACAAGGCCCACGGCAAGCTCTACCAGCCAGGCTGGAAAAGCTGAGCATGAGTGGTTTCGATCCCCACCTGCAGCAGGTCGCTCAGGCCCGCCAGGACAGCGAAGCGCAACTGCGCTTCGTCGGCCTCAACAAGGTTTACGCGAGCAACGAGGGCACGGTCCAGGCGCTGCGTGATATCGACCTGGCCATCAACCGCGCCGAGGTGTTCGGCATCATCGGCCGCAGCGGCGCCGGCAAGTCTTCGTTGATCCGCACCATCAATCGCCTGGAAACGCCGAGCAGCGGCCAGGTGCTGATCGATGGCGAAGACATCGGCCTGCTCGATGAAGATCACTTGGTACAGCTGCGCCGACGCATCGGCATGATCTTCCAGCATTTCAACCTGATGTCGGCCAAGACCGTGTGGCAGAACGTCGAACTGCCGTTGCGGGTCGCCGGCGTGCCGCGCGAGCAGCGCCAACGCAAGGTGCGCGAGTTGCTGGAGCTGGTCGGCCTGCAGGACAAGCATGGCGTCTACCCGGCGCAGTTGTCCGGCGGCCAGAAGCAGCGCGTGGGGATCGCTCGCGCGCTGGTGCACGATCCGCAGATCCTGCTCTGCGACGAGGCGACGTCGGCCCTCGATCCGGAAACCACCCAGGCGATCCTCGGCCTGTTGCGCGAGATCAACGAGCGCCTGGGGCTGACCATCGTGCTGATCACTCACGAGATGGCGGTGATCCGCGATATCTGCGACCGCGTGGTGGTGCTCGAACAGGGCGAAGTGGTCGAGCAGGGCGAGGTCTGGCGCGTGTTCGGCTCGCCACGGCATGCGGTCACCCGCACCTTGCTGGCGCCGTTGCGCCATGGCCTGCCGGCGGACGTCCAGGCGCGCCTGCGCGCCCACCAGCAAAACCCTGAGGATGCCCTGGTGCTGCGCCTGCAGTTTTCCGGCAGCAACCCCGAGCCGGATCTGGGCGCAGTGGCCGGGGCGCTCGGTGGGCGTCTGGCATTGCTCGATGGTGGAATCGAACGCATCCAGGGCCATGCCCTGGGCTACCTGCTACTGGCAGTGAGTGCTTCACCGCACAGCCATGAAGCGCTCTTGAACAACGCCCGTCAGTTGGCGGATCACGTGGAGGTACTGGGGTATGTCGCTGCTGCTTGATCGTCTCTGGCAGGCGTTTCTCGACACCCTGCTGATGGTCGGCGTGTCGTCGCTGCTGGCCTTGCTCGCGGGCATTCCGCTGGCGGTATTTCTGGTCACCAGCAGCAAGGGCGGGATCTTCGAGGCACCGCGGCTGAATCAGTTGCTGGGCAGTTTCGTCAACCTGTTCCGCTCGATTCCCTTCCTGATCCTGATGGTCGCACTGATCCCGTTCACCCGCTGGGTGGTAGGTACCAGTTACGGCGTATGGGCCGCCGTGGTACCGCTGACCATCGCGGCTACCCCGTTCTTCGCGCGGATCGCCGAGGTCAGTCTGCGTGAGGTCGATCATGGCCTGATCGAAGCGGCCCAGGCCATGGGCTGCCGCCGCTGGCACATCGTCTGGCACGTGCTGTTGCCCGAGGCGCTACCGGGCATCGTCGGCGGCTTCACCATCACCCTGGTGACCATGATCAACTCCTCGGCCATGGCGGGCGCCATCGGTGCTGGTGGCCTCGGCGACCTGGCTTACCGCTACGGTTATCAGCGCTTCGACAGCCAGGTGATGTTGACCGTGATCGTCGCTCTGGTGGTGCTGGTCAGCCTGATCCAGTTCGCGGGCGACCGGCTGGCGCGGGGCCTGAACAAGCGGGCTTGACGCGTTCGCCGTTGGTTTTGGTGGGCTGAAGCCCACCCTGCGCCCATCCTGCAGTCTACCCTTCAGGCCGTTGCTCAGGCGCTGTGCGGGAATGGCTGCGGGACGCTCTGCGTCCGATGTATAGCCCAGACTGGCGCAGAGCGGCCCGGCCTAGGCTTCCCACGCTGGGGCGTAGGAACCAGCAAACCAGTTTTGGGTTATCAGGAGAGTTGCCAGCGTGTTCAGTGCTCTGATGGTCGATGTGGATGGCGTTCTGATTTGCGGTCGTCCCGCTGACGGTAAACCTTGGGCATTCTCCCTTGAAGAGGACCTGGGTGTTTCACCTGTGGATCTTCAGCGAGAGTTCTTCACTCCTTACTGGAACGATATCGTCCTAGGTCGTTGCGCCTTGGTCGATCATTTGAAAACTGCTTTGGCAAAGGTAGCGCCAGCTCTGTCCTGCGATGACTTTATTGCCTACTGGTTCGAAAACGATGCGCGTCTGAACGGTGACCTGCTGGCCGAGCTTCGCCAACTGCGCGCTGGCGGGGTAAAGGTCTATCTGGCGACCAATCAGGAGCATGTTCGCGCGGCATACCTATCCGACACGCTCGGCCTGGGTCATGACGTTGACGGTATTTACTACTCCGCTGCATTAGGTCACCGCAAACCCGATCGAGCTTTCTTCGAGCAGGCAGCCTTGCTGTCTGGATTTTCGGTTGAGAAGTTGCTGCTGATCGACGACACCCCTGCGAACGTCACGGCTGCACAGGCTTCAGGATGGAGCGCCAATCTTTGGCGAGAGGGAGACTCTCTGCTCAAAATACTGAGTAAGTTCTGATCATATCTGTTGCGCGGGAATGCCTGTAGGGGGGCTCTGCGCCCGATGTCCAGCCCAGGCTGGCGCTGAGCGCCCAGGCCGAGGATCCGACGCAGGAGCTTGCAATCCATCAATGGAAACTGCGTCCCCGTCGCGGACGGCGATCCGCTCCAGCTCATTATCTGCGCGCATCAACCCCATGCAACCAGGCTGCGCTACCAATCATGATGCCGTGTACGCGTTCTGGTGCGTGGTGTTTTTGATCCCTGCTATAGCCGTGATGAATATCCGGATAAGAAACCTCTATTAGACGATGAGCACGCCTCTGCCCGACTATCGGGGTACGCGAATGGAATCAGCGCGCTTGAACGTTGATAAAAACAAGAAAGAGGAAGGATCATGGCAGCCGCTCGCCTTGTCCGAATTGAAGCCGCGGATTGTCCGCGCAGCGCCGGTCCGCCATGGACCCTGTGTGCATCCCCTGCAGTAGATTCGCCGTACGCCCCAGCCCCGCAGTGCCAGCCACTGTCCGCACCTACGCTCTACCACCCCATCTGCGCACGCATCGATCGCCCGTCGATCAAAGGCCCCGTCGTGTTTCCCGTACGCGGTCTCACACCGCTTCGTGGCGGCGTCTCGTGAGCGGCGTGCGGTGGATCGCCGGGCTGGGCTTGGCGCTGTTTCTCTGCTCTCTGGCCGGATGGGCAGTGGCCGAGCATTGGGACTGGCTGCGCCTGCCGCTGTCTGGCAGCGATGAGCACCGAATCGATGTGCGGGCCGCCTGGCATGGACGTGTGATGGTGGTGAGCTGGAGCGTGATGCTCCCCCTCGGCGTGCTCGCGGCACGCTATTTCAAGGTCATGCCGGGTCAGGGCTGGCCTGCGGTGCTCGATAACAAGCGCTGGTGGCGGATGCATCTGTGGCTGCAGGTGGGTGGCAGCCTGGCCGGGTTGCTGGGTGTGCTGCTGGTACTGGGTATGGCAACCCGGCAGACGGCGTTGGCGCAGTGGCATGCGCTGTGTGGCTGGCTGGTGATGCTGTGCGCGTGCGTCCAACTGGTCAGCGGGTTCTTGCGCGGCTCCAAGGGCGGGCCGACCTGTGAGCAATGGCAGGGCGATCACTACCAGATGACTTCGCACCGGGTGCGTTTCGAGCGGCTGCACAAGAGCATTGGCTGGTTGGCGTTGCTGCTGGCGCTGATCGCCACCCTGATAGGCATCACCATGGTCGATGCGCCGCGCTGGATGGCACTGTCCATCGCCGCCTGGTGGGCCGCGTTGTTCATGGTCGGCCTGTTGCTGCAGCGGGCAGGCCGCTGCATCGATACCTACCAGGCCATCTGGGGGCCTGCCCCTACCCACCCGGGCAATCGCCGCCGGCCTATCGGCTGGGGGGTACGTCGCTTGCCTGGAGACTGACTGGCGCTGCCAGACCTATAACAAGGAGATTACCTATATGGAAATGTTGACGCTGCTGATGCTTGGCGCGGGTGCCCTGAGCATTCTTCTTCTATTGATTCTGGTGGTCCGCATGCCGCCGTTCGTGGCCCTGCTACTGGTGGCTACCGGCCTGGCCCTGGCGGCAGGCGTGCCTGTCGAGCAACTGACCGAAGCCATCGAAGGAGGGCTGGGGAAAACCCTGGGGCACATTGCGGTGATCATTGCTCTGGGGGCGATGATCGGGCGCATGGTCGAACTGTCCGGTGGTGCTGAAGCGCTCGCCGGTTACATGGTGCGGCGCTTCGGCCAGCGACGCGTACCGATAGCCATGATGTTCACGGCCTTCGGGGTGGGGATTCCGGTGTTCTTCGAGGTCGGTGTGATCATGTTGATGCCGCTGGCCTACGGCCTGGCACGCTCGCGCGGCTTGCGCCTGGTGTCGCTGGCCCTGCCCATGTGCGCGGTGCTGCTGGTGGTGCATGCGTTGCTGCCACCACACCCTGGCATGGTCGCGGTGGCGGGGGAGCTGGGCATCGATATCGGCAGGATGCTGATGCTTGGCCTGCCGATTGCGGGGCTGACCAGCGTCGCGATCTTCCTCGCCAGCAAGGTGCTGACCCGTCGTCATCTGGCCATCAGCGACGATGTTGCCGCCAGCCTGACGAACGCCACGAGTACCGTCAGCAACGGAAGCCCGGCACTGCCACGGGCGGGGCTGGTCGCCAGCCTGATCGCGCTGCCCATCGCACTGATCATGCTCGGTACCCTGGCCTCGATGCTCATGCCGGAAAACGCGATGGGGCGCTCCCTGTTGATGTTCTTGGGTATTCCTTACGTCGCGCTGATGGTGGGTGTGCTGGCCTGCGCCTATCTGCTGGGCATTCGCAGAGGCATGCCGCTGGCGACGGTAAGCGAAGTGCTCGGTTCGGCGATTCCCGGCGTCGCCATGGTGATTCTGGTAACCGGTGCCGGTGGCGCCTTCGCCAGGGTTCTGGTGTCCACGGGCATCGGCGGGGCTTTGGCCGAGGCGCTGCAATCCACCGGCCTGCCGCTGCTGCTGATGGCCTTTTCCGTCACCCTGTTGCTGCGTGCCGCCCAGGGGCCCACGACGGTAGCCCTGATGACCACCGCTGGCATCATCGCGCCGCTGGTCGCGGAGGCATCCCTGAGCGCCAGCCAGCTGGCACTTCTCGGTCTGGCCATGGGGGCCGGCGGCATGGCGCTCTCCCACGTCAACGATCCGGGGTTCTGGATCGTCACGCGCATGCTCGGGCTGAGCGTGGCCGATGGCTTGCGCACCTGGACACCGCTTACCACCGTGGGTGGTTTCGTTGCGCTGATACTCATCCTGCTGCTGTGGCCGTGGGTCTGAGCCTGGCGGGATCGATCTTTTTCAGGAGATTCGAAACATGAGTGACCAACAGTTGCAGGCAACACCTGAAATTTTCGACGCACGAGCGGCCGAGCTGTTTCCCCCGGGCGCTGTCGTGCAGCGACTGGCCAGTGGTGCAACCTGGGGCGAGGGGCCGGTATGGATCGAGGACCAGGCCGCTCTGCTGTGGAGCGACATACCCAATGACCGCATGCTGCGCTGGAACGAGGAGCAGGGGCTCAGCGTGTGGCGAACGGGTGCCGAGTTCTGCAATGGCCATACGCTGGATCTGGATGGCTCGCTGTTGCACTGTTCCCACGGACTCAGGGCGATTCTACGTACTCGCCTCAGCGAGGGGCGTTCGCAGCCACTGGCCGACGACGAACTGGTGGTCAGCCACTATCAGGGGCGACGTCTGAATTCGCCCAACGATATCGTGGTCAAGGGGGACGGTTCGTTGTGGTTCACCGATCCACCGTACGGCATTCTCTCCGATCGAGAAGGGTACAGGGCCGAGCCCGAGCAGCGGCACAACCATGTATTCCGTTTCGACCCGATCATCGGTGCGCTGGAGATCGCCAGCGACCTGCTGGAAGAGCCCAACGGCCTGGCATTCTCACCGGATGAGCGGGTGCTCTACGTTTCCGATACCTCGGCGGCACTGCGTGCGGATGGCAATCATCAGGTCATCGCCTTCGATGTGCTGGGCGGGCGGGTGCTGGCCAATCCCAGAGTCTTCGCGGTGATCGAGCCTGGGCTGCCGGACGGCTTTCGTGTCGATGCCCGCGGCTGGCTGTTCATCAGCAGTGCCGACGGGGTGCAGGTCTACCACCCGGATGGAACCCGGCTGGCGCACATTCCCGTTCCCGAGAAGGTCGGCAACCTGACGTTCGGTGGTGCGAATGGTCGCTACCTGTTCATCGTCGCCAGCACCTCGCTGTATCGCCTGGAAGTACGGCCTGCGTTGTAGCTTGGAGGGTTCGGTCCGCGTAGCCTCGGTGGGCCGCTCCCCTAAGGGGACGTTCTAGTCCGCGGCGTGTTCTTCCTTCACCGCATCGATGAACGCCTGCATCGCCGAAGACTGGATGCGGTGGCGGCGGGTGATCAGGCCGTAGGGGGGCAGGCGGGGCACGAAGGTGATCGGTAGCACCTTGAGCAGGTGCTTGCCTGGATAGTCGTTGACCACCGAGACCGGGGTCACACCGATCATGTCGGTTTGCTGCAGCAGCGACAGCAGGGTCATGATCGAGGTGGTTTCGACGATGCTGCTGGGGATGTCGACCCGTGCATTGTGGAATGCCTGGTTGATGATGGTGCGCATCGGGCTCGGGTGCTGTTGCAGCACCCAGGTCAGGTCCTGCAACTCTTCCCAGGTCAGTTGCGTGGCGCCGGCCATGGGGTGCTGGGCCCCGGCGACCACGCACAGGGTTTCCTCGCCAAGGCTGTCGAACAGCAGATCATCGGTACGCGCGCCATCGGGAATCCTGCCGAGCACCACGTCGAGCTGATCCTGTTGCAGGGCCTGCACCAGCACGTCGCTGGTGTCGACCTGGATGCTCATGGACAACCTTGGATGGCTTTGCTTGAGGATGGCGATGGTGCGCGTCAGTAGCCCCGAGGCCAGTGCAGGAATGGCGCCGATGGTGACCCGGCCGAGGTTGCCCGACTCCAGCGCGACGAACTCCTCACGCATGCCCGAGAGCTCGGCGAAGATCATCTTGGCGTAGTAGATCGCCGTTTCGCCAAAGGCGGTGGCGCGCATGCCCCGCGGCAGTCGCTCGAACAGCTCGACGCCGAGCAGGCTCTCGGCCTCGT
Organism: Pseudomonas sp. MEJ086; assembly: GCF_030209025.1. NCBI lineage: Bacteria > Pseudomonadati > Pseudomonadota > Gammaproteobacteria > Pseudomonadales > Pseudomonadaceae > Pseudomonas > Pseudomonas sp. MEJ086. The sequence continues at coordinate 214,642 of NZ_JARVSV010000035.1, forward strand.
GAAGCATCTTGGTCGCCGCGGGTTGGGTCATGCCGATTTCTTCGGCGGCCCGGCGCAACGAGCCGAACTCCTGCAGGGCCAGCATCAGGCGCAACTGCCGCAGGCGCAGGCGGCTGTGGATGATGCTGGCGTCTGGAATGCGGGACATGGCGCGGCTCGTGACAGGGGCGATGGGCAAGGGTGACAAGAAATCGCGGCGCTCGCCAGTCATCAAGGAGCGCCCCGTTGCGGTTGCCAGGAACGAGCCGGCCTGCTGGCGATCACGAGACATGGCGAGCCTGCCCGGACCGGCGCAAGCCGAACATCGCCTTGAGGCCACGGGCCAGCAGCGGCCAGAACAGCATCACCAGAGCGGCGCTGGTCAGGCTGCCGACCAGCGGGTTGGACCAGAAGATCGACAATTGCCCGTCGGAGAACAGCATCGATTGGCGGAAGGCATCCTCGGCCTTGTCGCCCAGTACCGCGGCGAGGATCAATGGCGCGATGGGGTAGCCGAGCTTCTTGAACACATAACCCAGGGCGCCGAAAATCAGCATCAGGCCGACATCGAACATCGAGTTGTGCACCGAGTAGGCACCGATCGAGCAGATCATGATGATGATCGGCGCGATGATCGAGAACGGTATGCGCAGGATCGACGCGAACAGCGGCACCGTCGCCAGCACCACGATCAGACTGACCACGTTGCCCAGGTACATGCTGGCGATCAGGCCCCAGACGAAGTCGTGCTGTTCGACGAACAGTGTCGGCCCCGGGTGCAGGCCCCAGATCATCAGCCCACCGAGCATCACCGCAGCGGTGGCCGAGCCAGGAATGCCGAGGGTCAGCATGGGCAGCAGGGCGCTGGTGCCGGCGCTGTGGTCGGCGGTTTCCGGGGCGATCACGCCCTCCATCTCACCCTTGCCGAAGTTGTCGCGGTTCTTCGAGAAGCGTCGTGCCAGGCTGTAACTCATGAACGAAGCGGCGGTCGGCCCGCCGGGGGTGACGCCCATCCAGCAGCCGACCAGAGCGCTGCGTAGCCAGGTCAGCCAGTAGCGTGGCAGCTTGGCCCAGGTGCGCAGGATGGTCATCGGCGTGATGCGCGCACGCTCGCCACGAAACACCAGGCCTTCCTCGACCGTGCAGAGAATCTCGCCGATACCGAACAGGCCGATCACCGCCACCTCGAAGCTCAGGCCCGAGAGCAGCCAGGGCTGGTCGTAGGTCAGGCGCAGTTCGCCGGATACGGTGTCCATGCCAACGGCGGCCATGGCGAAGCCGATCATCATCGCCACCACGGTTTTCAGCGGCGGGTTCTTGCTCATGCCGATGAAGGTGCAGAACGCCAGCAGGTACACCGCGAAGAACTCCGGTGAGCTGAACGCCATGGCGAATTCGGCGATGCGCGTCGACAGGAAGGTCAGCAGCAGAACGCCGACCAGCGCACCGAGCAGCGCCGAGGTGAAGGCGGCGGTCAGGGCTTCACCGGCCTGGCCGTTGCGGGCCATGGGGTAACCGTCGAACGTGGTCGCTACCGACGAGGGCTCGCCGGGGATGTTGAACAGGATCGACGTGATCGAGCCGCCGAACAGCGCGCCCCAGTACATGCACGAGAGCAGGATGATCGCTGACACCGGTTCCATGGTGAAGGTCAGCGGCAGCAGCAGCGCCACGCCATTGGGGGCACCAAGACCGGGCAGCACGCCGACGAGGATGCCGAGCAACACGCCGATCACCATCAGGCCGATGTGATGCGGGGTGAGGATCAGCGCCATGCCCTGCATCAGAGAGTCGATTTCGCTCATCGCGGCGTCCCTCCGGCAATGGCCACCAGGTCACCCAGCACGCCGCTGTCCAGAGGCACCTTGAACCACAGGGCGAAGATCAGGTAGCTGGCCAGCGCCGCGCCGCAGGAAATCGCTGCCACGGTGGGTATTCCATAAGGGGTGCTGCGCTGGCGATCGCTCCACATGAACCAGGCGATGAAAACCGCCGAGGCCAGGTAGATACCGCTGAAGGGCATGACGACGACATACAGGACGATCGGCAGGAACACCGCCAGCACCTGGCGAAATGCCTTGCGGCTGACGAAGGCGGCGCTCATCGCGGGCGTGCGCAGCAGCGCCAGAATCAGGTTGCCGACACTGGCTGCGGTCATCAGCAGGCCGATGTAGAAGGGAAAATAACCGGCTTCGGGGCCGCTATCGCCCCAGCCGATGCCGATATCGATGCTGCCGACCATGACGATGCTGCCGAGGGCGGCGGTGAACAGCGCCAGGCCGATTTCCACCCAGCGGGTGGCTACCAGCGGCGTATCCGTGGTGTTGGACATGAGTGTTTCCTCGCTGTGGGCATACCCGTTACGGCGGCCAGCGCCGCCGTGCGACCTGCTGGCAGGACTAATCGCGCAGCCAGCCGGCCTGCTTGAACACGGGAATGACACGCTCGCGATCCTTCTCGATGTAGCTCACCAGTTCCTGCCCGGAAAGGAAGGTCGGGGCCAGGGCGGAGCGTTCGACGTAGGTCTTGAACTCCGGCGTCTGGCTGACCTTGCGCATCAGCTCGACGTAGAAGGCGCGCTGCTCGTCGCTGACGCCACCGGGCAGGAACACCGTTCTCGGAAAGCGGTACTGGTCGATGCCCAGGCCCTGCTCCTTGCAGGTCGGCACGTCGGCCCAGGACTGGGTTTCTGTGACCTTCTGGGTGTAGATCATGCGCTGCTGGCTGAACACGCACAGTGGTACCACCTGACCGCCACGCCACTGGCTGAGGCTTTCGGCCGGGTTGTTGAAGTTGGCAGCGATATGCTTGCCGGCCAGCTGGGTGGACGCTTCGCTGCCGCTCTTGAAGGGGATGTAGGTGATCTTGGTGGCTGCCTGCTGGCCGAGCAGCAGGGTCAGGGTCTGGTCGACATCCTTGGACTGGCTGCCGCCGATGCGCATCTTCGCCGCGTTCTTGGCCAGGTCCGCCTTGAATGCCGCGGCGTCCTTCCAGGGGGCGCCCTGATACGTCCAGAGAATGAAGTCGTCTTCGGCCACGGCGGCGACCGGGGTCAGATCGGTCCACTGATAGCCCAGCTTGGCCACCAGCGGCAGCAGGTAGACGTTATTGGTGCCGATCACCAGTTTGTGGGCGTCGCCATCGGCCAGCTTCATCTCGAGAAAGGCTTCGGCGCCGTTGCCGCCACCCTTGTTGAACACCACGGTGTTGACGTCGAGCAGCTTGTGCTGGCTGATCGCCGACTGGATCACGCGGCCGAGCTGGTCGGTGCCGCCACCGGGGCCACCCGCGACGATGATCTCCACGTTCTTCTGCGGCTTCCAGTCTGCCAGGGCGGTGAGTGGGGCGGCGCAGAGCAGACTGCAGGCCGCGAGCAGGGCGGGAACATAACGCGTACGGGCAATGTGCATGGGGGTTACCTCATTGTTGTCGTTGTTATGGGTTACGCCGAGTCTGCAAAGCGAGTCGATAAGCGTCTACTCAAAAGAACTGATACTCCGATAGCCTCAGGTTATGCCGCCGGCCCGGTAGAGCGATAACTCCAGGCTATGTCCGTATGAGAAGCTTTGATTAGACGGTTATCGTTGAGCGGGCCGATAGTTCGCTCAACCCGGCTGACCGTTCGTCGCTCGGTACTACAAGAACAACAATGCAGAGGTAGTTCCCCATGGCTCAGGTTCAACCTGTCGCCCTGCCGGTGCACGCTTCCCTGAATCAGTCGCTGACAGGCAGGCCGTGCCGCGCACACTGGCGTATCGTCTTCGCCTTCATCGTTTTCGCGTCGATCGTCCTGATCGCTCTTGGCACAGGGGCTGGCGCCATGCCGAGCGTGCAGGCGCTGATGCTCTGCAGCCTGCCTCTGGCTGCCGCGTCGTGGCAGTTCTCTCCTTCTTTCAGCAACGGTGGCTGCCAGCCCATAGCCACCGGGCCATTGCCTGCACAGCAGGTACCCCTTTTCTACCGTAACGCACGGCGCACCGTGCCCGATGTCATCCGCATGCCGGACGCATCTTCTGACCTGAGGACAAGCGCATGAGCAACTCGACCCTTCCCCGTCTGGCCATGGTTCTGGGTGATCCCGCCGGCATCGGTCCGGAGCTGATCGCCCGCCTGCTGGCCGAGCCGGAGGTACGCCGCAAGGCCCAGGTGCTGTTGATCGCCGACGAGGCCGAAGTGCGCCGCGGCATGGATATCGCCGGGCTGTCGTTCCCTTATCGCCTCATCGAGTCGACCGATGCGCTGCAGTTCACTGACGACACGCCGCTGCTACTGCCGTTTCGTGGTGGTGCCGAAGGCGACTTCCCGCGCAGCGAGGCCAGCGTGATCGGCGGTCGCTACAGCCTCGATACCCTGGAGCAGGCGTTGCGCCTGACCGCAGATGGAGTCACCGATGCCATTGTGTTCGGTCCGCTGAACAAGACCTCGCTGCACATGGCCGGCATGGGCCACAGCGACGAGCTGCACTGGTTCGCCGAATACCTGGGTTTCGAAGGGCCGTTCTGCGAGTTCAACGTGCTCGACAACCTGTGGACTTCACGAGTGACTTCCCACGTGGCGCTGGCCGAGGTGCCGGGGCTGCTCAGTCAGGATCGGGTGATCGAGGCGATCCGCCTGATCGACACCGCGCTCAAGCGCAATGGCCTGGCAAAACCGCGCATCGGCGTTTGCGGCCTGAACCCGCACAACGGCGACAACGGCAGCTTCGGCCGTGAAGAACTGGACATCATCGGCCCTGCGGTGGAGCGCGCTCGCGAGCAAGGCATCGAGGCCATCGGTCCTTACCCGGGCGACACCATCTTTCTCAAGGTGCAGGGCGACAGCCAGGCCTTCGATGCGGTGGTGACCATGTACCACGACCAGGGCCAGATCGCGATCAAGCTGATGGGCTTCTCCCGGGGCGTGACGGTGCAGGGCGGTCTGCCGATCCCGATCACCACGCCGGCTCACGGTACCGCCTTCGACATCGCCGGGCAGGGCAGGGCCAATGTCGGGGCGACCCGTCAGGCCTTCGAGATCGCCTGTCGCATGGGGAGTCGCCAGCGGGGCTGATCGTACCAACGCTGTTTCCGAGAACAACAATAACAAGGAGCCATTCATGGCTAGCTCACTTCGCAATGATCGGCGGCCCCTGTGGCCGTCGGCGGGCCGCTCTGTGCGCGGCGCAAAGGGTCAGGGGGAGGATCTGCCATGCGCCTGCTGACGCTGCTGATGTCCCGTCTGTTCGAAACCATCGTGGTGTTCTGCATGGGCACCATGGTGATTCTGGTGTTCTTCAACGTGGTGCTGCGCTACGGCTTCAACTCCGGTATCGCCCTGTCGGACGAGGGCGCCCGCTACCTGTTCGTGTGGCTGACCTTCATCGGTGCGGTGGTCGCCCTGCGTGACAACGCGCACCTGGGCATCGACTTGCTGTATCGCCGCCTGCCCGCGTTCGGCCAGCGTGTCTGCGCGGTGCTCGCCGAGCTGATGATGCTGTTCTGCGTCAGCCTGTTCCTGATCGGTAGCTACAAGCAGACCGTGATCAACATGGACAACCTGTCGCCCGTGGCCAACCTGCCGCTGGGGCTGATGTACGCCGCCGGTGTGGTGTGCAGCCTGGGCATGGCGGCAATCATGATCAAACGCCTGTACCTGCTGCTGTTCCGCCATATCGACCCGGACAAGGTCATGCCGCTGAGCCCTGAAGACGCACTGATCTCCGAGGTGTCGAAATGACCATCGTGGTATTCCTCGGCTCCCTGCTGGGTGCCATGGCCATGCGCATTCCCGTGGCGTTCGCGCTGCTGGTGGCCGGCGTCGCACTGATGATCCAGCTGGACACCTTCGACGCGCAGATTCTCGCCCAGAACCTGATCAGCGGCGCCGACAGCTTCCCGCTGCTGGCCATCCCGTTCTTCATGCTGGCGGGGGAACTGATGAACGCTGGCGGCCTGTCGCGACGCATCGTCGCCCTGCCCATGGCGCTGGTTGGCCACAAGCGTGGCGGCCTGGGATTCGTGGCGATCATCGCTGCCATGGTGATGGCTTCGCTGTCCGGCTCGGCCGTGGCGGACACCGCCGCCGTGGCGGCGATGCTCATGCCGATGATGCGCAAGGCCGGCTACGACCCGAACCGTTCGGCCGGGCTGATCGCCGCAGGTGGCATCATCGCGCCGGTGATCCCGCCGTCGATTCCCCTGGTGGTATTCGGTGTCGCCGGTGGCGTATCGATCACCAAACTGTTCATGGCTGGCATCGTACCGGGGCTGATGATGGGCCTGGCGCTGTGGATGACCTGGTGGTGGCTGGCGCGCAAAAGCGATCTGCCTTGTGGCGAGAAGGCGCCGTTCAGTGAAGTCTGGAAGGCCTTCCTCGATGGTATCTGGGCCTTGCTGCTGCCGGTACTGATCATCGGTGGTCTGAAGATGGGCATCTTCACTCCGACCGAGGCCGCTGCCGTGGCGGCGGTGTATGCACTGTTCATCTCGCTGTTCGTGTACCGCGAGCTGAAGGTCCGCGACCTGTTCAAGGTGTTCCTCGACGCCGGGCGTACCAGTGCGGTGGTGATGTTCCTGGTGGCCGCAGCGCTGGTCTCGTCCTGGCTGATGACCATCGCCGAGCTGCCGATGCTGGTCAGTGGGCTGCTCGAGCCACTGATCGATCGTCCGCAACTGCTGCTCGTGGTGATCATGGTGATCGTCCTGCTGGTCGGCACCACCATGGACCTGATGCCGATCGTGCTGATCCTCACGCCGGTGTTCATGCCGGTGATCAAGATGGCCGGTATCGACCCGGTGTACTTCGGCATCCTGTTCATCCTCAACACTTCCATCGGCCTGATCACGCCGCCAATCGGCAACGTGCTCAGCGTGATGAGCGGCGTCGGCAAGGTGCCGCTCGACGGTGTGATGCGTGGCGTGACGCCCTTCCTGTTCGCTCACCTGGGGGTTCTGGCGCTGCTGGTCATTTTCCCCGAACTGGTAATGACGCCCATGCGCTGGTTCCTCCCCTGAGTCTGGTTTTCCCTCACTGCAAGGAAGTAACGATGAAAAACAACAAGAAGAAAATGGTGCATCTGTGCGGCTGCGTTCTGTTGCTGGCCTGTTCGGTCTGGCGAGCCGATGCGGCGACCACCCTGCGTTTCGGCTTCGCCGGCTCGGACAGCGACACCCAGAGCCTGGCGGCGAAGGAGTTCGCCCATCGGGTCAAGGACGGCTCCAACGGTGAGCTGCTGGTGCGCCCGTACGGCAACAGCATGCTGGGCAACGACCAGGCGATGATCGCCGGCGTGCGCGGTGGCACCATCGAACTGGAAATGTCCGGCACGCCCAACTTCAGTGGGCTGACGCCACGCATGTCGGTACTCGATCTGCCCTTCGTGTTCGCCGACAGCGCGCATGCCTATCGGGTGCTGGACGGCGAGATCGGTCAGAAGCTGCTCGACGAACTGGAGGCCCACAACCTCAAGGGCCTGGCCTACTGGGAAGTGGGTTTCCGGGACATCACCAACTCGCGCAAGCCGGTGCGCGTGCCGGACGATGTCAAGGGCCTGAAGATCCGCACCTCCAGCAACCCGTCGCAGATCGAGGCGTTCCGCCTGCTGGGCGCCAACCCGCAGCCGCTGCCGCTGGCCGAACTCTACAACGCGCTGGAAATGCGTGCCGTCGATGCCCAGGAACATCCGCTGAGCATCACCTGGTCATCGGGTTTCTACGAGGTGCAGAAGTACCTGTCACAGACCCATCACGCCTACACCGCGCTGATCGTGGTGATGAACAAGAAGAAGTTCGACGCCATGCCGGAGGCTCAGCAGAAGCTGCTGGTCGATTCGGCCCGTGCCGCCGGTCGCTTGCAGCGGCAGATGAATGCCGAGAACGACGGCAAGTTCCTCGTCGAGCTCGAAGCCAAGGGCATGCAGATCGAAAAGGACGTCGACCGCGAAGCCTTCCGCAAGGCCGTTTCCGCCCCGTTGCGCGAGACCTTCATCAAGCAGTACGGCAGTGATTTGCTCGAGGCCATCGACGCTCAGCGTTGAATGCCATTCACAGGTTCGCGGTGCCCTGGCACCGCTTCTAGGAAGCAAGACCATGAGTCAGGAAATTCTTCTTCTGGTGCAGAAATGCGCCCACACCTTCAGCTTCTACGATGTCGAAAGCGGTGATGCGATCAAGCACATCCGCCTGCCGGAGTTCCCCCACGAGTTCGTGGTCGATTCGCGCAATCGCTTCGCCTATGTCGGCCATTACGGCATCGAAACCTCCAGCCATGAAGGCGAGGGTGGCTGCTCGGTGTTCGTCATCGATCTGGAAAAGGGCGAGCACGTGCGCACCCTGAGCATCTGGCCGTTCCGCCGCCCCCACGGTTTGGCGATGGACGATCAGGATCGCCTCTATGTGCTCAGCGAGGGCGACTCGACCCTGCTGATCTTCGATCAGCCACACATCAAGAACACGCCGGATCGGGCGATTCCATCCGGCGGCTACAAGAGCCACCTGGTGGCGCTGACCCGCAGTGGCGAAACCGCCTTCGCCCTGAACCTGCTGAGCAACACCATCACTCGCCTCAAACCGCAGGACCCGACCGTCGCGCCGCTGCCCGTGCAGCCGGGGAGCATGCCCGAGGGCAACTGCTTCAGCCGCGACGAGCGCATTCTCTACGTCGCCACCCGCGGCGATAACAGCATCGTCGCCGTGGATGTCGAGAGCCTGGAAGTGACTCGCCGCGGGCGCACCGGCGCCGACCCGACGCGCATCTATCTGGATCGCCAGGATCGTCTGTACGTGACCAATTATGCGGAGCATTCGATCTCGGTGTTCAACCCTGCGCTGGAAGAAATCCACCGTATCGAGCTGGACACCCATGCCATCGCCATGAGCCTGCACCCAACCCGCGATCTGGCCTTCGTCACCCTCAAGGATCAGCGCGTGGGCATGCTGGATCTGCAGACCTTCACCTTCCAGCGTTACTTCCACACCCTGCTCGAACCCGATGTATCCCAGGTCATCGTGCGCTGAAGTCCCGTCATTATCGGAGAGTCCCCATGAGCAACGCTTTCATTCGCGGTGTCGCCGCCCTCAGCCTGGCGCTGTTGCTGCCGGGCGCGGCGGCCCAGGCACAGGAGCGCAGTTTCAAACTGAGTGCCGGTGACCCCATCGATGCCCCCGGGCCCCAGGGCGCCAAGCTGTTCGCCGAACACCTGAAAGCCGGTAGCGACGGTGCGCTGAACGTCAAGGTGTTCCCTTCGGCCATGCTCGGCAACGATGTGCAGATGCTCGGTGCGCTACCGGCCGGCACCGTCGAGTTCGCCCTGGCGGGGGCGCCGACGCTGGTCGGCCTGGTCAAGGATTTCGGCGTGCTGGATCTGCCCTACCAGTTCAATTCCACCGCCGAAGTGGATGCCATGCTCGACGGGCCCATGGGCCAGCAACTGCTGGCCAAGCTGGAAGAAAAGGGCCTGGTCGGCCTGGGCTTCTGGGAGATCGGCTTCCGCAACCTGACCAACAGCAAGCGGCCCATCGAGAAATGGGAAGATCTCCAGGGCCTGAAAATTCGCACCGTGCAGAGCCCGGTCTTCCGTACCTTCTTCGATCACCTGGGGGCCAACGCCCAGCCGATGCCGATCAACGAAGTGTTCAGTGCCCTGGAGATGCACGCCATCGATGGCCAGGAAAACCCCATCTCGCTGATCGCCACCCAGCGTTACAACGAGGTGCAGAAGTACCTGACCCTCAGTGAACACATCTACACCGCCTACGTGCTGCTGATGAGCAAGAAGACCTGGGATGCGCTGGACGATACCCAGCGTGCTCAGGTGCGCAAGGCCGCCGAGCAGGCGCGCAGCGAACAGCGCCAGCTGGCACGTCAGGCCAATAGCGAGAAACTGGCCGAGTTGAAGGCATCGGGCATGCAGGTCAACGCCCTCAGCGACGAGCAGCGCCAGCGCTTCGTCGACCAGGCGAAGATCGTCACCGAGCAGGTGCGTGGCAGCATCGACGCCGACTTCGTGAGCGCCTGGCAGGCCGAACTGCAGCGCATTCGCGAGGCCAACTGAGATGCCCGATTGCCTGCATCAGCGTCTCGGCCTGGCCCATGCCGCCGATGGGCAGCGATTGATCGATGCCCACCATCACCTGTGGAACCTCGACACCCATCGCTACCCCTGGCTGCAGGACGAAGTCGATCAGCACTTCTTTCTCGGCGACTACGCGCCCCTGCGCCGCAACTATCTGCCCGAAGATTATCTGGCCGACAGCGCCGGCCAGCAGGTATTGGCCACGGTGCATTGCGAAGCCGAGCACGAGCGTGCCGATCAGGTGGCGGAAACCCGTTGGGTGCACGAGCAGCATGCGCGTTACGGCTTTCCCAACGCGGTGGTGGCCCATGTCTGGTTCCACCGCCCGGACTGCGAGGAGATCCTTGGCCGGCATCTGCAGTACCCGCTGCTGCGTGGTATTCGCAGCAAGCCGGTGACGGCCACGCGCCCCGAACTGGCTGCCAGCGTGCGTGGCCAGGCCGGCAGCATGCAGGACGAGGCCTGGCTGCGCGGCTTCGCCCTGTTGGCCAAACACGGTTTGTCCTGGGACCTGCGTGTGCCGTACTGGCACCTGCAGGAAGCGGCGCAGGTCGCCGCCGCCTTTCCCGAGGTACCCATCGTGCTCAACCACATGGGCTTCCCCTGGGATCGCAGCGCGGCCGGGCTCGAAGGTTGGCGCACCGGCATGCAGGCGCTGGCGGCGCAGCCGAATGTCCGCGTGAAGATTTCCGAGCTTGGCCTACGTGATGAACCGTGGACGCTGCAGAGCAACCGCGGCGTGATCGAGGAAACCTTGGCGCTGTTCGGTATCGAACGCTGCCTGTTCGCCAGTAACTATCCGGTGGCTGGTTTGCGCATCGGTTACGGCGAGTTGGTCACGGCCCTGAACACCGTGCTCGAGGGCTACGACAGCACGCAACGCGATGCCTTCTTCTGGCGTAACGCCAGGGACTTCTACCGGATCCAACTGAAGGGCTAGCGATGCCGCTGGCAGAGGCGAGATGGTGGTTGCGGTCAATTTGGTGGGCTGAAGCCCACCCTACGCCTCCGTCCCCATGGATCGTTCCTCAGGCTCCGCGTGGGAATGCCTCCCGGGACGCTCCGCGTCCGCTTCTGAGGGGGCCGCGGTGCCGCTGGCAAGGGCGAGATCGTGGTTGCGGTCAATTTGGTGGGCTGAAGCCCACCCTACGCCTACGTCCCCATGGATCGTTCCTCACGCTCCGAGTGGGAATGCCTCCTGGGAAGCTCCGCGTCCGCTTCTGAGGGGGCCGCGGTGCTGCTGGCAAGGGCGAGATGGTGGTTGCGGTCAATTTGGTGGGCTGAAGCCCACCCTACGTCCCCATGGATCGTTCCTCAGGCTCCGCGTGGGAATGCCTCCCGGGACGCTCCGCGTCTGCTTCTGAGGGGGCCGCGGTGCTGCTGGTAGAGGCGAGATGGTGGTTGCGGTCAATTTGGTGGGCTGAAGCCCACCCTACGTCCCCGTAGATCGTTCCTCAGGCTCCGCGTGGGAATGCCTCCTGGGACGCTCCGCGTCCGCTTCTGAAGGGAACCGCGGTGCTGCTGGTAGAGGCGCTGGCTGCCGCTCGGTCTGGTGGGCTGAAGCGGGCCGCCGCCCGGCATTCGTTGCGGCCCTCACCGGGTGCGGTTAGCCGATAACGCGCGGATGGCTTTTGCCGTTCGAGGCATTTCCTGTGGTTATCACTGAATGCGCATAAGTGATTATTCGCCGCCAGAGGCTGTGGCTAGAGTCGGCGGCAACAGGCAGCGATGCCTGTCTCGATAGACCAATAAGAAGCCCGCCTTGAGTCCTCGCAAGGTGATGACCGGCAAAGAAGGAATGGACCATGACAACAAGAACATCGGCCGAGGCACTGACCTCCGCCATCACCAAAAGCCGCATGCGGCTCCTGCCTTTTCTGATTCTCATGTATGTACTGGCATTCATCGACCGGGCCAACGTCGGTTATGCGCGCAGCTACCTGCAGGCCGATACCGGGTTGAGCGATGCGGCCTTCGCCTTTGGCGCCAGCATTTTCTTCATCGGCTACGCCTTCTTCGAGGTGCCCAGCAACCTGATGCTGCATCGCCTTGGCGCCAAGGTCTGGCTGTGCCGGATCATGGTCACCTGGGGCCTGGTTTCCGCGGCGATGATGTTCGCCGACAGCGCCATGACCTTTTACGTGCTGCGCTTCCTGCTCGGCGTGGCGGAGGCCGGTTTCTTCCCCGGCATCATTCTCTATCTCACCTACTGGTTCCCGGCACGCAGTCGTGGCCAGGCACTGGGCATGTTCTATTTCGGCCTGCCGTTGGCGCTGGTGCTCGGCGGCCCGCTGTCGGGCTGGCTGCTGGAGTACCACGGGGTATTCGGCCTGACCAACTGGCAGTGGCTGTTCGTGGTCGAAGGCCTGCTTGCCTCCATCGTGGGGGTTGCCGCGTACTTCTATCTGGTCAACCGGCCCGGCGATGCGCGCTGGCTGAACGACGAGGAAAAGGCCGCCCTGGAAACCACCCTCGCCGAAGAGGATGCGCAGAAACAGACGCACAGTCCGCACGGCTTCCTCAGCGCCCTGCGCAATGGTCGTGTGCTCAGGTTCTGCCTGGTGTACTTCACCATCCAGATGAGCGTGTATGGCGTGGTGTTCTACCTGCCCACGCGGATCGCCAGTTTCCTCGACGGCAGCGTTGGTCTCAGTGTCGGTCTGATCACCGCCATTCCCTGGCTGTGCGCGCTGCTGGTCACGCGCCTGGTCACCCTTTATGCCGACCGCACCGGCCAGCATCGGCGCCTGGCGGTGTGCATGCTGGCGATGGCTGCCTGCGGTATCGCGGCCTCGGCGCTGGGTAGCAGCCTGGTGCCGGTGGTGATCGCCTTCTGTTTTGCGGCCGCCGGTTTCGTCGCCGTGCAGCCATTGTTCTGGACCATCCCGACCAGCTACCTGAGTGGCGCCGCTGCGGCCAGTGGTATCGCCCTGATCAACTCGCTGGGCAACCTCGGCGGCTTCGTCGCGCCGAACCTGAAGACCTTCATGGAGAGCCAGTTCGGTGACCCGCGTGCCGGGATGCTGGCCCTCGCCGTGGTCGCGGTGATCGGCGCTCTGATGATCCACCGCCTCAATCGTCCCTCAACCACCCCGGCAGCGCCGCTCGAGACCGCGCGCGTCTGATCGCCACTACATCGTGAAAGGAGCTGTGAACATGAAAATAAAATCCATCCGTACCCGTGTCTTCGAATGGAAAGGCAAGGTGGTACCGCCCCAGGCCCACTTCTGCACCAACGCCAGCGACATCCTCTTCGAACGCGGCGATGCCATGGGCTCGTTCCGTTTCCATGGCTGGCTGGTGGTGGAAGTGGAGACCGACAACGGCATCGTCGGTATCGGCAACTGCGCCCTGGCGCCCCGTGTGGCCAAGGAAATCATCGACACCTACCTGGCGCCCATCGCCATCGGCGAAGACCCCTTCGACAACGAATACATCTGGCAGAAGATGTACCGGCAGAGTCACGCCTGGGGCCGCAAGGGCATCGGCATGGCGGCGATCTCGGCGATCGACATCGCCATCTGGGACATCATGGGCAAGGCGGTGGGCAAGCCGGTGTTCAAGCTGCTCGGTGGGCGTACCAAGGAGAAAATCTGGACCTACGCCTCCAAGCTCTATGCCAATGACGATCTCGACCTGTTCCTCGAAGAGGCTCAGGGCTACCTCAACCAGGGTTTCACCGCGTTGAAGATGCGCTTTGGCTATGGTCCCAAGGACGGCCCGGCAGGCATGCGTCGTAACATCGAGCAGGTACGCGCCCTGCGTGAACTGGCCGGCCCGGATGTCGACATCATGCTCGAGTGCTACATGGGCTGGACCCTGGAATACGCCCGCCGCATGCTGCCGAAACTGGCCGAGTTCGAGCCGCGCTGGTTGGAAGAGCCGGTGATCGCCGATGACCTGGAAGGCTACATCGAGCTGAAGAAGATGGGCATCATGCCGATCTCCGGCGGCGAGCACGAGTTCACCTCCTATGGCTTCAAGGACATGCTCGAACGCCGCGCCGTGGATGTGATCCAGTACGACACCAACCGTGTCGGTGGCATCACCGCAGCACGCAAGATCAACGCCATGGCCGAAGCCTGGTCGGTGCCGGTGATCCCCCATGCCGGGCAGATGCACAACTACCACCTGACCATGTCGACCACCGCATCGCCGATGTCCGAGTTCTTCCCGGTGTTCGACGTCGAGGTCGGCAACGAACTGTTCTACTACGTGTTCAAGGGCGAGCCGGCACCGGTCAACGGCTATATCCAGCTGGACGACGATAAGCCAGGCCTGGGCCTGGAAATCTCCACCGAGTACCTGAGCGAGTTCAACATCATCGAGTGATAGCCGCTCGGCGCGTCGCCATCAGCCCCGGTTCGTCCGGGGCTTTTTGCGTGGGCCCAACCATGGGTGAGTCTGCGCCAATTCGATGAAGGCCTTGGTCGCCGGGGACGATTGCCGTGCATCCACCACCGCCAGGCCGACCCGACGCGGGCTCGCCGGCATCAGGGCGCGGGTCACGTAGGGGGCGTCCTCGCCGATGGGCAGCGACGAGGCGGCAACGATGCTGATCGCATCGCCACGCCCGACCAGTTCCAGGGTGCTGAGCAGTTGCGAGGTCCGGTAACGGATGTTGGGTTGCAGCCTGGCCGAGAGAAACAGCCGCGAGACGATCTCGCTGGAGCCGGCTTCGGTCAGCACGAAGGGATCGCTGCACAGTGCCTTGAGGGGCACGGCCGTTTCGAGGGCCAGTGCATGCTCGCGGGGCAGCAGGGCGACCATCTGGTCTTCGAGCAGCGGATAGGTATCGAAGCGTTCCTCGGGCAGCACCACGAAGCCGACGTCGATGCGCCTGTCCTCCAGCCATTGCAGTACCTGCCGATCCGGCCCTTCGTCGACGTGCACTTCGATGCCCGGATAGGCCAGCCGATAGGCCTGCAGGATGGCCGGCAGCAGGCGTATCGATGCCGTGGGGCCGAAGGAGCCGATACGCAGCGTGCCCTGTTTCATGCCCCGCGCATCCAGCGCTTCCTGGCGCATGGTTTCCGCCATGCCGAGCATCACCTGCGCTCTCTGCAGGAGCCGCGCGCCAATGTCGGTGAGCACGATGGGGCCCTGGTGTCGATGCAGCAGCTCGACGCCGAGCTCCTGCTCCAGTGCGCGAATGGCATGGGAAACCCCCGACTGCGAGATGCCGAGCTGTGCCGCCGCCGAGGTGAAACCGCCGCGTGCCGCGACGATGGCGAAGATTTCCAGTTGCGTGAGGGTCATCGCCGATAGCTGCTCATGAGTGATCGCTCATTTCCCTATGACTACGTATCTGCAGAAGTATGCCCGAGCTGCGCCTATTCGTCCGCTGCCCCGACACCCGGGGTCTGCGCATGGGCGTGGTTCCCTCTCACTTGCCGTAGAACAACCATGCACGAAAACTCGACGATTCGCTTTTCACCGGACCTGCCGACTTACCTCAAGCTGGCGCTGGTCGCGATCATATGGGGCGGCACCTTCGTCGCTGGCCGCTACATGTCCAGTGACCTGAGCCCGGTGCTGCTGGCCAGTTTGCGTTTCATTCTCGCCGCGCTGGTACTGGTGGCTTTCCTGGCACTGTCGAAGCGTGGCTTCGTGCCAATGACCATGGGCCAGGCCGTGCAGGTCGTGCTGCTCGGCCTGGTCGGCATCTACGCCTACAACCTGTTCTTCTTCTCCGGCCTGAGCTACATCGACGCGTCACGGGCATCGCTGATCGTCGCCAGCAATCCTGCGCTGATGGCGCTCTGTGGTTACCTGTTCTTCAGGGAGCGCATCTGCGCAGTGCAGATGGTCGGTATCGCGTTGTGCCTGCTCGGTGCCGGTGTGGTCATCTTCGCGCGGGCACCCCAGGGGCTGGCGTCCGGGCAGGGGCACTGGCTGGGCGATGCGCTGATCTTCGGCTGTGTGCTGAGCTGGGTGGTGTACAGCGTGTTTTGCAGGAGCGTGGTGCAGGCCATCGGTGCCTTGCACACCGTGTGCTATTCGGTGATAGCCGGCGCGCTGATGCTGAGCGCCACGGCGTTGTTCATGGGCGAGATGAACAGGGCCGCCTTGCGCAGCCTGTCCGTCACCGATGCGCTCTGCCTGGCGTACCTCGGGGTGCTGGGCTCGGCCGCTGCCTACGTGATGTATTACGACGCCATACAGCGAATCGGCGCGACCCGGGCAGGCACCTTCATCGCCCTCAACCCACTGACTGCGGTACTGGCCGGGGTGCTGTTGCTCGATGAGCGGCTGAGCATGGCGATGGTGTTGGGCGGTGCTCTGGTAATCCTCGGCATCCTGCTGTGCAACCGCCGGGCTGGGGCGTCGCGTACTGGTGACGCGACGAGGGCAAGCAAAGGCGCCTAGCGGCGTCCGCGCAGCAGCCCGAATAGCCCGACAACGGCCAGCAACAGCAGCAACACCACGGCGGCGGCGCTCACGTACAGGCCCGTGGTGCCCAGTAGCGGTCGTTCCACCCGTTGATAGGTGGACTGTTTGAGGAGCAGGTTCAGCGCCGCGTCGAGCTGTGCGGTATGGACCTGGCGCAGTTCTTTGGCGGGATCGGCGAAGCGACCCTCCTCGTAATCGGCCAACGAACTCCAGTAATAGTCGGCAAGGGCGCTGTTGCCCTGGGCGGTCCAGTTCTGGCGGGCGAGGGCGACGTTGCGCAAGCGCTCGACGGTGTCCGCATCCAGGCCGTCACGGCCGAGCCTGTGCAGCAGGTCGTGCAGGCGCTGCAGGGTTTGCTCGACATCGTCGCGTGCCACCTCGGCGTTGATGCTGAAGAAGCTGCTGCTGGCATAGGCACTGCGCTCTACGCTCGGCCCATAGGCCAGGCCGTGTTCGAGACGCAGATCGCGATACACCGCCCATTGCAGGCAGTCGCGCAGCAACTGCCAGGTGCCGTGGTCGAGTTCGCCGACCCAGGGTTCGGCGAAGATCAGGTGTACCTTGGCGGTTTCACCGACCAGGCCATTGATCAGGGTACGGTCGGGCTCGGCCTTGCCGGTGCTTTCCGGCAGTTCGCGCAACTCGGGCATGGGGCCGGGCGGCAGTTCGCCGAAGCGCCGTTCGAGGTAGGCGGGCAGGCGTCGATCGAGATCGCCGACCATGATCAGGGTCATGTTGTTGGCGACGTACCACTCGTTGCGCAGGCGCTCCAGGGCGTCGGCCGTCAGATGCGCCAGGCTGTCCGGCTCGGCGCAGGCCAGGCCCAGTTCCGCAGCCAGCTGGGCGGTGGCGTCATCCTTGCTGGCAGAGCTGCCGAGCAGGCGCTGCCAGGCTGCAGGGTGTTCGCCATTCTCATGGGCGATGACGCCCTTGGCGGCGTCGATGCGCGCCTCGTTCAGTTCGGTGTTGAACAGTGCGGAGAGCAACAGGTCGAGGGCAGCACGCTGATTGGCGGCCGGTACTTCGAGCACGAAGGTGGTGTCGCTATCCCGGGTGTAGGCATTCCAGTCACCGCCCAGGGCCTGCATGCGTTCTTCCAGCCCGGCTTCGCCGCTGTCGTCGATACCGCTGAACAACAGGTGTTCGAGCAGGTGCGGCAGCTCCTTGTGGCGACAGTCGAACTGATCGAAACCGACACCGACCACCAGGCGGATGGACACATGGCCGCGTTCGCTGGTGGGCTTGAGGATCAGTTGCAGGCCGTTGTCCAGGGGGTAACCTTCCACCTTGAGGCGGTCCGCCGCCAGCAGGTGGCTGCACAGCAACAGGCTCAGCAACAGCGTTAGCATGCGGCCGGTGGAGAGCACTACTCGCCACCTTCTTCGACGAGCAGGGCGCCGGTTTCATGGCTGCCGAGCACGGCGTAGGCACTGGCGCAGAACAGCGAGTTGAGGCGTTTCATGTCGTCGATCAGTTCCAGGTGTAGAGAGCTGGTTTCCAGACTCTTGACCACCTGCTTGTGCAGACGTTCGACATGTAAATGGGTCAGCCGGCGCTCCTGAATACGGAAGCGACGCTTCTCGCGCAGCAATTGGCGAGCGGCATCGGCGTCAGCGGAAAAGAACACCGACAGCCCCAGGCGCAGGTTGCCCAGCAGGCGTTCGTGCAGTTCGGTGAGTTCCACCAGGCCGCTTTCGGAGAAGGCGTGGCGCTGTGAGGTCTTCTCGTCCTGGATCTTGCCGAGCATGCGTTCGATGATGTCGCCGGCACGTTCCAGGTTCGACGAGAACTCGATGATCTCCGCCCAGCGCTGACTGTCGTGGTCGCTCAGCTCCTCTCTCTGTACCTGGGCGAGATACAGCTTCACCGCGGTGTAGAGGGCATCGATATCGTCGTCGAGGCGGCGCAGATCCTTGCCGAGAATCGGCTGGCTGCCACGCAGGGCGTCGAGCAGGTGGCCGAGCATGCTGTCGACCAGGTCACCGATGCGCAGGGTTTCACGGACCGCATTGGAGAGTGCCAGGCTCGGCGTGGACAGTGCGGTGGGATCGAGGTGGCGAGCCTTGGCGACCGCATTCATGTCCGGCCGATCCGGCAGCAGCCAGTTGCAGAAGCGCGCCATGAGGCCGAGGGTCGGCAGCATCAGCACGCAGCGCAGGCTGTTGTAGAGCACGTGAAAGCCGATGACCAGTTCTGCCGGATGCCATTTGAGGCTGTCCAGCCAGTGCACCAGTGGGTCCAGCACCGGAATCACCAGCAGCAGGCCGATCAGCTTGTAGAGCAGGCTGCCCAGGGCCACGCGACGCCCGGCCTGGCTCTGCATGCTGGCATTGAGAAAGGCCAGCACGCCGCTGCCGATATTGGCACCGATCACCAGACCGATGGCCACCGGCAGGCCGATCACACCGGCACCGGTCAGCGTCGCGGTGAGCAGCACCGCGGCCAGGCTCGAGTAGGAAATCAGTGCGAACAGTGCACCGACCACGGCGTCGAGCAGCAGGTCGCCGGTGAGCGAGGCGAACAGCACGTGAATGCCCTTGGCCTCGGTGATCGGCGTGGCGGCGGCGACGATCAACTGCAGCGCCAGAATCATCAGCCCGAGGCCGATGCCCACCCGGCCGAGCTGGCCGGCACGGGTCTGCTTGCGGGACAGGAAGAACACCACGCCGAGGAAGATCAGCAGGGGCGACAGCCAACTGAGGTCGAAGGTCAGCACCCGCGCCATCAGCGCGGTACCGACGTCGGCACCGAGCATGATCGCCAGCGCCGGGGTCAGCGCCATCAGACCCTGGCCGACGAATGAAGTGACCAGCAGCGCCGTGGCGTTGCTGCTTTGCACCAGGGCGGTCACGGCGATGCCGGCGACGAACGCCATGGGCCGTTTGCCGACGTTGTGGCTGAGCACGCGACGCAATTGCGAGCCGTATACCCGCAGGATCCCGGTACGCACGATATGGGTGCCCCAGATCAGCAGGGCAATGGCGGAAAGCAGATTGAGCAGAGTCAACATCACGCATCTCCCTGATACGCAGATTCGATCCCGACGCTTGGGATACTGCCGATGACGGAGTGCGATAGCCTGTGGTCACAGTCGACCTATCAGGCAGGTCTCTTTTTAGCTGTAGCTGCAGATCGCCGGTTTGCCAAGCGCAGGCTTTCGCGTTGCAGGGGCGTGGCATTGCCAGCGGCCCGGTGCCATCGCCAAACTCACCTCTGGGCGTTGCAAGAATCGAGCGATAAGCCTAGGATGCGCGCCTTCTCTCAACCGACGGCAAAGGAGGTACATCATGCAGCTACTGACTACCCTTTGCAGGTCGCGCCTGGCTTGATCGCTGTTTCCGCTATTCGCTAGCGGCTGCGCAACACCCGGGCCAAGGCCTGCCAATCCGAACATTTTTTCGTTTCAACCCATCAGGATTGGACTATGGGCACTTGCATTCGCACTTTGTCCGACGGCACCGTTTTGGTCGCCGCGGACGACACCTGGATCGAAGGAAAAGCGATCCAGCAACTCGAAACGACCGCTCGCCTGCCGGGCATGCATCGGGTCGCCGGCATGCCGGATCTGCACCCGGGGCGTGGCTATCCGGTCGGCGCGGCATTCTTTTCCGTGGGCCGCTTGTACCCGGCCCTGGTTGGCAACGACATCGGTTGTGGAATGGCGCTGTGGCGTACCGACAGCGCTATCGCCAAACTGAATCTGGACAAGCTGGAAAAGCGCATCGGCAACCTCGACGCGCCGCTGGACGACAGTTGGCGTGAGGTCATCGACGCCTTCGATCTTCCCCTCAGCGGCCATGAACGCTCGCTGGGCACCATTGGTGGCGGCAACCATTTCGCCGAGTTGCAACTGCTCGACGAAAGCTACGACGACGAGGCGATGGCGGCACTGGGCATCGACCGCAAGCACCTGCTGTTGCTGGTGCACAGCGGCTCGCGCGGGCTGGGCGAGTCGATTCTGCGCGAGCAGGTCGACCTGTTCGGGCATCAGGGGCTGGAGGCGGGCAGTGATGCCTGCGCCCATTACCTGAGTCGCCACGACGGCGCCTTGCGTTTTGCCGAGGCCAATCGTCAGTTGATCGCTCGGCGCATCCTCGAGCGTTTGCGTAGCGATGGCCAGGCGGTGCTGGACATCAACCACAACCTGGTCTCGTCGGCACGCGTCGATGGCGTTCAGGGCTGGTTGCACCGCAAGGGCGCGACGCCATCGGATCAGGGCGTTGTGGTGATTCCCGGTTCCCGTGGTGACTACAGCTATCTGGTGCAACCGCTGGCCGACGCGCGCAGCCTGTTCTCGCTGGCGCATGGTGCCGGTCGCAAATGGATGCGCAGTGAGTGCAAGGACCGTCTTGCCGCTCGCTACAGCGTCGAGCAACTGGGCCGGACCAGCCTCGGCAGCCGGGTCATCTGCGCCGACCGAGCGCTGATCTACGAGGAGGCGCCGGAGGCGTACAAGGCCATCGACTCGGTGATAGGCGCACTGCAGGGGGCCGGACTGATACGTGTGCTGGCGCGCCTGAAGCCGGTGCTGACCTACAAGACGCGTGGAGGGTGCTGCTGATGATCCTTCTGCAACTATCGGCGGCCCAGGGACCTGAGGAGTGCGCCCTGGCGGTGGCCAAGGCAGTGGTCAGGCTGCAGGCCGAGGCGCACGCCCAGGCTGTACAGGTGCGGGTTCTCGAAGAGGAGCCGGGGCCACGATCCGGCACCTTGCGTTCGGTATTGCTGGCGCTGGAAGGCGAGCAGGCGCACAGCCTTGTCGACTGCTGGACAGGGTCGCTGCAATGGACCTGCCCCAGCCCATACAGGCCAGGCCACGCCCGCAAGAACTGGTTCTTCGGTGGCGCGCGGTTCACCGCGCCAGCCCCGGAACTGGCCGGTGAAATCCGCTTCGAAACCCTGCGCTCGTCCGGCCCAGGCGGCCAGCACGTCAACACCACCGACTCGGCGGTGCGTGCTACGCATAGTGCCAGCGGCATCAGCGTCAAGGTCCAGAGCGAGCGCAGCCAGCATGCCAACAAGCGTCTGGCCGTTCTGCTGATTGGCCAGCGCCTCGCACAGCAGGCTCAGCAGAATGCCGATGCTGTACGCGCCGAGCGGCGCTCGTTTCACCGGCAGGTGGAGCGGGGCAACCCCAGGCGGGTATTTCGGGGCGAACGTTTCGAGCCCGTGAGTGGGTGATTCGCGATACTGAAAACGGGGCCTGAAACAGGCCCCGTTTTCATATTGCCGCTCAACGAAGGCTGCTTGTCGGCTGGCAACGCATCCGGGGCAGCAGGCTGTGTCGAGATCCACTTTGCTTGCGGTTCGTTAAGTGGGGGGCGCTTGATCGTTAGCGAAAACAGGGGCAGTTCTCCAGGGATCCGGCCTGCTTCCAGCTGTTTGCAATATTTTGCAATGATTGTCAGTCTGCTTTTTGGCGTCATTTTGTTGGCGATTGTTTGCGTGAGTCACGCGCTTCGCTGGCCGCCGTTGCACCTATCGATTATCGGCCATCTCGAGTCCTCGAGCGGTTGCCAGTGGAATACCCGTGCATTGTTCGCGGGCGTCAAATTCTGATTCTTGATGCTGATGAAATTTTGTCGCCCCTCGGGAGCGCCGCCTGCCGCTATGGCGCGGGTTTTAGCCGCGAAAAGGCCTGTGTTTTAATTTTCCGGTATCGAATCGACGCGTTACCTCGGGAATGGATGCATGGTTTTCCGCAATGGATCTGCGGCCTTATGGCTTGTCCGTTTTTTCGCTGACCAATCACTGCATCGATTGTGGCTAGGCGATCACCGGCGACGTCGGCGTGATCCAGCCCGGCGAGTATCTGACCACTGCCGTGACCTTCGCCCATTCCCTGGAACCACCCGATGCGATCGCCGAGCGCGATCACCCGGTGCACTTCCACCTCGACCTCTTCCTCTGATTTTTTGATTCGCCTGTGCCTCGGAGCACCCTGAACATGGACGTTCGCAGCCCATTGTTTCAAAACATCGCCCTGATTCTGGCGGGTGTGATGTTCCTCAACCCCATCGCCGCCACTGCCGCGCAACTGACCGTGGATGCGCAGGCGGGCGGCAACACCAGCCTGGGGCAGGCCGCCAATGGCGTGCCGATCGTCAACATCGCCACGCCCAACGGCAGCGGGCTGTCGCACAACAAGTTCACCGACTACAACGTCGGCCAGCAGGGGCTGATCCTCAACAACGCCACCGAGCGGCTGCAGAGCACCCAGCAAGGCGGCATCATCATTGGCAATTCCAATCTGCAGGGGCGTGCAGCAGGGGTCATCCTCAACGAAGTGACCGGCAGCAACCGCAGCCAGCTCAAGGGCTACACGGAAGTGGCCGGGCAGGCGGCGAACGTCATCGTCGCCAACCCCCATGGCATCACCTGCGACGGCTGCGGCTTCATCAACACCCCTCGGGCGACCCTGAGCACGGGTGCGCGGGTGATCGAAAACGGCCAACTGCGCAGCTTCGACGTCAATGGCGGCGACATCGCCATCGAAGGTGCAGGCCTCAACGCCAGCAACGTCGACCAGTTCGACCTGATCACCCGCAGCGCCAAGCTCAACGCCGAGATTCATGCCAAGCGCCTGAACGTCATCACCGGCCGCAACGACGTGGATGCCGCCACCCTGCAGGCCATCGCCAAGGCCGATGACGGCAGTGAAAAACCGCAACTGGCCATCGACAGCTCGGCCCTGGGCGGCATGTACGCCGGGGCGATTCGTCTGGTGGGTACCGAGGCGGGCGTGGGCGTGAAGCTGGCCGGCGACATGGCGGCCAGTGCCGGGGATATTCAGGTCGATGCCAATGGGCAACTGACCCTGTCACGCATCGCCGCCCGGGACAATCTGCACATCGTCGCCGGCAGTGCCGAGCTGACAGGGCCCGCTTATGCAGGCAGCAACGTCGCCATTCGCGCGACTGCTGAGCTGAGCAACAAGCAGAGTCTCGCCGCCGCCAATAGCATCGATATACAAGCCGGCCGCCTCGACAACGCGGGCATTATCGAAGCCGGCGTCAACAACGATAACAGCCGCAATGCATCCGGCGATGTGCGCATCGACGCGACCGAGGTCCGCAATGCCGGCCGAGCGCTTGCCAGCCGCGAGCTGAAGGTCGATACCAAGGCCTTGGACAACCAGGGCGGCGTGCTGAGCGGCCAGGCACTGGCGTCGGTCAAGGCCGGCAGCATGAACAACCAGCAAGGTCGTCTGCTGTCGCAAGGTGACGTTCAGGTCAGTGCCAGCTCTCTCGACAACGGCAATACCGGGCTCGTATCCGGTGGCAAGAGCGTTAGCCTGCAAGTCGGTGAGCTTGCCAACCGTGGTGGAGAAATCTCCAGCCAGAAGAGCGTAGCCATTTCCAGCACTGAATTGGATAACCGCTCCGGGCGGGTCATTGGCGAGCAAGGCGTAGACCTCGATGTCGCAGGCAGGATGCTCAATGCACAGGGCGTCGTGTCTTCCAATGTGCAGTTGGCCGTAAAAGCTGCGGAACTGAATAACAGCGGTTCGGGCACGCTCGTCAGCCAGGGCACGTTGAGTGCACGGGTCGATGGCGTTCTGGACAACAGTGCCGATGGGGCCCTGATTGCGAAGACCCAGCTGGACGTATCGGCAGGTGTCACCAACAACAGCAAGGCGGGCTTGCTCTCGGGCAACGTGCTTAACCTGAGCGGCGACGCGCTGGACAATCGCGGCGGTCGAATTCTCGCCGACGAGCAACTCGGTCTCAGCCTGTCGAGGGCAGATAACAGCGCGGGCGGAGTCATCGATAGCCGCGGCAGCCTGCATGCAACGACCACCTTGCTGAGCAACCAAAATGGCGGGCGTGTAATCGCCGATGGTGACCTGAACCTGCGTGCCGAACTCATCGAAAACGCTGCCCAGGGCAAGATCGCCAGCCAGGGTGACTTGACCGCTCAGGTCACCGAGTTCAATCAGCAAGGCGGCCAGTTGCTGAGTCAGGGCCGTCTCAGTCTGCAGGGGCAGCGCCTCGATAACGGTGGCGGTGGTCTGTTGGCGGCAGGCAACGGCATCGATTTGCGAGTCGCGTCTGTCGACAACCGGGGTGGCGAAATCTCCAGCGCCGGGCGAGTGAAGGTCACTGGCCAAACCTTCGATAACAGCGCATCGGGTTTGCTGCTTGGCGATAGTGGCCTGCAACTGGCCGTTCAGCGGGTGCTCAACCACACCAAAGGCGTTCTTGGCGGGCGAGATGGGTTGCTGCTCGATGGCGAGAGCCTGGATAACAGTGCCGGCGGAACGCTGAGCAGCCTTGCCGCATTGCAACTGAATCTGCGCGGCAAACTCGACAACCGGGAAGGCCTGGTAACCGGCGAAGGGCAGGTGAAGCTGACCGCCAATGAGCTGGATAACCGCAGTGGCGCACTGTCCAGTGCGGGTGACCTGGTCATCGAGGTCGCTCAGGTGGACAACCGCGCTGGGCGCCTACTGACCGACAGCCAGGTCGATATCGCGAGCGTGTCGCTGGACAATCGTCAGGCAGGCACCATCAGCGGCAAGACCGGAGTAGGCATCGACACCGATAGCCTGACCAAC
Source organism: Pseudomonas sp. MEJ086 (assembly GCF_030209025.1). Classification (NCBI taxonomy): domain Bacteria; kingdom Pseudomonadati; phylum Pseudomonadota; class Gammaproteobacteria; order Pseudomonadales; family Pseudomonadaceae; genus Pseudomonas; species Pseudomonas sp. MEJ086. The sequence goes on from NZ_JARVSV010000035.1 coordinate 239,622, forward strand.
GACGATGCAGGCCGCATCACCAGCGGTGCAGGTCTGAACCTGATTGCCGATACGGTGAGTAGCAACGGCGGTCGTATTGCTGCCACCGGGCCTGTATCCGTTACCACTGGCAAATTGGATCAGCGTGCAGGGCAGTTGGTCAGCGAATCCACTCTGTCGGTGGATCTGGGTCAGGGCGCACTCGATAACAGTCAGGGCGGCTTGATTGCCAGTAAGGGTGTACTGGCTCTGAACAACGTTGGTGCTCTGAACAACAGTCAGAGTGGCGAGATATCCAGTGATCTCAGCTTCGTCCTGGCGGCCAAGTCGTTGGACAACAGTGGCGGTCGCGTCATCTCCGCGCAACAGTTGCAGGTGCGCATCGACGGGTTGTTGAAGAACAGCCTCAAAGGCCTGCTTTCCGGGATGTCGGGTGTGCAGCTGGCGGCGAATCGACTGGATAACAGTGCCGCAGGCCTGGTTACCAGCGGCGCCGATCTGGAAGTTGCCTCCCGCGAACTGGATAACCACGAGGGTGGAACCCTGTCGGCCGCTGCAGCGTTGCAGGTGCGCAGCGAACAGGTGAACAACTCGGCCGATGGCCTGCTGGCCAGCGGCAAAGCACTGAGCCTGGTGAGTGGTGGGCTGAACAACCAGAGCGGGCAGATCATCAGTCAGGGTGAACTGGTGGTCGGCGTCGACCAACTGCTCAATCGCAGTGGCGTGTTGAGCGCCAAGCAGCACCTGCAGCTCGGTGCTGGCACCGTTGCCAACCAGGGCGGGTTGATTTCCAGCACGAGCACGCTCGACCTGTCTGCCACCAGCCTGGACTCCAGTGAGCGAGGTGAAGTATCCGCCAAGGGCAATCTGTACCTGCGGGTCGCCGAACTCATTCAGCGCCAAGGCTCACTGATTGGCGAAGCGGGCGTCACCGTGGATCTGCAGGGTGGATCGCTGGACAACCGTGCTGGCCTCGTTTCCGCCGCTGGTCCTCTGCGTATCGATAACCTGAAGGCGTTGAATAACAGCCAGGGTGGAGAGCTCTTTTCGACGCAGTCCTACCTGCTGGCCGCTGAGAGCGTGAACAACAGCAACGGTGGCCAGCTGATCAGCAGCGGTACCCTGAGCCTGAACGCACAGACCATTCGCAACGATCAGGCAGGCTTGATCTCCGGCTGGCAAGGCCTGGCCATCAAGGGGGGCGCGCTGGACAACAGTGCCAAGGGCACAGTGTCGAGCAAGAATGGTGAGCTGAGTATCGAGCTCAGCGACCAGTTGGACAATCGCGACGAGGGCGCTCTGGTCAGCCAGGGCAATCAACGCGTCTCGAGCAAAGACCTGATCAACAGTGCAGGCATCATCTCGACTCAGGGAGCGCTCGAACTGAGTGTCTCGAATGAGCTCGACAACCGCGCCAAAGGCTTGATCAGCTCGCAAAGCACCATGCAGATCGAGGCGCTCAACACCGCCAACCAGGCAGGACAGATCGTCGCCGGCGAGGCGCTCGCCATTCGTGGTGAGAGCCTGGATAACACGGCAGGTGTGATCACCAGCAACGCAGGTATTCATCTGCAATTGGCAGGTGCACTGGTCAATCGCGACAACGCGCAGCTCGCCAGTGCGGGGCCGCTGCGAATCGAAGCGGCATCCGTCGATAACAGGGGCGCAACCCTGGCCAGCCAGAACGTGCTGCAGCTGCTTGCTGCCAGCTTGAACAACGCCGACGGCGGCACGCTGCTGGCCCGTCAGCAATTGGCGTTGCGCCTGACCGGCGCTCTGGACAACAGTCGCGATGGCTTGATTTACAGCCAGGCCGGTGAGCTGCTGGTCGAGGCACAGCGCATCCTCAACGACCAGGGCAATTTGCAAAGTGCCAGTAACCTGCAGGTTACCGCCACCGAGGCGTTCAGCAACCGCGATGGGCGACTGATCAGTAGCGGTGGCAACCTCAACGTGACGGCTGCGAGTCTCGACAATCAGCGTGGCGTGCTGGATAGCGCGGCAGGCCGGCTGCAATTGGCAGTTACCGGTGAGTTCGACAACCGCAGTGGTACTGCCCAGGGCCAAACGCTGGACGTAACCGCTGCAGACATCGACAACGAAGCGGGGCACCTGTCCGGCCTGAACGGCAACGCCGAAATCGACACCGGGTCGCTCAACAACCGTGACGGCGGGCTCTATGCACGGGGTGATCTCACCGTGCATGCGACGCATGTCAATAACGGCGGTGGCCAGGTAGCGGCGCGAGCAATCGATTTTAGCCTTGCCGGCGCGCTCGATAACCAGAGCGGCCTGATCGAAAGCGAACGCTCGCTCCTGCTGCAGGCTGGCAGCGTCGATAACCGACAGGGCCGCTTGCGTTCGCTGGGCAGCACTGGCTTCACCCGCATTAACGCCACGAGCCTGGACAACCGCAGCGGCCTGATCGAGACCGCCAACCAAGACCTCTCGGTGCAGGTAGGCAGCCTGGTCAACCAGGCTGGGCAGATCCGGCACATGGGCAGCGGGTCCTTCGGCCTGGCAACTGCGCAGGTGATGGCCGCGGGCGGCAGCTTCGTCACCGGCAGCGCACTCACCATCGACGCCAGCAGTTGGGTCAATGACAGCCTTCTGCAAGCAGCCAGCCTCGTTCTGAACATTGGTCATTTCACGCAGACGGCGACCGGCCGCCTGCTCGCTGCCACGTCTTTCACCGGCACCGGCGATACCTGGATCAACCAGGGTGTGTTGGCCAGTGACGGCAGCATGAGCGTTGCGCTCACCGGTGGTTACAGCGGTGGTGGTCGTCTGAGCAGCATCGGCAACCTGACGCTCGATGCCGCGAACCTGAATCTGTCGGAAAGCGCCCGTGTCAGCAGTGGTGCGAAGGCTGAAATCGACATCGTCGGTCAATCGAACAACCGAGGTGTCATCACCGCTGTTGACGGTCTCGCTATCAGCGCAGCCCAGCTTGAAAACTTCGGCACACTGGGTAGCAGCGCCGATCTTTCAGTCATCGCATCGACGCTCCGTAACGAAAGCGGCTTGATCTTCAGCGGCGCAGATATGGCGCTGCGCGCAGACGAACTCGTCAACTACCAGGCGGATATCTACAGCCTGGGCGGCCTGGATATCAGCGGCCGTGCCGACGGCAGCGAAAGCAACCTGATCGACAACAACTCCGGGACCGTGGAAAGCGCCGGTGATATGCGCCTCTACGCCAATACCTTGCGCAACCAGCGGGATCGCTTCGCCACTGAGCAGCAGCGTGTGTCGGGTAACATTCATGTATTCGAAGACGATACCTGCAGGGGTAACGGTTGTGCGTGGAAGTTCACTTCAGTTGAACGTTACGAAGATGTAATCGTTTCGGGGAGTGCCTCAGCTGCAGGCTTCATTGGCTCGGGTGGCAACTTCCAATTCAGCGGTAGCCTGTTGGATAACCGTCACAGCACGGTATCTGCAGGTGGTGATATCACCATTGGCACCGATGTGTTCAATAACATCGGTGCCGGTGGTGGTGAGGAGCGTTATTTTAACTCTGGTTTATATACGCGCGATCGGCCTACCTATTACAGGTTTATCAACCAGAAGAATTTGTATAACCAGTACAACGACCCAAACTCGCCTAACTATGCGCCGAGTGCACTGTCCCGCGACGAGATACTCGCCGCCTCTGCGGCTCAGGCCGGTCGTTACGAAACCTCGTCCTACACGGTGCAGGTAAGTGGAAGTGCCGTAGCTTCCGCCATCGTGCAGGCTGGTGGTGCAGTCAAGGTCACCGCCAGCCAGGAAATCAATAACAGCGTGCTGCGTTCGCAGACCGCCTACGTTGGCGATACTTCGAAGGGCGTGGATACCACGGTTGCTGCCAGCACCACGCCACTTGTCGCCATTACCACGCAACTGCCACCAGACCTCGCGCAAAAGCAGATCAATCCCCTGACTCTGCCCGGCTTCAGCCTGCCCACTGGCCAGAATGGCCTGTTCCGCCTCAATCAGCAGGGCGGGCAGCAAACCGGAGCGACGTCCGTAACTAGCATTGCCGGCCCTGCAGCCGTCGTCGGTCAGGGCATTGTCGTCGGCAGCCAGGAGCAACATGCCGCGGCTTCGGCCCTGAGTGGGCAGCAGATTGCCGTGCCAGGTGGCACCAGTGCTGGTCAGGTGCCAGTCGTTGCAGGCGTAACGGCACCGTTGGCCGTAGACGGTGTAGCCACGCTGGGCCAGCCGGTCGTGCCTGGCAGCAGCCACAAGTACCTGATCGAAACCAACCCGGCATTCGCCAGCCTGGGTAATTTCCTCAACTCCGACTACATGCTGAGCAGGTTGGGTTTCGATCCGGATCTGGCGCAAAAGCGCCTGGGTGATGGCCTCTACGAGCAGCGCCTGATCCGCGATGCCATCACGGCTCGCACCGGCCAGCGCTTTATCGCCGGGCTGGACAGCGACGAGGCCATGTTCCGCTACCTGATGAACAATGCCATCGCCAGCAAAGAGTCGCTGCAGCTCACCGTGGGCGTGAGTTTGAGCGCCGCTCAGGTAGCGGCGCTGACCCACGACATCGTGTGGATGGAAGAGGTCGAGGTCGCCGGGGAAAAGGTACTGGCCCCCGTGCTCTACATGGCACAGCCAGCAAACCGCCTGATGGCTAATGGTGCGCTGATCCAGGGCCGCGACGTGACGCTGATCAGTGGCGGCTCGCTGAACAACAGCGGCACCCTGCGTGCCAGCAATAACCTCTCGGCCACCGCCGCGAATATCGAAAACCGCGGCCTGATCGAGGCCGGCAACCGCCTCGAGCTGATGGCGACCGACAGCATTCGCAATGCCGCTGGCGGCATCATCTCCGGGCGTGACGTGAGCCTGGTCGCGCGTGATGGCGACATCATCAACGAGCGCACCATCACCACGATTACGGGCAGTAACCGGGACAATCAGTACCGCGCCGACGTAGCGACCGCCGCCTCGCGTATCGAAGCGGCCAATGACCTGAGCGCAATCGCGGGCCGCGATGTGCAGAGTTTGGGCAGCGTCATCAAGGCCGGCGGCGATGCCCGCATCGAAGCCGGGCGCGATGCCCTGATCGCCAGCCAGCGTGAACAGGACTCCTACAGTTACCAAGGGCGCCGTGAGCGGGGTAGTCAGTACCAGGTCACGCAGCATGGAAGCGACGTGCAGGTGGGCGGCGATCTAGCCATCAGCGCCGGCCGCGACCTCGGCGTGATTGCCAGCCGCGTCGAAGCGGCCGGGGATATCGACCTGAAGGCCGCGGAAAACATGGTGATCGCCGCGGCCGCGAACGAAAGCCATAAAGAGTCCTTCTACAAGCACGCTGGCAAGAAGGTCGAGCGCGCCGAGACCAGCGTCAGTCAGCAAGCATCGGTGATTGAAGCGGGCGGCAACTTCACCAGCGTGTCCGGCAACGACACCACGCTGATTGGCAGCCAGATCCACGCTAGCGAAGAGGCTTACCTTTACGCCGGTGGTGACATCGATCTCGATGCTGCCCAGAACTTCGATTACAGCTACTTCTACAAGAAGAAAAAAGGCGGCATGTTCAGCAGCAGTAAGCTGCAGATGTCCGAGTCCTCCAACAGCGAAGCGGTATCCTCCTACATTACCTCGGGGAGCGATCTGACGCTGCGTGCCGATAAGGACATCGCCGCACGCGGTGCCCAGCTGATCAGCGATTCGGACATCTATCTGCGCGCCGGTGGCGATGTCGTGCTCGATGCGGCCCAGAACTCCAGCAGCCAGGCCAACGCCAAGGCTAAAAGCGGTCTGTTCTCCAGCAAGGCGAAAACCAGCAGTTCTGAGTCAACGACGCTTACCGGCACTCGACTCGACGGCCAGAACATCGTCATCGAAGCCAATGACGATATTGCACTGCGCGCCGCAGGCCTGCGTGCTGACGACGCCATCATCCTGGATGCTGGGCGCGATGTATCGGTAGGTACTGCGGTGGCCTCGCAGCAGTCGAGTCAATCCAGCAAGTCCAGCTCGCTGAAATGGCACATCTTCGACTCGCTTGCCACCAATGGCTCTTTGACGCTCGAGCAGAAATCCAAGGGTGCCCAGTCGTCTTCCTCACAGGAGGTTGGCAGTACGCTCAGCGGCGCCACCATTGACGTGACCAGCGGCCGCGATACCGCGGTTCGGGGCAGCACCCTGGTCGCTGACAGCGATATCAACGTAGCGGCTGGGCGCAATCTGCTGATCGCCAGTGGTGAGGCCAAGGATGATTCCAGTGCTCGCTCCAGCTCGAAGAAGTCTGGAGAAATTGGCGATTGGTGGCAAGGCGCCACGGGCGTGGTCAGTATCAAGCAAAGCAGCCAGAACAGCACCACTCAGCAACTGGGTAGCCAGATCGCCTCGCTGGGTGGGGATGTCGAGCTGAAGGCTGGGGAAACCTACCGGCAGCAGGCCAGCCAGGTCATTGCACCGCAGGGCGATGTTTCGATCACGGCCAAGCGTGTCGACATCGAAGCAGGGTATGACCTGCTCAGTTCCAGCCAGAAGCAAAGCTCCAACCGTACCGCTCTTGGCGGCACAGTAAGCGTGCCGTTGATCGACGCTGTGCAGGGCGCGCAACGCATGATCAATGCTGCGGGTGACACCAAGGATGGGCGCTTGACTGCGTTGGCTGCCGCCAACACGGCGATGAGTGGTTACGAGGCTTATCAAAGTGCCCAGACCTTGGCGACTGGGAATTTCACGGGTGTCAAAATCAGTGTCAACCTGAGCAATAGCCAAAGCCAGAGTGGCGGAACTCAGTCCGGTCAGAATGTGGTCGCCAGCAGCGTCGCGGCAGGCCGCGACATCGCTATCAAGGCAACCGGTGATGGTGACGCCAGCAACCTGAACATTGTGGGTAGCACCATCGATGCGGGGCGTAACGTATCGCTCGATGCGGATGGCAGCATCAACCTCATCTCAGCGCAAAACACTGCCAATCAGGAGGGCAAGAACAGCAACAGCGGTTGGAGTGCAGGCGTTGGTTTCGGCGTGGGGCAGCAGAACGGCTTCACCATCGAGCTGGCGGCGAACAAAGGCAGAGGCTCGTCTGAAGGTGAGGCGATCACCCATGCCAATACCCTAGTAAACGCTGGCGAGAAAGTCGCCCTGAACAGTGGTGGTGACACCAATCTGAAAGGCGCTGTAGTCACCGCCAAGCAAGTTACCGCCGAAGTGGGTGGCGACTTGAATCTTGCCAGCCAACAAGACATCGACAACTACAAATCCAAACAGCAAAACGCGGGCGTTGGGCTGAGCCTGTGCATCCCGCCTTTCTGCGCGGGCGTGTCCACTGTCTCCGGAAGCTTTAGCCAGCAGAAAATCAATAGTGAGTATGCAAGTGTCGGTCAGCAAACGGGGATCAAGGCGGGCGATAACGGCTTCCAGATCAACGTTGGCGGCAATACGGATCTGCAAGGCGCCATCATCGCCAGCAATGACAAAGCCGTTGCGGACGGCAAGAACAGCCTGACGACCGGCACGCTGACGCATTCCGATATCGAGAACAAAGCCGAGTACAAGGGCAGCAGCATCAGCTTGAGCGGCAGCTACAGCACGGCTGCTCACGATAAAGAAGGCAATGTAATCGAGGGCAAGGATGGCAAACCTGTTCAGGAAGCCGCTGCGAATGCAGGCACACCAATTGCGCTAAGCGCCAGCGGCAAGGAAAAGAGCACAACACATAGCGGGATCAGTGGTGGGACCATCACCATCACCGACGAGGCGCAACAGCAGGAGCTGACAGGCCAGACTGCTGAGCAGGCAGTTGCCGATGTCAATCGTGATGTCTCCAGTGACAAGGACGGCAGCAATACCCTCAAACCGATCTTTGATCGCAAGGAAGTCGAAGCTGGCTTCGAGATCACTGAGCAGTTCGTACGTAATGTCGGCACTTTTCTCGAGCAGCGCTCGCTCGCCTCTACGGATGCCAAGAAGAAATTGGCTGAGGAGAACGCTAAGCCTGTTGAGCAGCGTGACAAAGTGAAAATCGATCAGCTCAAGGACATCATTGACAGTAATGCCACTTGGGAGATTGGTGGGCTAGGGCGGACTCTGGTTTCCGCTATCAGCGGTGCGGCCGGGGGCAATGTCACTGGTGGTGGATCACAGCTTCTTCAAGGCGCGGCGGTCAGCTATCTACAAGGCCTTGCCTCTGAAAAGGTCAAAGGCATTGCTGATGAGTTGAAATCCGATACGGCACGGGCGGCTTTGCACGCCATTGTCGGGTGCGCGGGTGCAGCGGCACAAAGCCAAAGTTGCGGTGCGGGCGCCTTGGGTGGCAGTGCGAGCGTGGTGCTGAACAACTTGATTGATCAGTTGAGCGATCAAACTGCTGAGAGCATGACGGATGCACAGAAGCAGAATCGCCTGAATCTGATTGGCAGCCTGGTCGCGGGTATTACGGCTGCCGCGGGGGGCGAGGCTGCGGTTGCGGCGAATGCGGCGCAGATTGAGACTGGAAATAACTATTTGCACCGCCCGGAGGCGCAGCGCAAAGCCAATTTAGAGCGTAGGCAGAGGGCTGGAAGCTTAACCACCGAGGAGGCTGTAGAGCTTGCTGAGATCCATAGGATTGATGAAGCACGTAACGAAGCAATTCGAGATATTTGTGCCAAAGGGAAAAAATCTGATGGTGCATGCTCTGCCTTGGTTGCTCAAGCAAAGCTAGCGTTAGCGTCTTATGATGAGCCTATTAGCTATAGTCTTGCTTGGAAAAGCGTCTATCAGGAGGACGCTGCGAATGTAGAAAAAATCCTACAAGGCCTCGATTCGGGGAGTATTACGCGCGATGCTGCTATAGCGGCGATAGCCAAGGAGTCAGGAAAGAGCTGGGAGGAGATAGCGGATCGGTATGATACGGTCATGGCTGTCCATTCAGTTGTTGCCGCTTTGGCAGGGGCGTATGGTGGACGGGGTATCTTTGACAGTCCAAGGGGTGCTGGTACATCAGGTGCAAAAGGTGGCGGTTCTAGTGGTTTCAGTGGCGGTAAACCAACTATTGTTGATGATCCATATAGCCCGAATGCTGTTACTGAAAGGTCTAGCGTCAATAGAGATTATTATGGTCGGGAAAATGCTGCCGATGAGTTTTCTGCTGGTCTTCCAGACTATGCAACTCATTCAACAGCAAAGAGCTATCAGTCAACGGCGCCAAGAGATCTGAGCGAGCAGACTTTGTGGAACAGAGTGACAGAAAATCCCTCTGCCGGTCGTGATACAAAATTAGCGGGCGATAAAGACTTCCCGCGGAGTGAGGGGTGGAGAAAAATGGAAGTAAGTCACCGTCTACCTGGCGGAGAAAATATAACCATCCACTACCAGTACAACTCCGTAACCGGTAAAGCATACGATATGAAAATTACTACGCCGCAACAGCTGCCCCCTGTGCTGCAGCCCGGTAGGACTATTGAGTGATGTGGATATGATTATTCGAGAAATTGGGCGAGAAGAGCCTGTACAGGTGTTTGGGATTTACTGGATAGAGAACGAGCGTTTTTACTGGGTCATTCCTTATGATGGCTACGGTGGCCTGATGGCACTCAGCGATAGAGAAGTCAATGTTGTTGACTCTTCTTTGTCAAGTGATCTTATCCTCTGCAAAGATGGGGGGGGAGGGGACATGATTCTGCATTGGGCAGCGGAAGATTTGATTGAAGAACTTGTGGAGCGTGATCCACTAGCAATGGTCGAGTTCTTAGAACGCATAAAAGGCTGATGGTGCAAAAGCAACTGGCGGGGCGGTAGACCGTGCTACTACTGGGATTGAGTGGGGCAAGGGTATTCAAGGTCAAGGAATGCCTTGGGAGGATTACCTTGGGACGCAACTGCCAGCAGGCTCTCTGCTACCGCCTAACTTCAAGACGTTTAACTTTTTTGACGAAACCACTGGTATAGCGATCAGCGCCAAAACACTTGATACGACGACTGCTGCCAAACTTGCTAATCCGGAACACGGAACAATAGGGGACAGACCACGATTATTTCTTCCATTTCGATAGCGGAACAATAGGGGACAGACCACGATTATTTCTTCCATTTCGATAGTGGTCTAGGCTTGTAAGTCTCTATGGAAGGAGTTTTTCATGCCACGTCGAGCGCGTATTTTGTTGCCAGGAATGTCACTCCATTTAATTCAGA